>NZ_CP061835.1:955944-1274592 GCF_014789145.1 Weissella viridescens | reverse complement strand
GGAACAACAATGGCGGAATTCGAACCAGCTTTGGATTACGTTATCGTTAAAATTCCACGTTGGCCATTTGATAAGTTTGTAACGGCTGATCGTCGTCTTGGAACGCAAATGAAGGCGACTGGTGAAGTTATGGCCATTGGACGTAACATTGAAGAGGCGATGAACAAGGCTGTTCGTTCGCTTGAAATTGGTGTTACTGGTCTCGATGACATGCGCTTTGAAGGAACAACTGATGCTGATTTGTTGGATGCTTTGATGCCAGCACGTGACGATCGTCTCTTCATGATTGCTGAACTCTTGCGTCGTGGCGTAACACCAGAAACGATTCACGATCGTACTGAAATCGACTTATTCTTCCTTGATAAGTTGCTACACATTATTGAAATTGAACAAGAATTACAAACAAGCGTTGGTGATATCACCGTTTTGGAACAAGCCAAGAAGAATGGTTTTGCTGATAAGACCATTGCTGGACTTTGGGGGATGACTGAACGCGAAGTCAAAACTTTGCGTGAGCGTAATAATGTGACGCCAGTTTATAAGATGGTTGATACGGTGGCAGCTGAATTCGAATCACAAACACCATACTTCTATTCAACATATGAAAAGGTCAATGAATCAGAAAAGTCAGATCGCGAAAGCGTTTTGGTTTTGGGTTCAGGTCCAATTCGTATCGGACAAGGTGTGGAATTTGATTATGCGACAGTGCATGCAGTTAAGGCGATTCAAGCTGAAGGCTACGAAGCCATCATTATGAATTCAAATCCTGAAACTGTTTCAACCGACTTCTCTGTTTCAGACAAGCTCTACTTTGAACCATTGACACTTGAAGATGTCATGAACGTGATTGAACTTGAACAACCTAAGGGCGTTGTGGTTCAGTTCGGTGGTCAAACAGCGATTAATTTGGCGGCACCACTAGCTCAAAATGGCGTTAACATTTTGGGAACAACGGTTGCTGACTTGGATCGTGCAGAAGACCGCGAAGAGTTTGATCAAGTTATCAAGTCATTAAACTTGCCACAACCAGTTGGTAAGACTGCCACAACTGTACCAGGTGCATTGGCTGCAGCGGAAGAAATTGGTTACCCAGTTCTTGTCCGTCCATCATATGTTTTGGGTGGTCGTGCCATGGAGATTGTTGCTAATGCTGATGAATTAGCTGACTACATGGATCGTGCAGTACAAGTATCAAATGATCATCCAGTTTTGATTGACTCATATTTGGTTGGGCAAGAAGCTGAAGTTGATGTTTTGTCTGACGGTGAAACTGCAGTGATTCCTGGAATCATGGAGCATATTGAACGTGCTGGGGTGCACTCAGGTGATTCAATGTCAGTTTACCCATCACAGTCTTTGTCACAAAAGGTAAAGGATGAGATGACAGCAGCTTCAATCGCTTTGGCTCGCTCATTGAATACGGTTGGCTTGATGAATGTCCAATTCGTTATTCATGATGACACTGCATATGTGATTGAAGTGAACCCCCGTGCTTCACGAACAGTACCATTTATTTCAAAGGTAACGCACTTGAAGCTGGCACAATTAGCAACACGTGTCATGTTGGGCGAAAAGTTGTCTGATATGGGATTTGAGACAGGTTTGATTCCAGAGACAGACGATGTGCACGTTAAGGCACCTATCTTCTCATTCACAAAGTTGCCAATGGTCGATTCATTGCTTGGACCTGAAATGAAGTCAACTGGTGAAGTTATGGGGTCTGATAAGACTTACGAAAAGGCCTTATATAAAGCCTTTGAAGCATCAAATATCAAGATTCCTGAATTTGGAACTGTACTCTTCACGGTGGCTAATGACGATAAGCCAGAAGCCTTGGCCTTGGCAAAGCGCTTTGATCGCCTAGGCTACATGTTGGTAGCGACTGAAGGAACGGGAAAGTTATTTGCTGACAATGACATGCGTGTTGAAGTTTTGGACAAGATTTCTGAATCTGAAAACAATCCAGTCACAGCTATTCGTGACGGTCGCTTGCAAATTGTGATTAATACAACGCAAGCTGATGAGTCAGCTGAAAATGACGGACGCATGATTCGTAATACTGCGATTGAAAATGCTATCCCATTGTTCACAAACCTCGATACAGTTTCAGCCTTGCTACGTGTGCTTGAAACGCGTTCATTCGATGTTGAATCTATGAAATAATGCTTAAAACAGCCGGTTTCGACCGGCATACATACCAAGAGAATGGAGCTTGCTGATGAATAACATATTTATTGCCCTTGATTTTGAAAATGAAACTTTAGCTTGGGAATTCTTAAATCAATTTCCAGAAGATGTTCGCCCGGCTGTAAAGATTGGGATGGAACTCTTTTATCGGGAAGGTCCGGCTTTCGTAGAGGCAGTCAAAGCCGCAGGATTCACAGTTTTCTTAGACTTAAAGTTGTATGACATCCCCAATACAGTGGGCCATGCTGTGCGTAATCTAGCACGTTTGGATATCGACTATTTAACGATTCACACGGCAGGTGGCGTTGAAATGATGCAAGCCGCTGTCGCGGGTGCAGCCGAAGGTGCTCAGGCCGTAGGCGTGCAAGCGCCCAAGTTATTAGGTATTACGCAATTGACTGCATTTTCAGAAGCTACAATGCAAGCCACCCAGTTGGTTGAAGCATCGATGGCAGAATCTGTGACGCATCTGGCTAAATTAGCTGACGAAGCAGGCCTAGCTGGAACAATTTCATCGGCGTTCGAATCACAAATGATTCACGATGCGACCCGAGCTGGATTCTTATCAATTACACCTGGTATTCGTTTAGCAGGCGATGCCATTGGGGATCAAAGTCGAGTCGTGACCCCAGGACGCGCGCATGAAATGGGTGCGGATGGTATTGTTGTCGGCCGTTCCATCACTCAGGCTGCAGATCCAGTTGCCGCCTATCAACAAGTTGTCGCAGAGTTTACACAAGGAGCCTAAATTATGACAGATTATAAAAAAGAAGTTGCACAAGCCTTATTAGATATTCAAGCAGTTAAGCTACAGCCAAATGATCCATTTACTTGGGCGTCTGGTTTAAAGAGTCCGATTTATACTGATAACCGTAAGACAATCAGTTTTCCAAAGGTTCGCCAATTAATTGCAAATGGTTTAGCTGACTTGGTTAAAGAAAAGTATCCTGATGCCACAGTTATTGGTGGGGTTGCCACAGCGGGAATTCCGCACGCAGCTTGGGTTGCAGAAGTCTTAGACTTGCCAATGGTTTATGTTCGTTCAAAGCCTAAGGATCACGGTGCCGGAAAGCAAATTGAAGGCGTTCTTTCAGATCAAGATCAAGTTGTTTTGATTGATGACTTAATTTCAACTGGTGGATCAGTTTTGGGAGCTGTTGATGCAGTGCGTCGCGAAGGAAGTCAAGTCGCGGGTGTACTATCAATCTTCTCTTACGAATTGCCAGCTGCTGACAAGAATTTTGCGGCGGCAAAGACTGACTTTGCACCATTGACAACTTATTCAGCACTTTTGGATGTTGAAAAGGCCTCAGGTCAAATGTCTGATGCTGATTTGGACGTCTTGCAAGATTGGCGTGTTGATCCAAGTACCTGGAGTGAGAAGCATTCAAATTAATGCGTTAAACAGTTCTAGCGAACCGCTAGGACTGTTTTTTGTTTGGACAGCATTGAGTAACTATACCTTTAGTGCATTTACTGTTAAAATAGAACAATGAATGAATTTTTGTGAAAGGTGATTGTGTATGAATATCGGATTATTCACGGATACTTATTTTCCGCAAGTTTCTGGGGTTGCAACGTCAATTAAAACCCTCAAAGAACAACTTGAAGCACAAGGGCATCAGGTGTATATTTTCACATCTACTGATCCTAAAGTTTCAAAAAACGCTAACGAACCGCATATTTATCGCTTTTCAAGTGTGCCATTTGTCTGGTTTAAAGATCGTCGAATGACTTACCGTGGAGGGTTTCAAGCGCTCCAAATTGCTAAAGAATTAAAACTAGATATTGTGCATACACAAACAGAGTTCTCTTTGGGGATGATTGGTAAATTTGTGGCGCGACAGATGAAGATTCCAATTGTACATACTTTTCATACAAATTATGAGGATTATTTGCATTACATTGCGAATGGTAAAATTATTAAACCAGGTGGTGTGGCTGTGATTGCCCGATACTTTATGCATGGCATGACAGGCATTGTATCCCCATCTAAACAAACTTATGACACATTAAAAGAATATAAGGTTGATACACCAGTTGTGATTATCCCCACGGGTGTGCGAGTTGCGCACAAGCCTGAGGAGGATCACAGCCAGGATTTGTATAAGCAACTAGGGTTAACACCCAAAACGCCAATTGTGATGTCAATTGGTCGGGTTGCCTTTGAAAAGAATATTGATGATGTCATCACTGCTTTTGCACAAGTCGTAGAACAAATTCCAGAAGCTAAATTAGTGATTGTTGGTGATGGACCTGCACGTTCAGCGCTTGAAAGTCAAGCTAGCGACTTAGGCATTCGAGAAAGTGTTATTTTTGTGGGTGAGGTGCAACACGAGGAAGTCTATAGTTATTATCGACTTGGTGATGTTTTTGCCTCAGCATCAACTTCTGAAACGCAAGGGATTACGTTTATTGAATCCATTACAGCTGATACACCAGTCGTTGCCATGCATAGCGACTATATGGATGGGATTGTCATTGACCCAAGTATTGGTACATTAGTTGAGACGCCGGATGCCTTAGCTGATCCGATTGTGCGATATTTAAAAGCCAAAGAAACAGGCGAAGTCATTGGTGACCCAAGTGAACGTGAGGCGATTCTTCATGAAATTGATGAGCGAACGTTTGGTCACCGAATGATTGATTTTTATCGCGAAGCTTTAACCATTTATCATGATGACGACGATGATGATATGGCAGAACAAAATAATGCTGCTTATGTTCGTTCATTTTTGCATCCGTTTAGGAGAGACCAAGATGATTAAAATTACCATGTTTTCAGCGGCAGAAACGGTTCCTGGTCAAGGAGTTGGATCTGCTTACCGTGAACTCGTTAATTTGTTGGAGGAAAAATTTCCAAACGAATTTGCCCTCCGCTTTAATAGTTATAAAAAAACAGATATTAGCCACTACCACACCATTAATCCGACATACTTTATGAGTACCTTTTTACCAGGCCGTGGTCGTAAGTTGGGCTACGTTCATTTTCTGCCGGAAACGTTGGAAGATTCCATTAGCCTACCACGTCCAATCAAAAAGCTATTTTATTGGTATGTAATGACTTTCTACAAGCGCATGGATCATTTAGTGGTGGTTAACCCAACTTTTATTGACAAGTTGGTTAACTTAGGGGTGAAACGTGAAAAAGTGACCTATATCCCTAACTTTGTATCGAAGGAGACCTTTTACCCATTGCCAACTTCTGAACGCGAAGAACTACGAAAAAAGCAGGGGTATCAACCTGATGATTTTGTGGTGCTAGGTGTGGGACAAGTACAAGAGCGTAAGGGTGTGTTTGATTTTATTAAGCTGGCTGAAGCAAATCCACAATGGCAATTTGTTTGGGCAGGTGGTTTCTCATTCGGAGCGATGACTGCAGGCTATGATGAGTTGAAAAAGGTTGTGGAGAACCCACCAGCCAACTTGAAATTCCCAGGAATTGTCGATCGAAGTGAAATGAACGGTTACTATAATTTGTCTGATGTATTCTTGTTGCCAAGTTATACGGAACTGTTCCCGATGTCAGCCTTAGAGGCATTCAGCACTGGAACACCGACGGTATTACGTGACCTAGACTTATATAAAGCAATCATTGACGGATACTATTTACCGGCTAAAGATCGTACTGGCATGCAACAAGCTTTGCAAAATATTGCCTCAGATACAGCCTTACGTGAAAAGCTATCATCAGATGCCTTGGCGGCTTCTGAACGCTATTCTGCTGACAATGTTGCCAAGATTTGGGAAAAATTTTATACAGAACAGGCTGAGGTAAAGTAATGTCTAGAAAAAATATCCTCGTTTTCTTTTGTATGCTGGCCCTAGGTGGGGTCATTTTCTGGTGGTCATTTCGTGATGTCAGCTGGGCTCAATTCGCTAGTAGTATTGCTGGCGCACATTGGGGTTGGCTGATTTTAGCGTTAGTGGCGATGATTGTTTATTTGTTATTGGAAGCAGTTGTGGTCAAGATTTTTGTGGATGATGCAAACGAGCAAATTACTTGGCGTGATGCCATCCGCGTACCGCTGGTTGAACAGCTTGGAAATGGGATTACCCCTTTTGCAGCTGGAGGTCAGCCAATGCAATTGGTTGCTTTAGCGCAATCCGGTATTGATGTCGGTCGTGGTGGATCAATTCTGACCATGAAATTTATTATTTACCAAGGCATGATTGTGATTAATTTCTTAATGGCACTGTTAGTTGGTTATCAGTATCTAATTGATAAAATCCACGCTTGGACGGTTGTGTTAATCTTAGGGTTTTTGATTCATCTATTCGTTATCGTGGGATTACTCATGATTATGTATTGGCCCAAGGCAACCGATACGCTTGTTAAGGTGTTTATCAAAATGGTGCATCCATTTTCACCAAGAAAAGCAGAAGAGTGGCAAGTAGTACTTGAAGATAAGATTACAAACTTCCATGAAGAAAGCGATTTAATGCGTAAAAATGTAAAGCCTGTAGTTCAAGCTATTTGTGTTACGTTTGTGCAGTTGTTTGTGTATTACTTGATTCCTTACTTTATCTTGTTAGGGCTGGGTGCAACACAAGTAAATATCGCCCTTGTTATGTCCTTAAACGTGTTAATCGTTATGGTTATTTCGCTTTTTCCAATTCCTGGTGGGGCGGGGGGAGCAGAGATTGGTTTCTCAGTGTTGTTTAGCCAATTCTTACCAACTCACGCGCAATTGGTGATTGCAATGATTTTATGGCGTTTGATTACCTACTACTTCGGAATGTTTGCTGGAATTTTTGCTTTCAGTGTGCCAACAACATCTAAGAAAATGGCAAAGCATTAGGTTCTTTTAAAACAAGTGCCTTAGAGTAATAAGTATTATTTAAATTGAATGGAGCAAAGTAAACATGGAACGTGTTGTACAAACCGCCAAAAAGAGCGGTGCATATCTATTTAATTCGACCATGGGCTTCTTCCTGTTAAACGTGTTCTTTGTTTGGCTTAAAACATACATGGTTTATCAGCATGACTTTAGTCTTGGAGCTAAAGGGCCGATGCAAGAATTTTTGTTATTCTTCAATCCAATTCCGACGGCAATTATTTTATTGAGTATTGGATTGTATTTTAAAGGGCGTGCGTCATACTGGACGATGCTTTTGATGAATTTGGTGCAATCAATTTGGTTGTTTTCAAATATTTTGTACTATCGTGAGTTCTCGGATTTTCTATCACTTAATATCATTAATTCAGGTAGTTCAGCTGGAAATAATTTAGGAAAAGCCCTAGGCGGTATTATTGACCCTACGGATTTCTTAGTATTTGCTGACATTATTGTGCTAACGCTATTAATTGCGTTTAAGTTGATTCATGTTAATCGCCATGCGGTACGCCGTTGGGTGGCAGGATTAACAACGTTACTCGGTGTTGCACTTATGTTTGTAGGGTACGGACTTTCTGAAAGTGATCGTTCAGGTCTATTGGTACGTACTTTCGACAATAACTACATTGTTAAGTATCTCGGCTTGAATGAATATGCAGCTTACAATATTTACAAGACGCAAAAGACTGCTGAAGTCAAAAAACAGGCAACACCTAAAAACCTTGAAAAGATTGAGAAGTTTGTTAAATCTAATAACACCATTCCTAATGCACAATACTATGGAACGGTTAAGGGAAAGAATGTTGTGATGTTCCATTTGGAGTCGTTCCAGCAATTCTTGATTGATTATAAAGTGGATGGAGAACCGGTAACACCAAACATTAACCGTTTCTATCATGATCAAAATTCACTTTCTTTTGATAATTTTTATAACCAGGTCGGGCAAGGTAAGACGGCCGATGCAGAAAATATGCTTGAAAATGGGTTGTATGGTCTAGCGTCTGGAGCTGCCATGGTGAATTATGGTTCAACGAACACGTACCAAGCTGTCCCAAACATGTTAGATCAACGTGGTTACACAACGGCCGCCTTCCATGGGGATGTTGCTAGTTTCTGGAACCGTGATAATACTTATAAGAATTGGGGCTATGATTACTTCTTTAGTAAGCCATTCTATAAGGGAGCAAATAAAGATGACTACAATATTGGTTATGGTATGAAGGATAAGATTTTCCTTAAGGATGCTTCTCAATACCTTGATCAGTTGCCACAACCTTTCTATTCAAAGGTCATCACGGTTACAAATCACTACCCTTACGATCTTGACAAGAAGAATATCTCAATTAATAAGACTGATACGGGTGATAAGACTGTTGATGGTTATGTTCAAACGGCCCGTTACCTTGACCAGGCCTTTGGTGAATTTGAGCGATATTTAAAGAAGTCAGGAATGTATGATAATACGGTAATTGTGCTATACGGTGATCATTATGGTATTTCTGAAAATCACCCTAAGGCAATTGCTAAGTTAATGGGTAAAGATTCTGTGACACCATATGATCTAGCTAACTGGCAAAAAGTACCGTTAATTATTCACTCACCTGGATTGAAGGGTGGTATTAAGCATACTTATGGTGGTGAAATTGATGTTATGCCAACGTTGATGCACCTACTTGGTATTTCAACAGCCGATAATATTCAATTTGGACAAGATCTATTAGCTAAGAATAATAAGCAGGTTGTGCCTTTCCGTAACGGTAATTTTGTATCTAAAAATTACGTGAAGTACGGAGGTAACTACTATGTTACGTCAACTGGAACACAAATTAATCCTAAGGAAGATCCACGTGCTAAGGCGATCATTGATAATGATCAAAACTATGTTAACGATAGTTTGACTTATTCGGATCAAGTCCAAACGGGTGATTTGTTACGATTCCACAAATTAGCAGGATATAAGCAAGACGATCCTAAGAATTATTCATATAAGAAGAATGATACCTTGAAGTCGTTGAAGGATCTGGAGAAGAAAAAGCCAACCTCAGCAATGCAAAAAACAGGTGGTAAGATTCCAGAATATGAGACAAATGCACCAGAATTGGGTGGGGAACCACAAACAATTCCAGAAGCTGTTTCAAGTAGTCAATAAATAAAAAAGCTCACACAATTATTGTGTGAGTTTTTTTTGTAAAAAACATTTGACCTGAAGCGCGTATTCAGGTATATTAATTGAGTTGGGTTTTTCAACAACGTTTATGCGAAGTGAGTTTCAAATTACTTCTAAATTAATGTTGACAAACAAACCGAACGCGTGTAATATAGTTTAAGTTGTCTGAGGGAAACAAATATTTCTTCTAAACAATAAGTAGATCATTGAAAACTGAATATCGTTTCGATATAAACAAATGTGTAGGGTCACCAAATTTATTTGGTGCAAACATTTGCGAAGTCAATTCGCTAGTAAATTCGTTTAACAATCTGTTAAACAACAAAAAGAAAAATTGAGTAATATCAAGCTTTTGAAATCTTTCTTCATTTATGGAGTAAGTACAAAATGAGAGTTTGATCCTGGCTCAGGATGAACGCTGGCGGCGTGCCTAATACATGCAAGTCGAACGCTTTGTGGTCCAACTGAATTGAAGAGCTTGCTCAGATATGACGATGGACATTGCAAAGAGTGGCGAACGGGTGAGTAACACGTGGGAAACCTACCTCTTAGCAGGGGATAACACTTGGAAACAAGTGCTAATACCGTATAACACTAATAACCGCATGGTTATTAGTTAAAAGATGGTCTTGCTATCACTAAGAGATGGTCCCGCGGTGTATTAGCTAGTTGGTAAGGTAATGGCTTACCAAGGCAATGATACATAGCCGAGTTGAGAGACTGATCGGCCACAATGGGACTGAGACACGGCCCATACTCCTACGGGAGGCAGCAGTAGGGAATCTTCCACAATGGACGAAAGTCTGATGGAGCAACGCCGCGTGTGTGATGAAGGGTTTCGGCTCGTAAAACACTGTTGTAAGAGAAGAATGACATTGAGAGTAACTGTTCAGTGTGTGACGGTATCTTACCAGAAAGGAACGGCTAAATACGTGCCAGCAGCCGCGGTAATACGTATGTTCCAAGCGTTATCCGGATTTATTGGGCGTAAAGCGAGCGCAGACGGTTATTTAAGTCCGAAGTGAAAGCCCACAGCTTAACTGTGGAAGTGCTTTGGAAACTGGACAACTTGAGTGCAGTAGAGGAGAGTGGAACTCCATGTGTAGCGGTGAAATGCGTAGATATATGGAAGAACACCAGTGGCGAAGGCGGCTCTCTGGACTGTAACTGACGTTGAGGCTCGAAAGTGTGGGTAGCAAACAGGATTAGATACCCTGGTAGTCCACACCGTAAACGATGAGTGCTAGATGTTTGAGGGTTTCCGCCCTTAAGTGTCGCAGCTAACGCATTAAGCACTCCGCCTGGGGAGTACGACCGCAAGGTTGAAACTCAAAGGAATTGACGGGGACCCGCACAAGCGGTGGAGCATGTGGTTTAATTCGAAGCAACGCGAAGAACCTTACCAGGTCTTGACATCCTTTGACCACTTCAGAGATGAAGCTTTCCCTTCGGGGACAAAGTGACAGGTGGTGCATGGTTGTCGTCAGCTCGTGTCGTGAGATGTTGGGTTAAGTCCCGCAACGAGCGCAACCCTTATTACTAGTTGCCAGCATTTAGTTGGGCACTCTAGTGAGACTGCCGGTGACAAACCGGAGGAAGGTGGGGATGACGTCAAATCATCATGCCCCTTATGACCTGGGCTACACACGTGCTACAATGGCAAGTACAACGAGCAGCTAACCCGCGAGGGTACGCGAATCTCTTAAAACTTGTCTCAGTTCGGATTGTAGGCTGCAACTCGCCTACATGAAGTCGGAATCGCTAGTAATCGCGGATCAGCACGCCGCGGTGAATACGTTCCCGGGTCTTGTACACACCGCCCGTCACACCATGAGAGTTTGTAACACCCAAAGCCGGTGAGGTAACCTTTTAGGAGCCAACCGTCTAAGGTGGGACAGATGATTAGGGTGAAGTCGTAACAAGGTAGCCGTAGGAGAACCTGCGGCTGGATCACCTCCTTTCTAAGGAAAATCGGAAGCCTACACATTTGCGTTGAAACGATATTCAGTTTTGAGTGGTTTACACTCAGAATAGACGAGAGATTTTAAAACCTCGGGACTGTAGCTTAGCTGGTTAGAGCGCACCCCTGATAAGGGTGAGGTCGGAGGTTCGAGTCCTCTCAGTCCCATTCTATTGGGGAATTAGCTCAGCTGGGAGAGCACCTGCTTTGCAAGCAGGGGGTCAGCGGTTCGATCCCGCTATTCTCCATTGTAACCTTCGGGTTACAAGGACTTAGATCTTTGAAAACTGAATCATATTTAAATTTTAAATTCATTTCAATTAATTATTATAATTAAATTGAGCCGAAAAAATACACCGCGTAATTTTTTGAGTTTTTTAAATTAGTTTAAATCGCTTGTGGCCTTTGAGCCACAATACTCAAACTTGAATCATCAACGCAAGTTGATAGGTTAAGTTATTAAGGGCGCATGGTGAATGCCTTGGCACTAGGAGCCGATGAAGGACGGGACTAACACCGATATGCTTCGGGGAGCTGTAAGTAAGCTTTGATCCGGAGATTTCCGAATGGGGAAATCCAACTTGTTTATACAAGTTATCATTTAGTGAATACATAGCTAAATTGAAGGTAGACGTTGTGAACTGAAACATCTCATTAGCAACAGGAATAGAAAGAAAAATCGATTCCGATAGTAGCGGCGAGCGAAATCGGAAGAGCCCAAACCAACGTGCTTGCATGTTGGGGTTGTAGGACTACCATTGTGGAGTTACAAAATTGTTTATTAGCAGAATCAGCTGGGAAGCTGAGCGAGACAGGGTGATAGCCCCGTATGCGAAAGTAAGCAATCTCCCGTGTAGGATCCTGAGTACGGCCGGACACGTGAAATCCGGTCGGAATCCGCGAGGACCATCTCGCAAGGCTAAATACTCCCTAGTGACCGATAGTGAACCAGTACCGTGAGGGAAAGGTGAAAAGCACCCCGGAAGGGGAGTGAAAAAGTTCCTGAAACCATGTGCCTACAAGAAGTTAGAGCCCGTTAATGGGTGATAGCGTGCCTTTTGTAGAATGAACCGGCGAGTTACGATAACATGCAAGGTTAAGGTGGAAAGACCGGAGCCGTAGCGAAAGCGAGTCTGAAATGGGCGCTTAAGTATGTTGTTGTAGACCCGAAACCAGGTGACCTACCCATGTCCAGGGTGAAGATGCGGTAAAGCGCATTGGAGGCCCGAACCCGTACATGTTGAAAAATGTTGGGATGAGGTGTGGGTAGCGGTGAAATTCCAATCGAACTTGGAGATAGCTGGTTCTCTCCGAAATAGCTTTAGGGCTAGCCTCGGAATGAAGCGTGTTGGAGGTAGAGCACTGTTTTGGTGCGGGGCCCATCTAGGGTTACCAAATTAAGATAAACTCCGAATGCCAATCACGTATGTCCGGGAGTCAGACAGTGAGTGATAAGATCCATTGTCGAAAGGGGAACAGCCCAGATCGTCAGTTAAGGTCCCTAAGTGTGTGTTAAGTGGAAAAGGAAGTGGAGTTGCATAGACAACTAGGATGTTGGCTCAGAAGCAGCCACCATTTAAAGAGTGCGTAATAGCTCACTAGTCGAGTGATTCTGCACCGAAAATGTACCGGGGCTAAACACACCACCGAAACTACGGGTGCCACGTAAGTGGCGCGATAGGAGAGCGTTCTATGGGCGATGAAGTCAGACCGTGAGGACTGGTGGAGCGCATAGAAGTGAGAATGCCGGTATGAGTAGCGAAAGACAGGTGAGAATCCTGTCCACCGTATGACTAAGGTTTCCTGGGGAAGGCTCGTCCTCCCAGGGTTAGTCGGGACCTAAGGCGAGGCTGAGAAGCGTAGTCGATGGATAACAGGTTGAGATTCCTGTACCAGGTGAACATGTTTGAACGATGGAGGGACGCAGAAGGCTAACGGATCCCAGCTGATGGATATGCTGGGTTAAATAACAAGTCTTGAGTTGAGTTAAATGCTTGACTCTTTAAGGACAAGTTATGATGAGGACCGAAATAAAGTAGGGAAGTCCGCCATGTCACGCTGCCAAGAAAAGCTTCTAGTTAGTGTTTACCTGCCCGTACCGCAAACCAACACAGGTAGTCGAGGAGAGCATCCTAAGGTGAGCGAGTGAACTCTCGTTAAGGAACTCGGCAAAATGACCCCGTAACTTCGGGAGAAGGGGTGCTCAGCGAAAGCTGAGCCGCAGTGAATAGGCCCAGGCGACTGTTTATCAAAAACACAGGTTTCTGCAAAATCGTAAGATGACGTATAGGGGCTGACGCCTGCCCGGTGCTGGAAGGTTAAAAGGAGTGCTTAGCGCAAGCGAAGGTATGAATTGAAGCCCCAGTAAACGGCGGCCGTAACTATAACGGTCCTAAGGTAGCGAAATTCCTTGTCGGGTAAGTTCCGACCCGCACGAAAGGCGTAACGATCTGGGCACTGTCTCAACGAGAGACTCGGTGAAATTTAAAGACCCGTGAAGATGCGGGTTACCCGCGACAGGACGGAAAGACCCCATGGAGCTTTACTGTAGCTTGATATTGAGTGTTTGTGCAGCTTGTACAGCATAGGTAGGAGCCGTTGAAGTCGGAACGCTAGTTTCGATGGAGGCACAGGTGGGATACTACCCTCGTTGTATGACCACTCTAACTCACACCACTAAGCGTGGTGGAAGACAGTGTCTGGCAGGCAGTTTGACTGGGGCGGTCGCCTCCTAAAAGGTAACGGAGGCGCCCAAAGGTTCTCTCAGAATGGTTGGAAATCATTCGCAGAGTGTAAAGGCACAAGAGAGCTTGACTGTGAGACTGACTAGTCGAGCAGGTACGAAAGTAGGGCTTAGTGATCCGGTGGTTCCGCATGGAAGGGCCATCGCTCAACGGATAAAAGCTACCCTGGGGATAACAGGCTTATCTCCCCCAAGAGTCCACATCGACGGGGAGGTTTGGCACCTCGATGTCGGCTCATCGCATCCTGGGGCTGTAGTCGGTCCCAAGGGTTGGGCTGTTCGCCCATTAAAGCGGTACGCGAGCTGGGTTCAGAACGTCGTGAGACAGTTCGGTCCCTATCCGTCGCGGGCGTAGGAAATTTGAGAGGAGTTGCCCTTAGTACGAGAGGACCGGGGTGAACGTACCTCTGGTGTATCAGTTGTTCCGCCAGGAGCATCGCTGAGTAGCTATGTACGGATGAGATAAACGCTGAAAGCATCTAAGTGTGAAACTCGCCTCGAGATGAGATTTCCCATTCTTTATGAAGTAAGACCCCTTGTAGATGACAAGGTAGATAGGCTAGAAGTGGAAGTGCGGCGACGCATGGAGCGGACTAGTACTAATGGTTCGAGGACTTAACCAAGTTGAACAAAACGTTGGTGTACGGTTCAATTAATGAAATGAAAATAAGATACAAAATATGATTCAGTTTTGAGAGACGTAAGTCTCATCAACACCGTGTTGTGATGATGGCATTGAGGTCACACCTGTTCCCATACCGAACACAGAAGTTAAGCTCAATAGCGCCGAAAGTAGTTGGAGGATCTCTTCCTGCGAGGATAGGACATCGCAATGCATATGGACGATTAGCTCAGCTGGGAGAGCACCTGCCTTACAAGCAGGGGGTCACAGGTTCGATCCCTGTATCGTCCATTGGTCGCATGGTCTAGTTGGTTAGGACGCCTGCCTGTCACGCAGGAGATCACGGGTTCGAACCCCGTTGTGACCGTTTTTCAAGCATTACGTCATTTCATAGGGGTATAGTTTAATGGTAGAACAACGGTCTCCAAAACCGTCGGTGGGGGTTCGACTCCCTCTACCCCTGCCATGGCGGTTGTGGTGAAGTTGGTTAACACACCGGTTTGTGGTTCCGGCATGCGTGGGTTCGAATCCCATCAATCGCCCTTGATGTGATGATTGAATTAGTTGCCGTTGTGGCGGAACTGGTAGACGCGCTGGACTCAAAATCCAGTTCCCTTCTTGGGAGTGTGGGTTCGATTCCCACCGACGGCATAATCCCATTTGGGATTTTTTATTTACATTTCGGGACGTAGCTCAGCTTGGTAGAGCACCTGGTTTGGGACCAGGGGGTCGCAGGTTCGAATCCTGTCGTCCCGATAATTAAAAAGAGACTATCTCACAAGATGGTCTCTTTTTTGTTATCAATAATAAAAACAGTTATAATAAGCCTAGAGAAAATGAAAAAAGTAAGGACAGACAAATGAGTGAAACGATTACAAATGAATCTTTTCAAGACTTAATAGATGATTTAACAGTAGATGGTCCAGTTGTTGGAGAAAAGAAGTTTGATATTGATAATTTCTTCCAACTAAAAGATCCGGAGGGGCAAACCACAGAATTTTCACACATCGATATTTTGAGACGGGCTGATGAGACATTTTGGATGCCTTTGGAAACTGATCGCCACACGATAACCAATATTACTGATTATGAAATTTTCATCAATAAGTCAGAAAAATGGGTACCAATCAAAGATTGGTTTGAGACGGAAGAGATATAGGGGTTGAGATGGCAAACGAATTATTAAGACGTGGTATGTACGGATTTGCAATGGGTGATGCTTTCGGCGTTCCATATGAGTTTAATGCGTCCAATACGGAAGTTTCCACTGAAATGCAAGGTGGTGGTGTAAATAACCAATTACCGGGGACATGGAGTGATGATACGAGTTTGACTTTAGCTACCATCACAGCGTTGACTGGTGAATACGATTTAAAGGCAATTATGCAGAACTTTGATGATTACCTTTATGAAGGCCAATATACGCCGGATGGGATTGCTTTTGGTTATGGCGATGAAACAGCCGCGGCAATCAAACATTTTCATGAGACAGGCAAATATGGCGATTTTGGGCTTAATAATCCACTGGGAAGTGGAAACGGAGCCTTGATGCGCATTTGGCCACTAGCTTTTTATGCATATCCAGCCCAGATGACTTTGGAACAAATAGTTGATGCAGTAACTGGATTAACGCATGGTCAGATGCGATCAAAATTAGCCTCACGTTTTTTTGTTTACTTTATCCGTGTATTGGCCCGTCGGGGTGATAGTGAGAAAGCTATCTTACAGGCTATTCGTGCGATTAATCGTCAACCAGCCGTCCAAGAATTATTAAAGCAAGAAGAAATGGGTTGGTTGGTGACTGATGCAACTGTCACACCGACTGATATTGTGAATAAAATTAAGCTTCAAGACCAGGCAAAGTTAGCGACGAGTGGTTACGTTTTGGATACACTCAATGTCGTCCTGTGGGCGAGCCTAAACTTTCAAGATTATGCTGAAGCCGTTCATGCTGCCGTTCAAATAGGTGGCGATACAGACACAAATGCTGCACTTGTTGGTCTGGCTTTTAGTTATATTGACAATGACTTCCCTGACAACTGGTTGTCGACATTACGTGCAAAAAATAAAATTGAGAGCGTCCTTATACTTGCAGATGAAGCAGTTAAGTTTGATTAGATGTTTGAAAAAAGCCATTAGTCGGCATGACTAATGGCTTTTTTGTTGATTAATGTAACTAACCCGAATATAAGTAATAAAACAAGACCAAGTAGTGAGAGATACTGTCCTAGTTTCAAACCAGGTGTTTGATAGTTTAACAAGATGTCGTTTTTACCGGTGTGTAATTTTATACCGACAAAACCTTCATTAATTTTGATCACTTGATTATTGGCAGAATGCCAACCCTTAGAATAAGGAATTGTTGTGGCTAAAATTTGATTTTTAGAACCAGTTACCTGACCAGAAATTTGATCTTTTTGTATATTTAATGGAACAGCTTGTTTTTGTGCTTGTTGTGATACCTTTTTAAACGGCTGTCCGGTTGGAATGGCTTTAACCTTAACATCAAAAGTATATTGACCAGGTTGACTAAAGGTCAATGGTAAATATGCTGTGTTTTTAACATCTGTCGCAGTCCCTAAATTTAAGGTGATATTCTGCTTAGGGTTATAGAAGGATAGATTTTTCTGTCCTGTTTGAACAAATGTCTGGTTGTTTCCAGCATAACTAGTGGTAAATGTATAACCACTAACGTTCTTACCAATTGTATCAAGATGCTTACGACGCCAATTCCAATTAAAGGCGCGGTCATTGGAACGATAATCCAGTGGATTTCTGGGATTGTTATTCTGTTCAATTTTCGCATCTCGGTAACTGTTCGTGGCATACTTTGCACGTTGGTTAAAATTAGCTGGTTTAAAATGTAGGTTGGTGATTTCTAAATGCAACTCATGGTTATCTAACGTTGCATTCGGCTTGAGGTAGATACCTTGTTCATCGGATTCACGACTAGGTGTGTAATTGAAATGAACTTTGTCTGTGTAACGCTCCTGTAAGTTGGAACGAATTGAGGTAGTGGTTACCGTACGTTCAAATTGTTGTTTTGAAGTGTGTTCAGTTACGGCGTCTGTTACCACACTATCTGCTAAGTAGGCTTCTCGATTTGTCGTATCTGCGTGGTTAAATGTCTTTTCACTGACGACATATTTTGGTAGATAAGCTAGCGGATAAACTGAGTCACTTTGTGTGACGGTTTGTCGATTAATCGTAATCGGTGGCGTCAGTTTTTGATAACTGGCGGGCGAACCAGACTGTGGATTGGCATACCAATATTTAATGCCAAGTACATTCGATAGCACATTTCTTCGGTCAAGATTGCTAGTAATATCATTATTATTAGTTTGTGGTAATGCTAAACGTTTCATTAGCTGATTTACTGCACCATTTTGATAGGACCAATATGACTCCGCATTGTGTGCGTGACTATTGAGAGCTAAATTCGTTGCTGGTGCAGGGTCAATCTCTGAATCAGATCCAAGTTGCGTATCAATATATGAACGGTATAGCGTTGATGGAACGGGTGTGTTTGCTTCACCACGTGCTTTGGCTAAATCAGCATCAATGTTTTCATCAAAATAATTTGCTTGTTGGTCAACCAATTTTTGAACATTTTTATTTGATAGCAGCGCGCTTTTTTCAGGGTTTAAATCAGTCATATGGTTTTGTTGCATGATCAATATTGCATTCAAGGCCACAACACCTAAGAGAGCATATAGACCCACTTTGTGAGAAATTGCCCAGTAAAGACAAACGATAGTGAGTACCCCAATGAAAAGCATATTCGCAAAATTGGCATGTAAGTCAAAATTATTGGTGAATAGCATTGAAATAAAGATAATAACGCCCACGCCGGTCATCCAATAGAAGTCCTGTTTCCGTAATTCAGTTAGGTGATTTAACAAAAGGACGACGCTAAGTGCGAGGGGAAGACCTAACATAAAAATCCAACGATTTGATGGCGATGAGCCACCATTCATGAGGGCAGCGCCCGCTGGAAATAGTAAGAAGAGGCCAGCCATACCAAAGACCCAACTAAGCAGTGGATACGTTTTATAGCGGCGCAAAATATATAGAATTGCGATAATGCCAATAACTGAAAAACCACCAGTTAACCAAAAATTGGGACTTTGTGCGTTACTAATCAGATTACCGGGCAGGGATAGATAATAGTTCAAAGGATATAAGGTCAGTCCATTCGCAAAACGGTACTGACTTCGTGCAGAGTTCAACGTCCCAATTATGCTTGGTAAGAAGATAAGCATGGGCAAAAGAAAGCCAACAACAGCACTTGAAAGGGCACGCAGCCACATCCTTCCATTACGCCATGAGTGGTTCAAGCTGATGCGAAGGACAAAGAAAATCGTC
Organism: Weissella viridescens; assembly: GCF_014789145.1. Classification (GTDB taxonomy): domain Bacteria; phylum Bacillota; class Bacilli; order Lactobacillales; family Lactobacillaceae; genus Weissella; species Weissella viridescens. The sequence continues at coordinate 1,255,710 of NZ_CP061835.1, read as the reverse complement.
GCTCCAATAGCCATCATGAAGGCGAAATAATAATTATTCCACAGAGTCCAACTAATCATTAAAGCGGCTGGAAGCCATTTTGGTTTTTGGACATCAATTAAATTATCAATGGCGACAATTAATAGCGGAAAGATAATTAGCGGGTTAATAAAGTATGGGTGTGAAAACATACTTAACGCAAGATACCCACTAAACAAGTAGACTAAACTACCAATAGTATTGATAACGGGGTGCCAGTATTTTGTAAAATGTCGTACAGCCACTAAAAAGGCCAAGCCTGCACAAAAAAGGCGAACGACAATCATGATTGAGTAATAACTCACGACATGCTTGCTACTGATAAACGCAGCACCGTAACTAAAAATGTCACCGAGTGTATAGTAAGCAAACGTTTGATAATAATCAGACCCTAAACCAATTTGAAAATTCCATTGACTTGGCCAATTCCCAGTTGCCAAGAGATGGTGTAAGTCTTTCTGCCAATGAATTAAGGCAGGTAAATGTTGCGAGAGCCCATCGGCTTGCCATATTAAACTCGTGTCAGTAAACCAATATGGTAAAAGAATGGTGCCGACGACAATTAGAAACATGATTAAATAGGTAGGTAGATTACTTTTCCACCAATTTTTTCGGTTAATCATAAGAACTCCTCGATAGATAGTGTTTCTATTATAGCATTTTCCGATAGTTTAATTAATTGAACCAGAATTCGTGTCGCATTAGTTTACATATTCTTTAAAATGACTTGAAGGCGTTGGTCGAATTGTTTAAAATAAGAAAAACGATAACAGGGGAAACAATAAAAATGCGAATTGAATCAGATTCATTAGGACAAATGGAAGTACCAGATCAAGCTTACTATGGTATCCATACGATGCGAGCTTTAGAAAACTTTGCAATTACCAAAGATCATGTAAATGCGAACTTGGTTAAAGCCTTGATTCAAATTAAAGCAGCTGCCGCAAAATCTAATAAAGGGGCAGGGACGTTAGATACTGATGTTGCGGATGCCATTTTGACGGCAACTGATGAATTGTTGAGTCAACCTGTTGACTATGAAAATATGTTTCCACTTGATCCAATTCAAGGTGGTGCGGGAACAAGTATGAACATGAATGCCAATGAAGTTATTGCCAATGTTGCTTTAACAAATTCAGGGCATGAAAAAGGGGAATATCAATACATTAACCCTAATGATCATGTGAATAAGAGCCAAAGTACCAATGATGTCTTTCCGTCTGCGGGAAAGTTAGCGCTTATTCATATTGTGAAACCACTAATGTTGGAAATTGAAAAGCTCATGGCTGCTTTAGGATCTAAGGCGGAAGAATTTGAAGATGTTTATAAAATGGGACGCACACAGCTCCAAGATGCTGTGCCAATGACCTTGGGAAATTCATTTCATGCCTATTTGAAGCCACTTAAGCGTGATTTGAATCGAATTGATAAGGCACAAGCTGATTTACATGTATTAAACCTTGGCGGTTCTGCGATTGGTTCAGGAATTAACGTCTCACGATATTATCAAGAACATATCATTCCTGAATTAAACGCAGTGACGGGACTAGAACTAGAGCAAGCCTCAGACCTATTTGATGCAACACAAAACTTGGACAGCTTCTTACAACTTTCAGCGGCATTAAAATCATTAGCGGTCGATCTTTCAAAAATTGCAAATGATTTACGTTTGTTAAGTTCGGGACCACGTTCGGGCCTTAATGAAATTAATTTACCAGCTCGTCAAGCAGGTAGTTCAATCATGCCTGGGAAAGTTAACCCAGTGATTCCTGAGGTTGTTAACCAAGTTGCCTTTGAAGTGATGGGAAATGATATCACTGTCACGAATGCCGTTGAAGCGGGACAACTTGAATTAAATGCTTTTGAACCAGTGATGTTATATCGTTTATTTGCTTCTGTTGATCATTTGACACAGGTATTGAAAACATTCCGTGAAAACGCGATTACGGGTATTACACCAAATGAAGAACGTTTAGAACAAGACATTGATTTGTCGATTTCATATACAACGGCAATGGCAGCTATTATTGGATATCAAAAGGCGTCCAACTTAGCTAAGCAAGCTTTGAAAACAAATCGACCTCTACGTGAGTTAGCCGAGGAAACAGGTGAGTTTACTGAGGAACAATTAGATGAGGTTTTCGCAGTTGATAAAATTGTTAAGAACGCACGAACACCTGAACATGGCCTTGTTTTCAAGAACAGTTAGGAATATGGCGCAAAGAGACCAGGAAACTGGTCTTTTTTTTTATGAAAATCTAATTTATGAAAACGTTTACAAAATAAGAATAGTCATGTAGAATAAAGTTTGTAATGAGGATCAATGGATCCAGAACTTTTTAAAGGAGAGGGCGCTATGGTTAAATTCATAATTGCAAGTCATGGGGAATTTGCCAAGGGAATCCAACAATCAGGCGAAATGATTTTTGGACAGCAAGAAGATGTTGAAGTGGTTACTTTCATGCCAAATGAAGGACCAGAAGATTTGATGCAACACTTCACGCAAGCACTTGGGGAAGCAACAGAGACTGGCGAAGTATTGTTTTTGGTTGATTTATGGGGAGGATCACCATTTAATGCAGCATCACGAATTCAAGCGGAACATCCAGAACGGATGGCAATTATTACCGGATTGAATTTGCCGATGCTCATCGAAGCATATGGGGCCCGTTTTACAATGGAAAAAGCGAGTGAGATTGCGCATGCTTTAATAGATGTCGCACAAAATGGAATTAATACAATTCCAGAACGAACACAAACAACAGAGGAAGCACCTACAGAAGTAGATGCAGCCATGGAAACAACACCAAGCGCACCAGCGACCGACATCAATAAGGTTGAACATACGGGTGAAGCAACGATGGATATTCGGTTGGCTCGAATTGATTCACGGTTATTGCATGGTCAAGTTGCCACAGCTTGGACGAAAGCCGTTCAACCAGATCGCATCATTGTTGTTTCTGATACAGTCGCACATGATGATTTGCGAAAGACATTACTTGTACAAGCAGCACCAGTTGGTGTAAAGGTAAATGTTGTACCAATTCAAAAATTAGTGGATGTATGGGATGATCCACGATTTAAGGGACTCAAGACCATGTTGCTTTTTGAAACACCACAAGATGTTGAAAGAGCAGTCGCAGCTGGTGTTAAATTAACAGAAGTTAACATTGGTTCAATGTCACATTCTGAAGGAAAGCGGATGGTTACGAATGCCATTGCCGTTGATAGCGCAGATGTGCAGTGCTTAGAAGAGTTGCAAGCACAAGGAGTTAAATTTGACGTTCGTAAGGTACCAAGTGATCCAAGTAAAGACATTTTCGCTTTATTGAAAGATTAATCATGGAACCTAAACGCTATTAGAGGAGGATAAACGCATGATTTCAGCGTTTTTTGTAGTATTAATTTCATTTTTGGCGGGGATGGATGGCATCTTAGATGAATTTCAATTCCAGCAGCCAATTGTTGCAGCAACACTGATTGGTCTAGCCAATGGGCATGTAACTGAAGGAATTATTTTGGGGGGAACTCTTCAAATGCTCGCCCTAGGATGGATGAACATTGGAGCCGCCGTGGCCCCCGATGCAGCTTTGGCATCGGTTGTCTCAGCTTATCTAGTTACCGGACCAGCCCAAGTTAGTGTCTATGAAGGAATGGCGATTGCGGTTCCGCTAGCCATTGCTGGACAAGTCTTAACGATTGGTGTACGTACCTTAACAGTTGTTTTGGCCCATGTCGCTGACCGACAAGCCGAAAAGGGAAGCTTACGTGGTCTCGATGCGGTGAATATGGCGGCACTGACCTTACAAGGTTTGCGAATTGCGATTCCAACGATTATCGTTATCGCAGTTGGCGCAGGCCCAGTTAATGCAGCTTTGAATGCAATTCCAGATGTCATTACAAAGGGATTAGCCGTTGCCGGTGGTTTCATTGTGGTAGTTGGATATGCCATGGTTATCAACATGATGGCCACGCCAGAACTATGGCCTTTCTTCTTCTTGGGATTTGCCCTTTCTGCAGTAACCGAATTGAATTTGATTGCAATGGGAATTATCGGTTTGGTTTTGGCACTTATTTACCTACAACTTTCACCACGATTTAATGGTGGAAATGATGGTGGTGGAAGCGAAGGTGGTTCAAGTTCAGGATCATCTGGTGACCAAATTGATGCAATTTTAAATAATTACTAGGCTTGGGGGAAGAGTACAATGAGTAATTCAGTACAAGAAAAGCAAGTACAAATGAACGAGGTTCACCTAACAAAGGGTGATCGTTATGCAACCTGGTGGCGTTCAACTTTCCTCCAGGCGGCTTGGAACTATGAGCGTATGCAAAACGTTGGTTGGGCTTATGCTATGGTACCAACAATCAAGCGTCTTTATAAAACAAAAGAAGATCGTGCTGCGGCACTTAAGCGGCACTTAGAGTTTTTCAACACACATCCATATGTGGCCTCACCTATTCTTGGTGTCGAAATGGCGATGGAAGAACAAAAAGCTAATGGCGCTGATATTGATGATGAAGCCATTAACAGTGTTAAAGTTGGAATGATGGGACCTTTAGCTGGTGTAGGTGATCCAATCTGGTGGGGAACAGTTCGTCCAGTTTTGGGAGCCTTTGCAGCGGGGTTAGCACAAAGTGGTCAAATTCTTGGACCAATCATCTTCTTCGTTGTTTGGAATATCATGCGTATGGCCTTCTTGTGGTACACCCAAGAATTGGGTTATCGTGAAGGAACAAATATCACTCAGAACTTGGGTGGGGGGATGATGCAAAAGTTAACCACTGGTGCATCGATTCTAGGAATGTTTATTATGGGAGTGTTGGTTCCGCGTTGGACCACGATGAATTTCCCAATGGTACTTTCTAAGGTTAATTTGCAAAAGGGTAGCTATGTCGATACAGATGCACTTGCCAAGCAAATTAATACAGGACACCTAAGTCCACAAACAATCACTGATATCGCTGGTAAAATTAAAGGTGGTCAGAATTTGGGGGCCGTTAAAATTACGACGGTTCAAGATACGTTGAATCAATTGATCCCAGGATTGGCACCATTGCTTTTGATGTTTGTCGTTCTATGGCTACTTCGTAAGCATGTTTCACCAATTGTAATCATCTTCGGATTGTTCGCTGTTGGAATCTTAGCCTATGCCTTAGGTATTATGGCTTAATCTAAAAAAACTGGTAGCTTCTACCAGTTTTTATACATAATCGTTAAATGAAAAGGGAGGCTGTGCGCTATGGCACAAGAAACCAAACAACCCGAATTAAAAGCCCCAGCCAATGCGTTGTTATCACCAGTTAATATTCAACCAGGATACCTATTTTATGGAACAAAAGGAATTGAATTTCGTTCTAATAAAGGTGGCTACATTATTGTACCTTGGGAGCAAGTTGAGTACGTTAGTTTAGAAATCATTTTAAATGTCTACTATCGTGGTATTATCATTAAAATTAAACCAAATCAAAAGGTTTCAGCGGGTCAACCTGATATGTCAGGCCGCACGTTAGAATTTGTAGGTGGTAAGCCCAAGCGTGCTTTACCAATCCTTCAAGAACATCTAGCGTCTGATCAAATCCGCCATCGCTTGGGAGTTTTTGCCCGGCGCAAAGCAAAAAAATCATGATATTTTAAAAGCCAATGATGTTAATTGGCTTTTTTTGTGGTTTAATAGAGTTTTAGGTTAAACTTAACAAAAGGATATGAGGAACACACATGGCAAGACGACGTAAAAAACAAGGTATGAACGGCAAGAAAATCACTATTGCTGGATTGGCTGTTGCTGGTGCATTATTGGTTGGTCAACACTTTGGCTTGATTTCAGAAGACCAAGTTAAGCAATTTAGTCAGAGTACCTACTTACCAAAAAACACATCCACTCGTAGTAAAACAGGATCACTTAAAACGAGTCAATCTGGCGGCGCAAGTGTGCACCCAACACAGACACAAGCTGCTAGTGTTGTTACACCAAATGTTAAACAGCAATTAGGGGCCAATAATCTACAATTTAATGGTTCTGGTGCCTACGTGATTAATAATAATCAAAATGATTTAAATGCCAATGTTACTGTTGCGCCGTACGTGCAGTTAGCGCAACTAGATCAAAAGGGACGACCAGGGGTGGCAAACGCATATTTAAACAATACAAGTCGGGAATACCGAAAGCGTGAACATACGGGGAATGATAAAAAGATCAATCCAATTGGTTGGCATCAAATGCGGTTAAATGGTGACCAAGTATTATACAACCGCGGTCATTCGATTGCCTATGCGTTAGCTGGTGGTGTTAAGGGATTTGACGCTTCTGAAGCCAATCCACGAAACATCACGACCCAAACAACTTGGGCTAACCAAGCTTCGAATGGGGATCCTAGTAACACAGGTCAAAATTATTACGAATTGATTGTCCGTAAAGGGTTAGATCAACATAAAACAATTCGTTATCGCGTGACGCCAATTTATGATGGGGTTAATCTAGTACCATCAGGTTCCAAACTAGAAGCTAAGTCGACGGATGGTAGCATTCAATACAATGTGTTTATTCCAAATGTGCAACCAGGGGTCACGATTAACTATGCGAATGGTACTGCAACTGCAAGTTAAATTTTAATGGTTTTTAATGGAATTTTGATTAAAAACTGACGGTATGGTATCATAAAGCCTGTTATAAAAAAGTAATATTAACTATTGGAGGGTTATTATGAACCAGAGTAAAGGTTTTGACATTTTCAGCATAGTGCTTGGAATTTTGTCACTTGTTCTTGCGTTTGTTGTTTTGAAGTTCCCTGGTGGATCTTTGGCAGCAATCGTAATCGTAATCGGAATTTTCATGATTATTGATGGAATTTTGCATTTCTCACAACGTGGACACCTACGTAGTATTGGAATGAAGAGTACAGGAATGTTAACATTCCTTGCTATCTTGGATATTATCGTTGGTCTTGCCATCATTATCTGGCCTGCTAGCTTCGGTGCTATCTACGTTTGGATCTTCGTTGCCATCGGTATGGTGATGGATTCATTGTTCGAACTATGGGCAGCTAAGTACATTAAGCAAGTTGGTAAGGGATACTACTGGTTTGTTGTTATCATGGCAATCATTGGTCTTATCCTTGGAATTGTAATGATGTTCAGCCCAGCCTTTGGCTTGTCATTTGTTGTTGCTTTGTTGGCAGCATACTTGCTTGTCTTTGGTGTTATGGAAATCGTTAAGGCGTTCTAAGACGCTTAAAAAGCAATCACTACGGTGGTTGCTTTTTTTGTGCACTAAATACAGGAGCGTTTTAATTTAATTAGGCTAAACCCGCTAAAAAATAGGTCTATAATTTAAGGCGCTTTGTTTCACACGTTTTATTCCCACCGGGGTCATCAAACCATCAAAATCGAAACCACAAAAAAAGTAGACCGCATTTGCGATCTACTTTTTATTTACTGTTAATTATTTTGATGATGCGTCTGAATCAAGGCTTTCGATAAACTTTTCGAGTTCCTTTTCATCAGCAAGAGCTTCTTTTTCATCGTACTTACCGTACTTACCGATTTCACTCAAGATGTGCTTGATCTCATGAATAGCTTTGTGCTCGTCGTACCATTCTTTAATTGAATGTGACTTTGAATCAGATTCCAATGTGTCAAGCTTGGCAATTGAATCATCTAACTTTTCAATTGTGTCAGCAATATTTGAAACAACCTTTTGTTCTTTTTCAGTATAATCAGCCATGTGTAAAATCCTCCATCTATTTTGTGTTGCAACTATGTTACAAATTCATTATAACACGATTGCGTTTTAATGAGGCTTAAATTTGATAAATTGGTTTGTATAACAGATATATTTCAAATGAAGATGAAATATTTACAATAAAGCGTTTTCATGAGTTTTGACCCTTATTTGCTTACACCGCGGGAAAAGTCTTTACCTGTTTACTAAAGTAGATTTACAAAGACTTGCTAAAGTTAATCTTGTAATAAACATTAATTAACTACTTGGTTATAGGAGAAGGGATTTAAGGCGCATGTCAATTAAGTTAAAGCACTTAAAGAAAACATATGACAATGGAGAAGAAGTTTTAAAAGATATTAATACTGAGATTGAGGATGGCCAATTTTATGTACTAGTGGGCGCGTCAGGATCTGGGAAAAGTACCATTTTAAACGCAATTGCTGGTTTTATTCCAATTAATGATGGGACCATTGAAATTGATGGACGGGATGTCACTAATCTACCACCTAAGGATCGGCATTTAGCAATGGTGTTTCAAAATTATGCGCTAATGCCAAATTTAACCGTATCCGAAAATATTATTTTTGGGTTAAAGGCTCGCCATGTGGATAAGGAAGTGCAACAGGAACGTTTAAATGAAGTTTTACAAACAGTTCATTTGACTGAGTACAAGGATAAGCGACCTGCAAATTTATCGGGTGGGCAACGTCAACGCGTTTCCTTAGCACGTGCATTGGTCTCAGACGCAAAAGTCATTTTGATGGACGAACCGCTATCAAATTTAGATGCGAAACTACGGGCCGAGATGCGTCGTGAGATTCGGGCGTTACAACAACACTTGGGGTTAACTGTTGTTTATGTAACCCATGACCAAACGGAAGCTATGACTATGGGTGATCAAGTGATGCTATTGAACCAGGGGCGAATCGAACAGATTGGTGCACCGTTAGATCTGTATAATGCACCAGCGAATACTTATGTAGCCGATTTCTTTGGTTCACCTGCCATAAATTTGCTTGATGGGCAATTAATGGGAAATCGTCTCCAATTTGTTAATGGTGTTGAAATAACCTTTAACCATGAATTGGCTGGTCCTGTCCGAATTGGTGTTCGTCCTGAAAGTGTCCGGTTAACACCTCAAGGCGCTTTTAGGGGACGGATTACACATATTGAACCACTAGGTGATGGGACAAACATTTCGGTTGAAGTTGGCGCAGCAGAGCCATTTAGATTGAAGGTGAGTGACCAATTAAATCTGCGAACAGGTAATGAGATTGCCTTTGATATCTTACCAGATCAAATGATGTTGTTTGATGCAGATGATCGTTTAGTTGGGCTTGGTCCAATCAACGAATTGGCCGTTTAAGTAAAGGGTATTAAGGGAAAATAATGCAAAAGAAACAGAATTTATTAGCGTTGGTCTTATTACTGCCTTCAATAGTCGTTTTGGGGATGTTTGTTTTCTATCCCATGATTAAAACATTTTGGTTGAGCACCCAATTAACGGATTTGATGGGGAACCCAATTAAATTTGTCGGTTTCAAAAACTTTATAAATCTATTTCATTCAGATAGCTTTATGACATCAATTACGGTTACGATGATTTTTGTCATTGCAACTTCAATCTTTACAGTACTATGCGCTTATTTTTTGGCAATCCTAGCGAGTAAAAAAATGCGAGGTATGGGGTTTTTCCGAACAATTTTTTCAGCAACAATGGGGATTTCGGTAACGGTAGCTTCAATTTTGTGGTTATTTATGTTTAATCCCCAAATTGGTCTATTTAGTAAGGTCCTTGCCGCATTGCATTTACCAGATGTGAATTGGCTGTCGGACCCAGTCTGGGCTTTGGTGGCTATTATCGGCACAACCGTTTGGATGAATATTGGGTTTGCTTTCCTAATCTTATTAGGCGCAGTTCAAGCGATACCAACGGATTTATACCAAGTGGCAGATTTGAATGGTGCTTCAAAGTGGCTACGTTTACGTAAAATTACTTTACCAGCGACTGAGCCAACGCTATTTTTTGTGATGGTTGTAACGTTGATTAATGCTTTCCAAACTTTTGGACAAGTCGATATTTTAACAGCTGGTGGACCAGACTATCATACGAATCTTTTAGTTTACTCAATTTATCAGGATGCGTTTGTGAATCATACAATCGGTCGTGCAAGTGCCGAATCAGTCGTGTTGACGATTATTATTATGATCTTTACGTTTATCCAATTCTACTTAAATAAGCGGAAGGCGGCTAAATATGCAGGTTAATCGAACAAAACAAATTGGGAACTATCTATTATTGAGTGTGATTGCCATCATTTTGATGGTTCCGCTTTTACTGGGCATTTCTTTGAGTTTGTCATCAAGCAGTTCCATTTCACAAGGTAACTTGTTTCCTCAAAAATTAGTGTTTAGTAATTATGTCCATGTCTTTACTGACACACACATGGCACAATTCTTGCTGCATAGTTTAATCGTGTCAGGGGTGGTGATGATTGGACAATTAGTTCTATCAATTTTAGCTGCCTATGCGTTCGTCTTTTTAGATTTCAAATTTAAAAAGACTGCGTTTGTTATTTTTTTGAGTACGATGATGTTACCGTTCGAGTCGCAAATTATTCCAAATTTTAATTTGATGCGTGATTTAAATCTGCTCAACACTTATTCAGCAATGGCCTTGCCATTTTTAGCATCCGCTTTTGGTACGTTTATGATCAAAACAAGTTTCGAGCAGGTGCCTCCTGAATTGAAACAATTGAGTCAGATTGAAGGTCTATCGCATTTCCAGTTTATAACAAAGGTGGTGATGCCATATTGTAAGATAAGTTTGATTACTTTTGCGTTATACAGCTTTCTAACAAATTGGAACATGTATCTATGGCCCTTAATTTCGACGGATAATGATAAAGTACGTACGGCGCAAATTGGGTTACGTCAAATGCGCGCTCAGGATACGGCCAGTAATTGGGGTTTGATTATGGCAGCAACCATTATCGTTGTTATTCCAACAATGCTGATTATTTTCTTTGGTCAAAAATATTTTAAAAATGGTTTAACGAGTGGTGTGATTAAATAGCAACACGCACCCAACAGTTTATGAGCTACGATATAACATCAAAACGATTAATAGGAGAATCAAATCATGTTTAAGCATATCGCGAAGTATTCTATTTTACTATCAGTGGGCGTGGGGGCAGCGATGCCTTTGGCAACAGTTCAAGGAATTGCGGCCAGCAAGCCTGAAAAAATTACTTTTTGGCACTCGATGACCGGTGAGACGCAAAAGTCAATTGAACGGGTGGTTAACGATTTTAATAAGTCGCAAAACGACTATAAAGTCGTTCCCGAATTCCAGGGGCAATATGTTGAAGCTTTGCCTAAATTCCTATCAGTAGGTGGCACCAAGAAAGCCCCAGTCCTTTTCTAATCGAATGAAATTTCGACAAAACAATTGGCAACCTCAGGTATGATTGAGCCGATGGAAACGATTACCAAAAAGTATAAGTATGATACTTCAGATATTCGTGAAAACATTCTCGACTATTACCGCGTCGATGGCAAACTATACTCAATGCCATTTAACTCCAGCGCCCCAGTCCTGTACTACAACAAGGATGCCTTTAAAGCTGCCGGAATTGATGAACTACCCAAAAGTCCGACTTATGAACAAGTGACGGATGCAGCTAAGCAGTTAAAAGACAAAACAGGTAAAGCAAAACTTTCTATTTTACCGTATGGATGGAACTTTGAAGAATTGCTTGCTAATCAAAATCAAGAGTTAGTGAACAATGGTAACGGGCGAAAGAAGACAGCCACTAAGTCAACGTTCAACAATGCTGCTGGTAAGAATATTTTAAATTGGATCAAGACAAATGCAGATGCCAAAACATTGGTTGATTATGGCACTGGGGCAAATGCGGCCGATAACGAGCTATCTGGCTTTACGTCAAAGCAAATTGATATGTTCATGAATTCATCTGCATCACTTGGTGATATTAAAAAGAATGCTAAGTTTGATGTTGGTGTGACTTACATGCCGCATCCAGAAAATAAGCCAGCTAATGGTGTGGCAATTGGTGGGGCCAGCATCTGGCTTTCAAAGGGTAAATCTAATAAGCAAGAAAAGGGCGCAGCCGAATTCTTAAAGTTTGCAACTTCTCCAAAAGAACAAGCCCAATGGTCAATTGATACGGGCTACTTTGCGATAAATAAGAAGTCTTATGACACCAAGTTACTTAAGGATGCGTTCAAAGAAACGCCTATCTTGGCAGCTCCAGTTGATCAACTCAAGGATACCAAGAAGAATACTGCGTCAGCTGGTGCCTTGATTACGGCAATGCCAAAAGAACGTGTGAATACACAAAATGCCATGGAAAATGTTATCAATGGTAAAAATGTTAATAAGGAACTTGCGAAGGCTGCTGAAAAAACAGACGCCGATATTAAGTCGGCCAATGAGCAAGCTGGAGAATAGTTATGGGAAAGACAACCATTTTTGGGCACCGTGGTGTCCCCAGAAAATATATTGAAAATTCAATTGACGGGTTTGAGTATATTGCCCAAAAAGGTGAGGCAGTTGAATTTGACGTGCATCTAACGAAAGATTTTCAGCCGACTGTTATGCATGATGAAAAAATTGATCGTACAACAAATGGACACGGATACATTAGAGATTATACTGTGGCAGAGTTAGCCCAGTTTCACCTCATGCCTGATTTGCAACGCCCACAACAAAGGCAGGGGAAGCAAAGCGCGATACCAACCTTAGAGCGAGTGTTACAGATTTTTCAAAAGACGGATTTAATGTTAAACATAGAATTAAAGACGGAAAATATCCAGTATCCAGGGATTGAGACGTTGGTCTTAGAAGCAGTGCATAGATTTGATCTTGCAGAACAAACTGTTTTTTCATCTGCTAATTTAGGTAGCGTTAAGCGCATCGGTAGATTAGATGAACGACAGCAAATTGCCTTAATTAGTGAGACGCCGATATCCCGTCCGCTAGATTTTATGGTACGAAATCAATTAGATGCTTTGCACTTAAAGCGTTCGGTAATGCTAAATGAAGTGACCGATCGACAGCGTATCTGGACCATTGATGATACACCAACGTTAAAGCAAATTTTCGAGCGTGGTTATGAAGGCGTGTTCACCGATGATTTTGAAAATGCGCACGCCTTGAGGCAGGCAATCGGTAACTGAATGTGTTTGGTCACCATTTAAAGTGCCAAATAACTTAAAATAAAAAAGCCCTGATAGATACTCAATTACGAGAAATCTATCAGGACTTTTTATTGTGCATATACGTAACACAAATAGCTATAAATCAATATTTGTAACGACTTAAGAATGAACCCGGCGGGAATCGAACCCACATCTCCAGAACCGGAATCTAACGTGATATCCATTACACTACGGGTCCAATAACTACTCGTCATATTATAGCCGAGCAATTAAGCAAAAGCAATTCATAATATTACAATTAGGTTAAACCTTGCATTTTATTAAGTTTCCCTTTATCATAGCTAATATAGAATATAAACGACAAAATACGAAAAGGTGACACTATGGCAAGCTCAGAAGGAAAAGACATCATGGGGCGTAATATTAAGCGCCTTTTGAAACAACACGGTATGACAGCAGCGAAGTTGTCAGAAGTCGTAGGTGTATCAACGGCAACAATTTCAGATTGGTGTAATGGAAAAACGTATCCGCGTATCAACAAAATTGAACAGATGGCAGAGTACTTTAATGTATCAAAGTCTGAACTCGTTGAAGATCCAGACCAAATGGCCAATGCAACTGTCTCAGAGGAACCAGCACTCATGGCAGCACATTGGGGCTTAGATATTTCAGGATTACCTGATGATGAGCGCCAACGTGTTGTTGATCGTGCTAAAGCATATGTAGAAGGTCTCATCGCAGACTACGAGGATCGCAATGCAAAATAATCGGTATGAGGATTTACTCATACGGGTGGAAAATGATTTATCAGAACGCGGGATGCCAGCAACAATCTTGGACACGATTCCACTGCAAGAAAATTCAGGACTAGCAGGAGTCACGTCAATAAAAGATGGCAAGGTATATATTTTCATTGATAAAGCTTTGTCGACCTTTGAGAAAGCTGAAACACTTGTCGAAGAATATTTTCATGCGATTTCAGATTTAGGGGACTTGTTAGATTATCAGTCGACACGTGCACAAAATAATGAAGTGTCTGCACGTGAGTCAGTTTTAACTTATATGACAAGTGTGGAAGACTTAAAACGCGTGGCAAAACAGCACCCAGACATGCCCTTAGCGCCATGGATGTTGGAAGAAGCTTTTGGGTACCCAATAGATTTTGCTCAGGCAACTTTAGATTTCTACCGTAGGAGTGGCGAATTAAATTAAACCTATTGCAATTAGTTTAAACCTAATATATACTTGAAGAGTAGCTTAGCTTAATTGCTGAGCTTTTATTTAAACCTAAAGTTAAGTTAAAGTTAATTAAAAGAGGAGTGTTTATTATGCCAATTCAAAATATGATCGGAATTCTAACAGTGGTTGTTGTGTTTATCACGGTGCTTATTATCGTTCGCATGGCAGTTATCGGCCTTACACCAGTTTTCAAAGGTGTCGGGAACCTCATTATGAAAAATATGTCACAAGAAATGCGTGTCACGCTAAGAAACCATGAAGATGCCTTGCAAGACGTCTTGGATTGGAAAATAAAGTAAGCAGACAAACGCCTTGCGTATCGTGATTAGCAGTCACATGATGTGTCCGCAAAAAAACGGTCTGAAAGTTTGCGAATTGTTAAACAAAGTCGTATAATAATACTTGTAAAAAAGTTTACGAAATGAAGTTCTGGGAGGAATCATTTATCATGACTGTAAAGATTGGTATTAATGGATTTGGACGTATTGGTCGTTTGGCATTCCGCCGTATTCTTGAATTAAAGGATGCTGCAGATGACATCGAAGTTGTTGCTATCAACGACTTGACTAACCCTGCAATGTTGGCATATTTGCTAAAGTATGACTCAACTCATGGTACATTGGATGCTGAAGTTTCAGCTGACGAAGATGGTATCATTGTTGACGGTAAGAAGTACCGTGTTTATGCTGAAAAGAATGCTGCTGATTTGAAGTGGGTTGAAAACGACGGCGTTGACGTTGTTTTGGAATCAACTGGTTTCTACACTTCAAAGGAAAAGGCACAAGCTCACTTGGACGCTGGTGCCAAGAAGGTATTGATCTCAGCACCTGCTGGTGATATTCCTACTGTTGTTTACGGTGTTAACCAAGATATCTTGACTCCAGAAGATAACATTGTTTCTGCTGGTTCATGTACTACTCAATCATTGGCCCCATTGGCTGATGCATTGAACAAGGAATTTGGAATTGAAGTTGGAACGATGACAACTATTCACGCTTACACTTCAACACAAATGATCTTGGACGGACCTCGTGGAAGCAAGCCACGTAACAACCGTACAGCTGCTGCCAACACAATTCCTCACTCAACTGGTGCTGCTAAGGCCATCGGTTTGGTTGTTCCAGAATTGAAGGGTAAGTTGAACGGACATGCACAACGTGTACAAGTTGTTGACGGTTCAATTACTGAATTGACAACTATCTTGGACAAGAAGGTTACTGCAGAAGAAGTTAACGATGCAATGAAGAAGTACGAAACTCCATCATTCGGTTACAACGGTGATGAAATTGTTTCTTCAGATATCATCGGAGACACACACGGTTCTGTCTTTGACCCAACTTTGACTGAAGTCGTAACAGCTGGTGATCACCAATTGGTTAAGACTGCTGCTTGGTATGACAACGAATACGGTTTCACTTCAAACATGATCCGTACTTTGAAGCACTTGGCAGAGCTTTAATAAGCGATTCAGTTCGTTAAAAAAACAGGGGGTTTAGTGTAAACTGAATCGCCTGTTTTTTTCAAAAAATGTTATAATTACAGATATAAAAGTATAGAAAGAAGGAAGTTCTTATTATGGCTAAGTTAACTCTTGAAGACTTGGATGTTAAAGGTAAGAAGGTTCTAATGCGTGTTGATTTCAACGTGCCATTGAAGGAAGAAAATGGCGAAGTTGAAGTTGCAAACGACAACCGTATTAAGGCTGCATTGCCATCAATTAAATATGTTTTGGATAACGGTGGACGTGCCGTTGTATTCTCACACTTGGGTCGTGTAAAGACTGAAGATGATAAGAAGAAGTTGTCAATGAAGCCTGTTGCACAACGTTTAGCTGACTTGTTGGGACAACCTGTTACATTTGTTCCTGCAATTGAAGGTCCAGAATTGGAAGAGGCTGTTAATGGTCTTGATGATGGACAAGTTCTTGTGTTTGAGAACACACGTTTTGCTGACGTTCAAGACGGTGTTGAAACAAAGCGCGAATCAAAGAATGATCCTGCACTTGGTAAGTACTGGGCTTCATTGGGTGATGTATTCGTCAACGATGCCTTCGGTACTGCACACCGTTCACACGCGTCAAACGTAGGGATTGCATCTAACATTGATCAAACTGCTGCTGGATTCTTGATGGAAAAGGAAATCAAGTTCTTAGGTGGTGCCGTTACAGATCCAAAGCGTCCATTCGTTGCTATCATCGGTGGTGCTAAGGTTTCTGATAAGATTGAAATTATCCAAAACCTTTTGAAGAAGGCGGATAAGGTTATCGTTGGTGGTGGAATGGCGTATACATTCGACGTTGCCAATGGTAAGTCAATCGGTAACTCATTGTTTGAAGCAGATAAGGTTGACTTGGCTAAGAAGTTAATTGATGAAGCTGGTGATAAGCTAGTTTTGCCTGTTGATGCTGTTGCAGCCGATAAGTTTGCTAACGATGCTGATACTTACATCGCTGATGATGGTATCAAGGATGGCTACATGGGTCTTGATATTGGACCTAAGTCAATCGAATTGTTTGATTCTGTTTTGGATGATGCAAAGACAGTTGTTTGGAACGGACCTATGGGTGTGTTCGAAATGCCTAACTTTGCTAAGGGAACTTTGGCAATTGGTGAAAAGCTTGCTGAAGTTACTAAGAAGAATGATGCAACGACTATCGTTGGTGGTGGTGACTCAACTGCAGCTGTTCAACAACTTGGAATTGCTGACCAATTGACACACATCTCAACTGGTGGTGGTGCTTCACTTGAATACCTTGAAGGTAAGGAATTGCCTGGAATTGCTTCAATTTCAGATAAGTAATTCATTTTAAATAAAAAGCGAACAACTATTTTAGTTGTTCGCTTTTTTATTTGCAGTAAACAATGGCAAACCTAGGTTATCAACGGTATAATGAAAGGTACTAGCAAAAATAAAATTTAAACTGAAGGAGCGCAAAGAAATGGATTTAGAAGAAATGAAAGCGCGCCAATCACGTATCCGTAATTTTAGTATCGTTGCCCATATTGATCATGGAAAATCGACAATTTCCGATCGTATCTTGGAATCAACGCATACAGTTGCAGAACGTGATATGCAAAATCAATTATTAGATACAATGGATCTTGAACGTGAACGTGGCATTACAATTAAAATGAACTCAGTCGAGGCTCACTATGAGGCCCCAGATGGTGAAACATACATCTTTCATTTAGTTGATACACCAGGTCACGTCGATTTCTCATATGAGGTTTCACGTTCGTTGGCGGCTGTTGACGGTGCAATTTTAGTTGTTGATGCTGCGCAAGGTGTTGAAGCACAAACTTTGGCTAATGTTTATTTAGCCATTGAAAATGATCTTGAAATCATTCCAGTTATCAACAAAATCGATTTACCCGCTGCAGATCCTGAACGTGTTCGCGAGGAAATTGAAGAAGATATTGGAATTGATGCTTCCGATGCTGTTATGGCTTCTGCAAAAGAGGGAATTGGAATTCCAGAATTGTTGGATCAAATTGTTTCGAAGTTGCCAGCGCCTGAAGGTGACCTTGAGGCACCGTTACAAGCGCTTATCTTTGATTCAGCCTATGATTCATACAAGGGTGTTATCTTAACAGTTCGTGTTCGTGAAGGCGTTATGAAGCCTGGAGATAAGATTCGCTTTATGAACTCGGGTGCTGAATATGAAGTTACCGAAGTTGGTATCAATTCTCCTAAGCCAATTAAACGTGAATATTTAATGGCGGGTGATATTGGTTATGTCGCTGCCTCAATCAAGAGTATTCGTGATGCACGTCCTGGTGATACGATTACAACGATTGATAATCCCGCGGCTGAACCACTACCTGGGTACCAGCCAATGACACCAATGGTTTATTCTGGTCTTTATCCAACAGATAACGCACGTTATAACGATTTGCGGGAAGCTTTGGAAAAGCTACAATTAAACGATGCGTCGCTTGAATTTGAGCCTGAGACGTCGCAAGCGCTTGGGTTTGGCTTCCGTACCGGATTCTTAGGCTTATTGCACATGGATGTTATTCAAGAACGTTTGGAACGAGAATTCGATCTTGATTTGATTACTACCGCACCATCTGTAACGTACCATGCGTATAAGACTGACGGTGAAATGGTTGAAGTTTCTAATCCGGCAGAAATGCCTGATGCTGCCGAAATTAAGAGCATTGAAGAACCATACGTTGCTGCGCAAATTATGGTACCAAATGATTACGTGGGAACGGTTATGGAATTGGCACAAAGTAAGCGAGGCGAGTTCGATACAATGGAGTATTTGGACAAGCAACGTGTCAACGTAAAATACTTTATGCCGCTCTCTGAAATTATCTTTGATTTCTTCGATAAATTGAAGTCATCAACACGTGGTTACGCATCATTAGACTATGATTTGGCGGGATACCGTCCATCTGATTTGGTCAAGGTCGATATTTTGTTGAATGGTGATAAGGTCGATGCGCTAAGTTTTATCGTGCATCGTGACTTCGCACAATCACGTGGTCGTCTAATTACCTCAAAGCTAAAGGATATTATCCCTCGTCGTAACTTCGAAGTGCCGATTCAGGCAGCTATTGGTTCAAAGATTATTGCGCGTTCAACGGTTAAAGCCTACCGTAAGGATGTTACCTCAAAGATTCACACTGGTGATCCAGATCGACGGGCCAAGTTGCTTGATAAGCAAAAGAAGGGTAAGAAGCGTATGAAGTCAGTCGGTTCGGTTGATGTTCCGCAGGAAGCCTTTATGGCCGTTATGAGTGCCGAAGAATCTGACGAAAAATAGCTGAAATTTATCCAGAAAAACAATTCTGGACTACCAAAAGTTTTAAAAATATGGTATTATAATTCAGTTAACTTAAATAGAAAACTGACTCTAGCATTTAGGTGCTAGGGCGATAAGGAGAAATTGATAATGAAGCCTAATATTCATCCAGAATACCACCAAGTGGTATTCGTTGACTCAACTACTGGTTACAAGCTTTTGACTGGTTCAACTCGTACATCAGACGAAACAGTTGAATACGAGGGTAACACTTACCCAATGATTCGTGTTGAAATCACTTCAGATTCACATCCTTTCTACACTGGTAAGCAAAAGTTTACTACTGCCGATGGAGCTGTGGACAAGTTCAACAAGAAGTATGGTTTGAAGTAATCATACTTTCTCATAAACGCTGGTATGACGGTATAAACGCCGTTGTATCAGCGTTTTTGTTTTGTTTAAAAGGGTTTTAGATGGTGTCAAATTTGGACGGGAAGTTCCGAAAAAGGGGGCATTTGTGGGTCAATTAGAATGTTAGTGGTCAAAAATGTTCCTGCAAAAAAGTTTGAAGTAATTTTATACAAAAAAAGAGCCGTTTTAAGACATGCTCAAGTCTACTATGAATTTGATTAATTTAATGTTTAGGCATATCTTTCGGAGCAATACCACCACCACCAATAATTTGACCGGACGCTGTTCGTGTATTACCTTCACTGTCATTTGTTACCTTCGTGCCATCTGATAGTGTGAAAGTAGCATTGGGTTCATTCGAATCAACACCGGTTTGAATTGATGAATTTTCGGTAGTTGTGTCTGTTTCGATTAATTTACCATCTGCGGTCTCAGTTAAACGACCTTGTTCCAAACCATACATATTCTGCATCTCGCCGCTCGTCATTCCTGCGCCAATTGAAGTGGCAGTCTTCAATGATTGAGCGACACCCTACCGTCATGTTCTCTAAGATAACGGGCATAAGTCATGCCGTACTTTCCAATAAAAGTTGCAACATCCATTGAGGTTGCGTCATATTGAACGGAATTAGTCGAAATGCTGGTCTCTGTGGCTTCACTGGTGAATCCTTCAGTCGAAGTGTTTGTTTCAGATTTCCTTTTTGCTTCCTTTTTAGACTTTGCTTTTGCATGAGATACTGATTTTTGTTCATCTTGTGAAGATTTTTTTGATTTTGACGAAGCGAGTCTAGCTTTTTTGTATTCTGTGAGTAAACGTATTCATATGATCCGAAACCAACAGCGCCAATTAAAATGCAGCTGGTAATGATCCATGTTGCCCGATTTTTATGCAGGTGTGTAACTCCGTTTGATAAGGGTACTTGAGAGGATGTGTTTTGGTCTAGGAACTCAATCATAAATAATCTCTTTAACGAGTGGCTCAAACCAGCTTGGTAAACCAAACTCATTCATGAAATCGGACCAATTACGGTATTCATTTGGCGTGTCGCCATAAACGAGGTGTGCAATCATACGGATAGCATGTGCATTAGTTTCACGCTCAACCTTATTCTTAATGTACGGTGAAAAAGTGTATAAGAATGATGGTTGAGAAAATTGAATATGACCAATTTCATGAGCAAGTCGAAATGCAACACTAATCGATGACTGATAATTGTGATTTAAGTTGATTACCTTTTGACGACAAAAGGCCACATCAGGATCGCTGCTGGTACCACTAACTTCTTTGATGGAAATGTTTGAGGCATCAGCAACTTTTAAGAGTGCAGCGAATAATTCTTCATGCATAGACTACTGCCCACTATCTTTCAATCCATTTAGCATTGTAAGAAGTGCCTTTTTATAGTCATCCGACAGTGGCTGTCCATCAAACATAGCCATGCCTTCTTCCGATAAGACTTGATCGAGCTCTACAGGTTGAGAGTTGTGTGATTTAACTGGACTTGAGGCTGAAGTATCTCCGGCAAGATAATCGACGGATACTCCCAGTGCATCCGCAACCTTTTTAATGGTGTCGTATTTTGGTTCAACCCCTTGGTTATATCGATACAGCGCGTTTTCAGATAGTCCGGCTTTCAGAGCAGTTTGCTTCAGTGATAGCCCTCGTTCGTTCGCGACACGCTTAATGTTTTCAAAGGTACTCATGGAAGTGTCCTTTCTTTATTTAGTCGAAAATTACACAAAAGTGTAATTTTGCATTGATGAATTACACAGTCGTGTTATACAATAAGTATATTGGTAAGGTAACGCAGTTAGTCTGTTCGACAGAATAGTCGTGATGACATGAACAACTGTGATTTTTACTGTACCTCAATGGTACACTGTAGTGTAATTTTAGTCAAATATTATAGAGGAATTACACAAAATGATTTGGCTAATGAATAGAAAAAGGTAGGAGGCGTTTTTAATGGCAGATCGGATTGATAAATTATTAGAGCGATATTTTACAGGTGGATTAGATTTAGAAATAAAGATGCGTGAACATGAATTGCGCCAAAATAATTCAAAAAAAGATGAAAATATTGGCGGGGGCCGGGCGCAAAATAAGTATTCAAATGCCTTTGAAAATACGCTGGTTCGGATTGAACAAGACGAGAAGTTAAATGCGTTACAAGAACAGCGGGCTAAAATTAAAGCGTGTGTTGATATGTTTGATAGTGAACATAAAGAAGTGTTTAATCAACGTTACCGTAACCGAATGGGGTGGGAGATGATTGCCCAACTTCATTATGTGGATGAACGAACACCACGGCGGTGGCGTGATGCATTAAAAGCAAAATGCCAACAAGTCGATTTATGATGCCCGTTTTATGTTTTAGTACGGTGTTAAAGTGATTATGTTGAATTTATTGATTCAACGTTAGAAGAGACGTACATCAGTTTGTGCGTTTTTTTTTGACTAATATAGTTCAGGGCCCTGAATTGTAACTGTTTTTTTTGAAAATGTGGTGCATTTTTTTTATGAATGGGAATGGAGGACTTATAAAAGGAGGGAATTGTTTATGGGTTCAATAGATTGGAAAAGTATATTTTCGGGGATTGCGGTTATCGTTGCTCCCTTAAGTGCATGGTATTTGGGGTGTAAGCAACAACAACAGAGTGTTGAAGATTACTATATGGACAAAATCGTCGAAGAAAATGCAAAATTACATCGAGATAATGATCGATTAACTGTTCAAGTTCAGGCTTTGAATGACGAATTAATTAGAATGAAAGAGGTTTTAAAGGTTAATGGTATTGACGTTGAAGCAGGTGGTGATCAATGCTTAAAAAATTAAGACGCATTATGCAATTGTTAGTGATGGTGTTTAGTTGGTTTAACTTAGTGCAAACCGCACAAGCTGATAGTTTTGTGACGGATGTTTCGAGTTATCAGGGTGTCATGAACTACCGGGCCAACGGATTTACGGGTGTGATAATTAAGGCTGGTGGTGGTGAGGGAGCATCAGGAAACTATATTAATCCATATGTGGGTGCACAAGAATCTCAAGCGAAAAAGGAAAAGATTCATTATGGATTTTATTATTACTTAGGTAGTGCGTTTAGTCCTGAAGAACAAGCGCGTCAATTTTACAATATCCTGGGAAAAGCTGATGCGGTTAATCCGGAGGTTCCGGTATTTGTTGATGTTGAGGAAAATGCATGGGATGGTAATTATTTTAAAGGCGATGAGCCGAAACGTTTTATGGATGCTTTTTATCGGCTTAGTGGTAAACGCTGCCATGTGTATATGAATTTAACGATGGCAATGGGGGCTGGTGGTCGGTTTGATTGGTCTGATATTGGCAATGCTAAATTGTGGCTAGCATTATATCCAAGTAACCAGAATTCAACTTATTATGGTCAAGCATGGGCTAATCAGCAGTTTGCCAAAATTCCATGGTTTAAAACCGTAAACATGTGGCAATTTGGTGATGGCGATGGGATTGATCGTAATCGGCTTTATGGCGATTGGTCAAGTTTAACTCACAATGATGATGTGTCACAACAAGTGGCAGTTAGGGATGAAATTCCGAAAACAAACAAAAAACAATTGTGGGCGACTTTTCAAGACGTCTATGTATTAGATCGATGGCATCATGTAAATGGTAAATGGTATGTGACAAATCATGACTTGAGTATTCCGATTGAAGATTATCATAACTGGATTCCAGCCGAGGCGGTAATTTTGACAGACCGATATGGACATGTATTGCGAAACCAATCTGGGCAAGGAAACGATGGAAAGTTAGAATTTTTTATCTTAACAGGTATGTATCAGGTGCAGACACAAACACGTCATGCACTACAGCTTAGGATTAGTAATGAACCAGTATGGGTTGAATCTAAATATGCACGAGTAAATTCGAAAAGATAGAAAAATTCGCTACGGGTGCGTTTATGCGCTAATGTGAGGGGTGGCTGTATCTTCAAAATTACGTACGTATACTAATGCATTTAGGAAGATTGACGCTAATTTAATATTTATAATTGAAAGGAATGATATAAATATTATGTCAATTATGAATATTTACATTTAAAAAATGAAAAAAGGCTTTCTTTTTTTAAATGTACCCGATATAATAATAATCAATAAATGAAAGAGAGGGTAGTATTATGAGTTTAGAAGATCAAGTTAAGGGTAAGACCGACAAAGTAGCAGGTAAGGCAAAGGAAGTTGCTGGAAACGTTACTGGCGACAAGCAAACTGAAGCTGAAGGTAAGGCCCAAGGTCTTGCAGGTAAGGCCAAGGGATTGTTTGGCGATGCTAAGGAAAAGGCAAGCGAAGTTGCTGGAAACGTAGCTGATAAGGCAACTGATGTTGTTGATGACGTTAAAGAAAAGTTTGACAAGTAATTAGAAAAGGTAGGAGTTAGATATGTTTAGTTTAATTTGGGAACTTATTATTGGTGCAGTTATTGGTGCTATTGGTGGTGCGCTTACAAGTAAGGGTGCTTCAATGGGTTGGATTGCCAACATTGCAGCTGGTTTAGTTGGATCATGGCTTGGTGAAAAGTTGTTGGGTTCATGGGGACCTCACATGGCAGGTATGGCTATCTTCCCATCAATTATTGGTGCGGTTGTAGTTGTGGTTGTTGTTTCATGGTTAGTAGCTAAGTTTGGAAACAACTAATCTAATTATTTAGATATTTATTTGTGGAGAGACATGCTTAGGCATGTCTCTTTTTTTGTCTTCAGTCATTGGTATATTCA
The DNA here is from genome assembly GCF_014789145.1 of Weissella viridescens. GTDB lineage: Bacteria > Bacillota > Bacilli > Lactobacillales > Lactobacillaceae > Weissella > Weissella viridescens. The sequence goes on along the minus strand of NZ_CP061835.1, from coordinate 1,231,632 downwards.
TTTTTAGTGCATAAAAAATGTTTTTATTGTAAAAATATACATAGTTGTGTTACAGTTATCTGTATTGAAATGAAGATGAGGTGGACGAAATGACAGAAACAACAACAAAGCCAACCGAACTATCTCGTGGCTTAACACAACGACATGTCCAAATGATGGCGATTGGTGGGACGATTGGAACCGGTCTCTTTTTAGGGGCGGGTGATACAATCAATTTAACGGGACCATCAGTCTTGTTAATCTATATGATTACTGGTGCTTTTTTAATTTTCATGATGCGGGCAATTGGTGAAATGTTATATGTCGATCCAAAATCCAGTTCATTTGTGAGCGTCGTCTCAAAGTACATTAATCGTGAGACGGGTTACTTTGTGGGATGGTCATATTGGATTACGCTAATTTTACCAGCGATGGCTGAATTGACAGCGATTGGTCAATACTTGCAGTATTGGTTACCCTATATTGCAGCTTGGAAGATGGAATTAGCCATAATGGCTATTTTAATTATTCTGAATTTAACAGCCGTGCGCTTCTTTGGTGAAGCTGAATTTTGGTTTGCATCAATCAAAATTATTGCCATATTAATGGTGATTGCGATTGGATTATTCATGATTGTAACAGGATTTAAAACGCCGGGAATTCATGGTGGAACGGTAAGCTTTAAAAATATTACGGATGGCTTTCAATTCTTTCCAAATGGTTCAGTTGACTTTCTAAAAGCATTCCCAATGGTCTTTTTCTCTTTCGTTGGAATCGAATTCGTTGGCTTGATGTCAGCAGAAACAGTTGATCCAAAGGTAGTTATTCCCAAAGTAATTAATACAGTGTTAGTTCGTATTATGATTTTTTACGTGGGCGCCTTGGCGATTATTATGGCTATTTGTAATTGGCGTTATCTTCCAGCAAATGAAAGTCCGTTTGTGATGGTATTTCAGTTAATTGGCTTACATGGTGCCGCAGCACTGATGAACTTTGTTGTTTTGACGGCAGCTTTGTCTGCGTTAAATACGCTTATCTATTCAGCGGGACGTGATATTTTCGCACTTTCAAAAGAAAATGACGGACCATTAGAGCGCTATTTTGCCAAGCTTTCAAAGACAGCTATTCCAGCTCGGGCAATTTTGTTCTCGGCAGGATTAATTTGTGCTACGCCAGTGGTTAATTTTATACCAGCCTTATCATCTGCCTTTAACTTTTTTGCTTCTGCTACTGCAGCAATTACATTGGTGATTTACACATTAATTATGATTGCGCACCGTCATTATCGGAAAAGTTCTGACTTCTTACCCGACGGATTTAAAATGCCGTTTTATCGGGTGACAAGTCCAGCAACCATTCTATTCTTCATATTTATTTTTGCGTTGCTATTCATAACGCCAACGGATCGTATTGCGGCTTATGCCGGGCTGGCTTGGACAATCATTTTTGGATTATTCAGTCGCTATTACGTTAATAAATAAGTAAAAAAGCACATTTTGTGCTTTTTTTTGTAGATTGGTGTAAAATATTAAAAAACAATGAGATTAGAAAAGGAGTGACGGTATGACTGAATTTACTGGGGCTGATTTACGGGCCAACATGAAAGAACAGGCTTTAATTGAGGAAAGTTTGGCATTGGCAGAATGGGATCAATTAACTGGAATGCCTGTCGCAGCAGGTGATTTTCGAGCAGAGTTGGTGAGTTATTTAAGTTCGAAGTATTTCCAAGTTGCTACCGGAACTGAAGCAGCTGAATTAGTTGCCTATTTTAAGCAGCATCGTGATTTGTTAACAGATGATGAACAAAAATTATTTGATCGTTATGTCACTGATTACGAGGAAGTGGCTGCAATTCCTGAAGATGAATATACCGCCTTTGGAAAATTGAGTTCGGCTGGTCAAGATGCTTGGACAAAAGCACGTGAAGCTGATGATTATCAACTATTTGCACCGGCATTAAAGGAACTAATTGCAACTAAGAAACGTTTTATTTCATACTGGCGAAAAGATGAAGCAACGCCGTACGATGTTTTGTTAAATCAATTTGAACCTGGTTTAACTGTTGCTAAACTAGATGATGTCTTTGAGGCTTTAAAAAATGGGATTATGGACCTGCAACATGATATTCAAACGCAAGGGACTGAACCTGAAAGTGATTTCTTGTCACGCGAAATTCCGATTGAATTACAGCGCGCATATGTTTGGGATGCAGCGCAACGTTTAGGCTATGACGCTAAAAAAGGTCGTCTTGATGATACGATTCATCCCTTTATGCAAGATTTAAATCGTGATGATGCTCGAATTACAACACGTTGGTCAGCCACAGACTTCCAAATGGCGGTGCTTGGCATTTATCATGAGGCGGGACATGGACTTTTCGCACAGAATGTTGCGGCTAAATGGGACTATACGCCGTTCAATAAGGGGATTGCAATGAGTATCCATGAGTCGCAATCGCTTTTCAATGAAGTGATGATTGGACGATCAAAAGATTTCTGGTCACATGAATATCCAATTTTGCAACAAGCAGTTGATGGTCGCTTAGATGACGTTGATTTTGCCCGTTTCTTTAAGGGGTGGATGATTACGAAGCCAACCTTAATTCGAACAGAAGCTGATCCAATCACATATCCACTACATATTATTATTCGTTATGAAATTGAAAAGGCTATTTTTAATGACGACTATAATGTTGATGATCTTGAGTCGTTGTGGAATAGTAAGTATGAAGAATATTTGGGAATTCGACCAGACACCGCGGTCAATGGTATTTTGCAAGATATTCACTGGGCTAGTGGTGACTTTGGTTATTTCCCATCATATGCATTGGGGCACTTGTATGCTGCACAGTTCTACCATGCCATGCACAATGACTTTGACGTTGAAGCACTATTGGCTGAAGGTGATATCAAACCGATTTTTGAATGGCGTCGTGAACATGTTTGGCAATATGGTGCTTCTAAGACACCAGCAGAAGTGTTGGAAGCTGCAACGGGTGAAGCGTTGAATCCGCAATACTGGTTGGATTTGCAACGAGCTCGGTATGCAGACGTGTATGATTTTGAGGCATAAAAAGCGATAAATGCTTTACTTACTTTTTGTGGTGTTGTATACTTACTTTTTGTAAGGTATTGGTCAAGTTATTTGAAAAGGGAGTATTTATCATGGAAGAATTTAACTCATTATTAGAATTGCAAACAGCTCGTCGTTCATTTTATGCATTGGGACATGATGTGCCGTATACCGATGCTGAATTAGAACAAATGTTCAAAGATACAATTCGAGAAACGCCAAGTGCTTTTAATAGCCAAACTGTTCGCGCTGTGTTTGCCTTTGGTGACCAACACGAGGCTTTGTGGAATATGGTCATTGAACGCATGCGTCAGGTCGTTTCCGATCCGGAAGCTTTTGAGGGAACCTTGGCCAAATTAAATGGCTTTAAAAATGCTTATGGAACAGTGTTGTTGTTTACAGATACAGATGTTGTGAAGCAACTGGAAACAGATGTACCAACTTATGCAGCTAATTTCTATGATTGGTCAGAACAAGCGATTGGTATCGTTTCATACTCACTCTGGTTGACAGCGCGTGAGCACGGTTTGGGTGGTAATTTGCAACACTACAACCCATTGATTGATGAAGATGTTCGAGTTGCCTTCAATGTGCCAGAAAATTGGCGTTTGCGTGCGCAATTCGTGTTTGGTTCAATTGAAGCGCCCGCCCAAGACAAAGATTATGTAGCAGATGAAGTGCGTTTTATCTCAGTAAATGATTAATGAATGAGCAGTCCTTAAATTGGGACTGCTTTTTTTCTTGACAATACATTAAAATAAGATTAGAGTTAACCTCATAAATGACAGTAAGATCCTTGATTGTATGTCAGAGAAGCCGTGGATAGCTGGGAGCGGCGCAGGTCTAGGATACGAAATATAACCATAAAACTCATAAATAAATCGAATGAAGTGATATTGAACGTATTCAATATAATTTTGGGTGGTACCGCGGTTAACATCGTCCCGACTAGGCTTAAATCTAGTTGGGATTTTTTATTTGGGTAAATTTAGTGGGGGGGTTAAAAATGGCGCAACAAAAACAGAGAAGATTTGTTTCGGTAACAGTTTTAATTGTTGGATTGATGTTGATATTTGGCGTTGGTATGATTTACTTCAAGCTAGCACCATATGTGCCGTTGACATTAGGGTTAATGATAACGATGATTTTTGGGCGATTAAATGGATACTCATGGCAATCTGTTCAAGATCAACTTTTAGCCGGTGTGCGGATTGGTTTATCACCTATTTTTCTATTTTTATTGATTGGCATGATTATTGCTTTATGGATGGGGGATGGTGTTATCTCGACCCTATTGTGGAGTGGTTTACAGTTGGCGCGACCTGACTGGTTCTTACCGGCCGCCTTCGTGATTAGTGCTGTTATTGGTACCGCGATTGGATCATCATTTACGACGATTGCGACGATTGGCGTTGCGTTAATGGGTATTGGGACAACCTTTGGTATTCCGATGCCGATGTTGGCAGGAGCTATTATTTCAGGGGCCATCTTTGGTGATAAAAGTTCACCCTTATCAGGGTCGACTAATTTAGCTGCTTCAATTGCAGGGAGTGAGTTGTTTGAACACATTAAGAATATGATGTGGACAACCATTCCCGCGTTTGGATTATCGTTGATTGGGTTTACCGGCTTGGGATTAATGCATCACACGGGAGCAAGTGCTGAAAGTTTGATGAGTTTACAATCACATTTAACGCCGCAATGGTGGAGTTTAACTTTAGTTGGTTTGTTGTTTGTAACGGCTTGGCTTAAAATACCGGCGATTCCAACTTTGCTTATTAATGTAACAGCGTCTGCATTCGTTTTTCTGCAGAGTAATAGTGTCATGACGTTAAGTCACGTTATTATGGATGGGTTTAAGACCACTTCAAGTGATCCGATGGTTCAGGATCTATTAAATCGTGGTGGCATGCTATCGATGATAGGGACTGTTTTAATCATTATCTTAGCTTTGGCACTCGGTGGTATTCTAACTGAAGAAGCGATCCTAGCAGATTTTATGGCGCCGCTCATTAAACAAGTTCGGACGCAGGCTGAAGCGGTTATTGGGACGTTATTAACGGGGATTTTAGCGAATTTTATGATTGGTGAAAAATGTTTGGCGACGATTTTACCAGGTGAGCTATGGAAACCAACGTTCAAACGTCTGGGCCTTGCGCCGGTAGCCATGAGTCGGACGCTTGAAGATTCTGGAACTGTTGTCAATTATCTTGTTCCTTGGGGTGTTGCGGGAAGCTTTTGCGCCCAGACATTAGGTGTTCCTGTTACGCATTTCGCTGTCTTTGCGATTTTTGCATGGGCATCACCTATCTGTTCAATGATTTCAGCCATGACGAAGATTGGTTTAGCACAAAATGATGATTAACATAGTCATAAATTTTGGTGAATCTGAGACAAACTAAACAGGAGTTTTGTATACTATCTCTATACAAAGGAGTGAGGGAGATATAAATGAAGTTATTAAGGTATTTAAAACTTGGTGCAGCTATAGCTGGGATGGCTGTCATTCCAGTACAAACGGTACAAGCTGCTGTTATAACACCGACGACGGTTATGCGATCGGCGGTGAGTATTCAATCCGATACAGGTCAAGTATTAGCTGATCAAAATGGAAATGAACGTTTACCGATTGCCTCGGTTTCCAAATTAATAGTGGTGTACATGCTTGAACAGAAGATTCAGCAAAAAGAACTAACGCTTGATCAGCAAGTAACCGTTCCCAAAAATATTGCAGTGTTTAGTCAGAATACGAGCATTGCTAATGTCCCCATGACAACGCATCGTACATATACGATTTCACAAATTCTAGATGCCACTCTAATTGAATCTTCAAATGCGGGAGCGATGGAGTTGGCTTATCTAGTAGCTGGATCGCAAGAAGATTATTATCGTCAGGCTGAAAAACTATTGTCTGGGTGGGGTATTAAAAACCCTAAGATGTATTCTGCATCAGGTTTGAGTAATGGAGATTTAGGTTCTTTTTCAGATAAGAGTATTAGCCCAAGTGCTGAAAATGCGTTCTCGGCACGAGAAGTTGCGTTGATTGCTAAGCATGTGGTTAATGATTTCCCAAATATTTTAGAATATACGAACAAGCAAACGGCTTTATTCCCATTGCCGGATGGTTCGGTGAAAACATTAAAAAGCACCAATGCATTACTAGGAAATCAATCGTATCAAATCGATGGATTAAAGACTGGAACGACACCGAAGAACGGATCGAATCTTGTGACACATGGATACCTTGAAGATCAACCGGTAATCACGGTAGTGTTAAATACGGATGATAATCCGCGTGAAGAAATTTTTAATCAGACTTTGTCAGTATTGAGTCAGGTGCAAGAGCAAACGGAGTTAAAGACACCGCAAACGAATTCATCTATAAAGATTGACAACGCATCAGGAAACCACGGCCAAGTTGATGTTGTGGCTAAAAAAAGTCAAAAGTTTTTTATAGAAAAAAATGTTGATGACAGGGCGACGGTTAAGTCAATCGTGTCTAAGAAAAATGTGGCCGCGCCGCTTCAAAAGAATGAAGAAATTGGTTCGGGAAAAATTGCGTTTGGTCAAAAATCTGATGCTGACTTTATTGACGGAAAAACGCCGAGCGTTAAGCTGTATCCAACTAAGAATGTCGAAAAGGCAGACATTTTTACCACTCTGATTCAAAAAGTTTCGTAAAAATGTTTGACAAATGAGAAAATGGTGAGTAGTATTAGTTACATTAAGTCAGTAGGTAGCTAAATTGTATGTCAGAGAAGCCGTGTATTGCTGTGAGCGGCGCAGGTTTAGTTACTGAATTATTTACATGCGAATAGTAGTATCAAAGAGGTATTTGGCAAGTTTATTTGTCGAATATAATTTTGGGTGGTACCGCGGATTAGTAGATACTAATATCGTCCCAACTATGCTAAGGCGTAGTTGGGGCTTTTTTTATTTTAAGGAGGTAAAGGACATTGGGGTATTTGAGCTAAAGGAAACATCAGGTGGTTTGATTCGATATCACATTTAATTGGAGCACATAGACACACGTTACTAAAAAATGAGATGGAGATATCCTTATGGAAAACAAACACAGATTTATTTCAGTTACACTTTTGATGGTTGTATTATTTGCTATTTTTGGCGTAAGTATTATTCAATTCCACTTACCACCATTTGTGCCATTGGTTACAGCAATTATGGTGACAATGATTTTTGGACGGCTGAACCATTTTTCATGGAATGACTTGCAGAACCAACTCTTGTCAGGGATTCAAACAGGACTGGCGCCAATCTTTTTATTCCTATTAATAGGGATGTTGATTGGGCTGTGGATGGCAGTAGGCGTGATTCCAACGTTACTGTGGACCGGATTGAACTTAGCTAATCCAACATGGTTTTTGCCAGCTGCCTTTTTGATTCCGGCTTTGATCGGAACGGCAATTGGGTCGGCCTTTACGACAATAGCCACAGTCGGAGTTGCTTTGATGGGAGTTGGTTTGACGTTAGGATTTCCAGCGCCAGTACTGGCTGGAGCAATCATTTCTGGGGCAATTTTTGGCGATAAGAGTTCACCATTGTCAGATTCAACTAACTTAGCTGCTTCGATTGCTGGTACTGATTTATTTGATCATATCAAGAACTTAATGTGGACAACGATTCCAGCCTTTGTTGTATCATTAATTGCTTTTACTGTTTTAGGTTTACAAAACCATGCGACGGCAAGTTTGGCGTCCATCACTTCATTGCAAAATCAATTACAACCTAATTTTTGGTCATTGCTTTTGTTGGTATTATTGTTTGTGATGGCATGGGCAAAAATTCCTGCCATCCCAACATTAATGATCAATGTCGTACTTTCTTCATTTATTTTCTTGATGAATCATTCGCTAACGGCTTTGAGTGATACCATTCTGAATGGGTTTAAAACTTCTGCGGACAACCCAACCATCCAAGCGTTGCTTAACCGTGGAGGTATGTTGTCAATGATGCCAACGGTCATCATTATTATGTTAGCATTGGCGCTTGGTGGGATGCTCTCGCAGGAGAATATCTTGCAAGACTTTATGGCTCCGGTCATTAAGCGTGTTAAGACGCAGGCGTCAGCTGTAACAGGAACCATCATCACCGGAATTTTGGCTAACTTTATGATTGGTGAACAATACTTGGCAACGATTTTACCGGGCCAACTTTGGAAGCCGGTCTTTAAGCGAGTGAAACTATCGCCATTAGCACTTGGTCGAACCCTTGAAGATTCAGGGACTGTAATGAATTACTTAGTGCCGTGGGGGGTCGCGGGAAGTTTTGCTGCACAAACTTTGAATGTTCCTGTCACCAGTTTTGCATTATTTGCGATTTTTGCATGGGTATCACCAATCTTCTCATTAATTTCAGCTTGGACTGGAATTGGCTTGAAGCAACTACCTGAAGATGTCAACTAGACCGATTTTAAAATATGTATAACGAAGTGAAACACAGGCTTGTGTTTCGCTTTTTTTTCGCATTTTTTCCCTTAAAATAGCGGTGAATAAAGGCTTTTCTTGAGTTGATATATATAATGTATTTAAATAGAATGCTATATTTTCTTTTCTAATATCATGTATACCAATTCTTTTTAATGACAAAATACATTTTTTCATCACATCTTTTTCTCATAATGCGATTGTAGCAGTTCTTATTTTATTTTTTGTGAATTATATTTATCAATTTGTATAAATTGAAAAAACAAAAAGAAAAATAAATATTAAATACAATTTATAGTGGCAGAAGGGGTGCTAAATGGTATAATATAAATTGGCCACGGATTGGGAAGTTAAATCAAGTGGCATTTTTTTATAAAAATAAAATAAATAGCATAATATGAGCAGAATGGGGAACAAAATGGAACATTCAAAACAACATTTTAAAATGTATAAGGCTAGAAAGCATTGGGTTTTTGCGGGAGTTTTCGCGTTTGCGTCAGCAATGGGAATGTCGGCAACGACATCTGATGCGTCGGCAGATGACTTGAACGAAACGGGATCAGAGAAGAAGGATGACAGTAAGGTTGGACCAACGAGTAATGTCGTGACCCTGAATGGGGAAGCAGTCGATCCAAGCGTCTTAAATCAAACCGCGCCAGTAGCGCCAGTGGATGAGTCAACGCCAAGTTTGGATACTTCAGCTACTGAAGAAAAGCAAACAGATGCAACCACCGATTCTGAGCAACCACAAGTGCCAGCTGAGAAGCCAGCGGAAGAGCCGCAACAACCAACAACAGACGATAAGGGTGATCAGTCAACTGATGTTACTGAGACCTCAAAGCCTGCTGAGCCAGAACAACAAGTAGAAACACCACAACCAGTTGCGCCTGAAACGAAGACTGAAGCACCTAAGACAACCACGCCACAAAAGAAGGTTGTTCAGAAGGCGGCGACTTCAAATAAGCCTGCTGGTAAAGGAACTCCGTCTGGACCTGCTGTCCGAGGTGGAATCTTTGGTAAAGATCATTATGGTTTTGATAGTGAGCCAGTTGACCAACGAATTAACTTGGATCAAAAATCATCAACAACTATCATGGGTAAAGCCTGGGTTGGTGAAGTGATTGGTTTAACAGGGTCAAAGCGTTATCAATGGTATAAGTATCAAAATGGTACTTGGGTTGCAATCAAGGGTGCAAATTCAGAAACCCTGGAGGTTAAGCCAGGTGCAGTTGGTACCGAATACTATCAATTACAAGCTGATTGGAAGCCAATTATTGGATCAGCCTACAATGAAGTGTGGTCTAATGTTGTCGCAATTCAAGCGTATACTGAAAACCCAGTGACCAAGGGTAAGATTACAAACATTCGTAAGGATTACATCAACGGTCAATTGACGGGGACTGATATTGGTAAACAGGCAGGGCAAAACGCTCAAGAAATTAAAGCGACTGGAATTGTTGTAAAGCCTAAGTTGGACAGTGTGCCAAGTAATGGTTTCAAGGGTAAGGTGACTTGGTCTTATGATGATGGCGGAAAAGGCTTAGTTACAAACTTTAATCCGACTACTGGTGAATTTACGGTTACCAATGACCGTGCCAAGGTTGGTTCAATTAAAATCACAGCAACAATGGATTTGGGTGCAGGATACAACAAGGTTGTGACCAGCGAAACGGTTAATGTGACCACTGGTGTTGAAGACCAAAAGGGTTACGAAGGTGATAAAATCACCATTCCATTAGTTGGATTTGATGAATCGATGACTAAAGAACCGATTGCCGGAACTGGAGGTCTCTGGGGTAAGAAGGGTACTGATGGATACTGGGTACAATGGTATGAAGGTGATCCAAATGATAAGTCAACTTGGAAGAAGGTTGGTGGACTCTTAAAGGATGGTGATTTGGCAAGTAAGTCGCTTGTTGTTGATGGTACGATGGAAAATAACAATAAGAATTACTTTGCACAATTGATTACCCGTGGAGGGACGGCCGATACCTTCTATCCAAATGAGACTGCTAATCAAGCTCAGCTTGATTCAGTATCATTCGTCACTGGGGCAAGTAAGATCACAGTGATGCCGTTGGCAGATGCGATTGAAGATGCGAAAGCCCAAATTGATAAGTTGCCTAACTTACAAATTCAGGAAAAAGATGATTTTAAATCAACTTTAGACCAAGCGACGAAGATTGATGACGTTCGTAATACTTTAAATGAAGCAAAGCAAAAAGACGCGGCTAACTTAAAAGCGGCCAAAGATGCGGCTAAAAAGGAATTACCAGCGCTAGAGTTGTTGACGCCTAAGCAACACAATGGTTATCAAGAGCGAATTGATGCTGCGGATACGATTGATGAAATTAATGGCATCTTAGACGAAGCGAAAGCATCACAAGCAGCTAAGGAAGCTTTGAACAAGCATAAACAAGAAATTAAGCAAAAGATTGCTGATATGGCAGGAATGACTGTTGATGGGGTAACTTATCCAGGTATTTCTGATTTGCAAAAGCAAAATTATGAAGATGCACTTGATGGCGCCGATTTAACGCACGAAATGTTGGATGCATATTTCGAACAAGTTAAGAAGCTAAATGATAAGCAAGCATTGTCGGCAGCCCAAGAGGGTGTTGGCCAATTATTGATTGAAATTGTACCAAAAGAAACTGATCGTAACGCATACAACGACCGTGTTAAAAATGCGACAACAGCCGATGACTTGGAACAAATTTTAGCGGATGCGCGTGATTCTGATACCAAGGCTGCTAAAAAAGATGCCACTGATGCAATCAACGCATTAGAAGATTTAACAGCTCAAGAAAAGAACGATTTCCTTGATCGCGTTAACAAATCAAATAGTGTTAAAGAAATTACAGGTATCTTGACTGAGGCTAAGGAAAAAGATGAAGCAAACCGTCAACAAAAGCTTTTAGATGAAACAAAAAATAAAGCTAAAGAAGCGATTGATGGTATGGCTGAGTTAGGTGATGAAGCTGCTGATTTCAAAAAGCGTGTTGATGCAGCGACTTCGATTGATGAAGTTAAGGCTATTGCGACTGAAGCTTCAAAACGTAACGCTGAATTAATTGTCCAAAAGCAATTAGAGGCAGCTAAAGAAGCTGGTAAGAATAGTGTTAACGAACTGGAATACCTTTCTGATGAAGAAAAGCAGGACTTCATTGCACAAATCGAAGCCGGAAAGACAATTGAAGAAGTTAATACGATTGTTAATAAAGCTAAGCAACTAGATGCTACGCACAAGGCTGAACGTGAAAAAGAATTCCAAGAGTTGAAGGATAAGGCTAACCAACAAATCGATGACTTGAAGGACTTGACTGATTTAGAGAACAAGGACTTTAAAGAAATGATCAATCAGTTGCTTGAACCGACTGATGAGAACTTGGCAGAATTGAAAAAAATTCTAAAAGATGCACAAATGCAAGACGAAATGAATCGTGTGCAAAAGCAACTTGATGCTGCTAAGGAAGAAGCCAAAAAGAAGATTGCAGATATGAACTATTTGACGAATAAGGATGAACTAAACCGTCAAATTGATGCTGCTGTTAATGGAGATGAGGTTTCTGAAATTTGGTCGAACGCGGTCATTGAAAATGAACGTTTGCGTCAAGAAAACGATCTGAAGAAATTGAAAGAAGAATCAATTAAGCAAATCGATGCATTAACGAACGTGAGCCAAGACGCTAAAGATGCTGCTAAGCAGATTGTACAAGACTCACTAGATGCCAAGACAATTAACGATCAAGTGATTGCGCTTAAGGATCTCGACACACAAATTGGTAACAAGAAAATTGAAGCAAACAAGACATTGAAAGACTTTAATGGTTTGCGTGATGCAGATGTTATTGAGTTCCAAGATCGAGTTAATGGCGCAACCTCTTTGCAAGAAATCGATGATATTTTGGCAGAAGCTAAGACAAAATCTGATGACAATGAGCTGCAACTTAAAAAGGAAGCAGCACTTGAAGAAATAAAGAATATGGGATTCCTTGATGAAAATTCAATCCCAGGCCGTCCGGGTCGTCCAAACGTTAAGAATGGTAAAGATTATTTCGCAAACAATGTTAACAATGCGAAAACGACCAAGGAAATTGAAGATGCTCTAAAGGCTGCACGTGATGCTGATAATGCCGAACATTATAGTCAACAAAGTTCAGTGCTTGAAGCGTTAAATGAGGCTAAGAATATTGGTGAGCATTTGGATATTTACCAAAAAATCATGGATATGATGAATGATGCCATCAATGCTACCCAGATGGACGCAATTTATGATGTCATTGATGCTAAAGAAGCTGAATTGTTGCAAAATGCTAAGGACTCAGCGAATGCTACGGTTGATAGTTTGACAAACCTTGACGACGCGACAAAGCAAAAAATCAAGCAACAAATTGCTGATGGTACATTAGGATCAAGCATTCTTGAAATTGCTGATTTGGCTAAGGCTCAAGATGCAGCACTTGGTGTTGTCGAAGGACTTCAAAATATTGATCAAGCAACAAAGAATAAAGCGAAGCAAGATATCATAAATGCAACGACCGAATTAAATGTTCAGGAAATTGCCGACGCTGCTAAGGCTCAAGATGCAGCTAACTTGAAGAAGAGTCAGACAGATGCTGAAGCAGCAGTAAATGCATTGCAACATTTGACGCTTGATGAAAAGAAGCGCTTTACCGATCAAATTGCTGATGCAACGAAGATTGTCGATGTTGACCAAATTGTGGCTGATGCTAAGGCTTTGGATACCTTGAAGGGACAAAAAGAGGTAGCGAAAGAAACAGTTGATGCGTTAGAAAATATCACACCAGAACGCAAGGCTGAAATCAATGCAACCATCGATGGGGCTAAGGATAAGGCGGCAATCGATCAACTTGTAACTGATGCACAAGCTGAAGATGCAAGAAATCTCGCAGATAGTCAAAAAGCGGGTAAGGAAGCAGTTGATGCTTTGCAAAATTTGGATGAAGTAACCAAGCAAGCGATTAAGGATCAAATTGATCAAGCGAAAAAGATTGTTGATGTTAATGCCTTGGTGGAAAATGCCAAGGACCAAGATGCTAAAACTTTGAAGCAAAATCAAGACCGAGCTAACGATGTTATCGGCCAATTGCCGAATTTGAGTGATGCACAGAAGCAAGAGTTCCAAAACCGTGTGAATGGTGCTACGACGATTGAAGATGTGAAGAAGATTCGTGAAGAAGCGGAAGCACTTGATAAGTTGCTTGGACAAAAGCAGGCTGCTAAGGAAGCAGTTGATGCCTTAGCAAATATCTCTGATGAACGTAAGCAAATCATTAAGGAAGCAATTGATAAGGCGCAAGATGAAGCAACTATCAATAAGTTAGTAGAAGATGCTAAGGCGGAAGACCAAGCTAACTTGGTTACTCGTCAAGATAACGGATCAGCTATTGTAGATGCTTTGCCAAATATTTCCGACTCACGTAAGCAAAACATCAAAGAGGCGATTAAAAATGCAACGAAGATTGTTGACGTTGATAAGTTAGTTTCGGATGCGCAAACTGAGGATGCAGAAAACTTGAAGCGTGCGCAAACAAACGGTAAGCAAACGGTTGGCGATTTGGATAAGTTGGATGATTCTCGTAAGAAGGGCTTCCAAGATCGTATCGATGCAGCAGCAACGATTGATGAAGTTGATGCGATTGTCAAAGAAGCGATTGCGGCTAATGTTTTGCAACGTCAAAAGGATGCTGCTAAAGAAATTGTCGAGAAGCTGCCAAACTTGCGTGAGGAAACGCGCGATTCTGCTTTGCAAGGAATTGATGATGCTTTGACGAAGGAACAAATCGACAAGTTAGTAGAAGATGCTAAGCTTGAAGATCAAACTGAGTTGAAGAAACACCAAGAAATTGCTAAGGATCGTGTTGAAAACTTCCCAAATTTGGATGATGCTCGTAAGCAAGAAATCAAGGATGCTATTGATGCATCTGATAATATTGCTGAAATCGACCAAATTGTGGCAGATGCGAAAGCTGAAGACTCAGGTAATTTGGAAGATGCCATTAATGCGGGTAAGGGAACAGTTGATAAGTTGCCAAGCCTTAAGGATGACGTCAAGCAACAACTGAAAGACAAGCTTGATGCAGCTGAAACGGTCCAAGAAGTTAAAGATATTCTTGACGATGCGAAGGCCCAAGATATCTTACAAGGTCAAAAAGATGCAGCTAAGCCTCAAATCGATGATTTGAAGAATCTTGATGATAAGACCAAGCAAGATATTAGCGATGCCATTGATGCCGCGACTGACAAGGAAACGATTGATCAAATCATTGCTGATGCAAAAAAGAATGATCAAGCTGTCTTAGATGCCCGTAAGGAAACATCTAAGGATATTATTGATGGCTTGAAGAATCTTGATGATGTAACCAAACAAGAGATTCTTGATAAGATTAAGGACGCAGATAACCTAGTTGATGTTGACAAGCTTGTTGATGACGCAAAAATTTCTGATGCGAATAAGTTAAAGGAACTTCAAGATAAGGCCAAGGAAGCGGTTGATAAGCTACCTAACTTGACGCCGGAAGAAAAAGCTGGCTTTGATAAGCAAATCGATGATGCTGTTTCAGGGGATGAACTTGATCGCATTGTTGATGCAGCGAACAAGCAAGCTGACAAGAACTTAGAAGATGCTAAAGAAGCTGCCAAGGAAGAAGTTAAGCAAAATCCAAACTTGAGTGATGAAGAAAAGGATGCAATTAACACTGGCATTGACGAAGCAACTACGGTTGACGAAGTCAAGAACAAGGTTGATGAAGCGAACAAGCAAGGCGACAAGAACTTGCAAGATGCTAAAGACGCCGCCAAGGAAGAAGTTAAGCAAAATCCAAACTTGAGTGATGAAGAAAAGGATGCGATTAACACTGGCATTGATGAATCAAAGACGCTTGATGAAGTCGATTCAAAGGTTGATGAAGCCAATAAGCAAGGCGACAAGAACTTAGAAGATGCTAAGGAAGAAGCCAAGGAAGAAGTTAAGCAAAATCCAAACTTGAGCGATGAAGAAAAGGATGCGATTAACACTGGCATTGATGAATCAAAGACGCTTGATGAAGTCGATTCAAAGGTTGATGAAGCGAACAAGCAAGGCGATCAGAACTTAGAAGACGCTAAGGAAGAAGCTAAGAAGGAAGTCGATGCCAACGAGAACTTGTCTAAGGAAGAAAAGGACGAGATCAAGAAGGAAATCGACGATGCGAAAACAACTGATGAAGTTGAAAACAAGGTTGACGAAGCAAATAAGCAAGGCGATCAGAACTTAGAAGACGCTAAGGAAGAAGCTAAGAAGGAAGTTGATGCCAACGAGAACTTGTCTAAGGAAGAAAAGGACGAGATCAAGAAGGAAATCGACGATGCGAAAACAACTGATGAAGTTGAAAACAAGGTTGACGAAGCAAATAAGCAAGGCGACAAGAACTTAGAAGATGCTAAAGACGCCGCCAAGGAAGAAGTTAAGCAAAATCCAAACTTGAGTGATGAAGAAAAGGATGCGATTAACACTGGCATTGACGAATCAAAGACGCTTGATGAAGTCGATTCAAAGGTTGATGAAGCGAACAAGCAAGGCGATCAGAACTTAGAAGACGCTAAGGAAGAAGCTAAGAAGGAAGTCGATACCAACGAGAACTTGTCTAAGGAAGAAAAGGACGAGATCAAGAAGGAAATCGACGATGCGAAAACAACTGATGAAGTTGAAAACAAGGTTGACGAAGCAAATAAGCAAGGCGATCAGAACTTAGAAGACGCTAAGGAAGAAGCTAAGAAGGAAGTTGATGCCAACGAGAACTTGTCTAAGGAAGAAAAGGACGAGATCAAGAAGGAAATCGACGATGCGAAAACAACTGATGAAGTTGAAAACAAGGTTGACGAAGCCAATAAGCAAGGCGACAAGAACTTAGAAGATGCTAAGGAAGAAGCCAAGAAGGAAATCGATGCCAACGAGAACTTGTCTAAGGAAGAAAAGGACGAGATCAAGAAGGAAATCGACGAGGCGAAGACAACTGATGAAGTTGAAAACAAGGTTGACGAAGCAAATAAGCAAGGCGATCAGAACTTAGAAGACGCTAAGGAAGAAGCTAAGAAGGAAGTCGATGCCAACGAGAACTTGTCTAAGGAAGAAAAGGAAGAAATCAAGAAGGAAATCGATGACAAGACTTCAACGGATGACGTTGAAAAGGAAGTTGACGATGCCAACAAGCAAGGTGACAAGAACTTAGAAGACGCTAAGGACGAAGCTAAGCAAGAAATTGATAAGAATCCTAACTTAAGCGATAAAGAAAAGGAAGAAATCAAGAAGGAAATCGATGACAAGACTTCAACGGATGACGTTGAAAAGGAAGTTGACGATGCCAACAAACAAGGCGACAAGAACTTAGAAGACGCTAAGGACGAAGCTAAGCAAGAAATTGATAAGAATCCTAACTTAAGCGATAAAGAAAAGGAAGAAATCAAGAAGGAAATCGATGACAAGACTTCAACGGATGACGTTGAAAAGGAAGTTGACGATGCCAACAAGCAAGGCGACAAGAACTTAGAAGACGCTAAGGACGAAGCTAAGCAAGAAATTGATAAGAATCCTAACTTAAGCGATAAAGAAAAGGATGAAATCAAGAAAGAAATCGATGACGCAAAGACAACGGATGAGGTAGACAAGAAGGTTGAAGAAATTAAGCCTATTGATCCAACTGACCCAACAGATCCAAAGGAGCCAGTCGAACCTACTGATCCAAAGAAGCCGGTCAATCCAGATGGCTCAAACGATGACTTGAATCCAAAGAAACCGGTGGCACCAAAGAACCCAGCGGATTCAAAGGAGACAGCTAATCCGACGACACCAAAGGATGATTTGGCTGAAGCTAAGCGCAAGGTTAAGGATCAACTTGAGCAATTGGTTGGTCTTGATAACCAAACCAAGGATGCGTTAATGAAGCAAATTGATGCTGCAAACTCAAATGAAGAAATTTATGCGATTTTGAATCAAGCTCGCAAAGCGCTACCGAATACGGGTGTTGCATCGTCACACCTATTGGAAGCCTTTGGTATGCTGATGCTTTCATTAGGATTGTTTATGCCGTTCCGTCGTAAGAAGAATGGAAAATAAACATAGATTGATCTAAAAAAGAGGCGTTACCCCGTAATGGGGTAACGCCTCTTTTGTTTTAATTAGTTATCAAAAAGTTGGAGGTACTTACCGTAACCTTCTGCTTCCATATCTGCCTTAGGCACGAAACGAAGTGCAGCTGAATTAATACAGTAACGTAAGCCACCTTGATCGGTTGGACCATCATCGAAAACATGTCCAAGATGGGAATCAGCATTTTTTGAACGGACTTCAGTGCGTTCGCGTAGTAGCTTATAGTCAGCTTCTTCTACTAAATTATGATCATCAATTGGTCGTGTGAATGAAGGCCAGCCACATCCAGCATCATACTTATCAGTTGAACTGAATAGTGGTGTTCCATCGACGACGTCAACGAAAATACCATCATCCCACCAGTCGTCATATTTACCACTAAATGGGCGTTCGGTGGCGGCGTTTTGTGTGACGGCGTATTCTTCATCTGTTAGACGTTCTTTAAGTTCTGCTTGTGTCTCTTTGTTATTTTCAGTCATTAGGTTAACCTCCCTCGGTTATTAGTATATAGTTTAACGCTTTTACTAATAAAAAGAAAGTGATTTATGATAAAATACTAATGTGTTTTTTGTATGTGTGCTAACAAAGCGGTACCCGCTAGTGCAGCCACCACAACACCAACGGTACCCAGAGTTGAGATGGCGATATGCGTTGCTGTATCAGGTGTTTTAACGTTAACTTCAATTAAATTATTTGACATAAATGCTCCTTTTGATGGTAATTATTAATCTGAAAAATCAATAATTTCAGAAAAATTATCGCGGTAGTTTCTTGTTAGCTCCGCATATGGACTGTTAATGAAGATGGTGAATACATTATGTGTAGCGCCTTGGGTGAATAATTTACGTAACACATTTTCTTTATCAGCTGACCAAGAGGTGCTTTCAAAATCATCAATGACAATAAGATTGACGTCAGAGTGGTTTTGCGTAAAGTTTTGTTGCATGGTTTGGTCTAAGTCATTTAAAAAAGTGCTTGCTTGAATGGGTTGTAGGTCTTTGAATAGCGTTGTTTGATTATTGAAATCAGTGACCTGTAGATAGGGAGTTGCATCATTTTCTTCATAAATCCAAATGTTACCAGAGATGTCATTGGCGTAGGTCGACTGCCAATCCTGAATTTTTTGTCGCACAGCCTGTACCATTTGGCCTTGATCACCATTCGTAATGAGGGTGTGATGTAACGGTTTAGGGTGAGTGGGGTTCTCCATAGTCATTAACCTTCTTAAATGTTATTTTTTTATCATTATAGTCCAATCTAATTCTAAAGAAAACCGCGTGAATACAAGTTAAATGATGAGGTCATAGCTGAGTAAAATAGTACTATGGGCGCATAAAAGAGAAGCGGTGAGGTTGTTAATGGAAGTAGACGATGAGTGAAACCGCCTTTAGAACTTAACTTGGTAGCGCTTGGTAGTAGACAAATAGAGTGCGTAAGGACCATACCAGTGGTAAGAGAGATCCTTTCCATACATATTTGTTTTTCGCTTGATATTATAATATGTCACATTTTTTCGATATTTAAAATATGCCATATGGACATGCAATAATTAAAACATATAAAATATATTTATGCGGTTTAATTATTTTCGTTGTGAGGTGTAATTTTAAATGCTTAGGAAAGGTTTATTGATAATAATTGGCTTGGTTTTTATTTTGGGTTCATATCTTCTTTTTTATAATTCAAATAGTGCTTATTTAGTACAGACTGCCGAACAGCAATATAACTTTGAGGATAAATTTAAGGTAATTAATATACCTGATTTCATTGATAGTGATGATAAATATAAAGAAGTTTTGTCTGTTTTAAATGATGCTAGTAAAGAAGTTAATATTAATTATATGAAGGTTCAACTTCTTTCGGGGTATCAAATTGATAAAGCTGGTTTTTATAATTATGGTCTTCCTAGGACAGAGTTGAACTATCAAGTGCATACTGTAAAACCTAGCAATATTTGGATCCTTTTTCAACAACCTACTAAAAAAGGAGGCTCTAAATATGTTAACGATTTGCCTCTAAAGGGATATTCTTCAGGTATTAGTCCGATTGACAATGATATTTCTTATAACGGACGGCAAGGTGATTTTTATATTGAGACAGACAGTAAGGACGATTATGATAAGTTTATTGAGGCGTTAGCTTTGAGATATAATCGTGAATTTCATAAAAATTATACGCTTTCGTCATTTCAAAAAAGTAAAGATTATCAAAAAGCCAATTTACAAATTGAGTTTCTTGATTTAACTGATTTACAATTTGCGTTGTTTGGATTACTTTCAATTTTTGTTTTGTTGTATGTATTGTTAAGTAGTAAATATATTGGTAGTTATAAGTTGGAGGGGTTATCTAACTTAATGATGACTCGAGAATTGTTTAGAGCTGTTTTTTTGTTTATGTTGATCATTACAGGTTTTGTAATTACTTATTTACTAGTATTTGAACATTGGCATATACAGTTAATGGCGTATATAGTATTGGGTTCTATTATAGTTATTTTGATTTTAACAGCTTTAGGTGCCGTCTTCTCCTTAAATTATCTTTCTTTAAATAGTCAGTTAAAAAACAAAAATTATTTATCATGGTCATTTTATATTGTATATATTATTAAAGCGATTATCTTAATAATGGTATTTAGTAATCTTGTTCCAATTTTTCAGCTTGTATCAACTGAGGCGCAACCCAGAGTTTTTACTAGTTATAAAAATAAAAAGATAGGTTCAGAATACGGGATAATAGGGCCAAAAGTAGTCGGTTATGACAATGACAATGAAGTTGGAAAATTAATTTCATTGGAACAGTTGGATGATTTGATGTATGAAAAATTAAATCGCCGAGGGGCATTATTATTTGATGGTGGTGATTTTGAAGCTGATAAAGTATACACCGATAGAAAAGATCATGACTATCAAAAATTTAATATCGTTAATCCGAATTATTTAAAAAGATTCCCAATTAAGGATGTAGATAACAGGACGATTAAAGTTAATGATGATGAATCAACTTTAGTATTACTTATGCCTAAAAATAAGAACAGTGAACTTACTGCTTTAAAGAAGTATATTTCAGATACGGAGTTACAAATTACAGGGAAGCAACCGGTTTTAAAAGTAATATCTGTACCAGCAAATCGCACCTATTTTGACTTAAGTATGGGTGATGTTAGAGAGATGCAGCCTATGGTAGTATCTACGACAAATAATAGTTCATATGTATGCAGAAATATTATGAATGGACAAGAAAACCGAGATGCATTAAAAATGCCTATTGATATTAGTGAAAGAGAAACTTATAAGTCAATTTTTAAAGATCTAGAAGATAGTAATTATGAGGACAATTATGCACAGATTGTTAAATTAAATAATCTGGATACGGATAATCTTAAAAATGGCCTTGGGAATATAAAAAAGACGGTTGTTTCACTAATGGTCACAATAGTCTTTATATTATTGATAACTGTCTATTTAGTTGTGCTTTATTTCAGGAGCAACGATAAGGAAATATATTATAAATACATGTCGGGATACAGTGATCTACGCATAATTTCTAAATTAATGTTATTGATTATTATGCAATACGTTATTTTATTAATAATGTTATTGGCAAAAGAAGATTTTGATGGTGTTTCATTGGTTGGGCTATTTATGCTATTTTGTTTTGAATTGCTGTGTGTTCTTGTGTCAGCTGTTGTAATTAAACATAAAGTGCTAAAGGAGAATAAGTAATGTTTTCAAACATTGGCAATATAACAGTTGAAAATTTGAATAAAAAATTTGGTAAACATCAAGTTTTAGAAAAATTAAACTTAGTGATTACCAAAGGGGAGATGACTACTATATTTGGGCCGAGCGGGGCGGGGAAAAGTACACTTTTAAACATAATTGGATTAGTGGAAAGCGCTGATTCCGGAGTCGTGAAAGTCTTTGGTAAAGAAATTCCAAATGTTAACAGCAGGGAAGCTACTGGATGGAGAAGAAATAAACTCGATTATTTATTTCAAAATTTCGGTCTGATAGATGATAAGACAGTTAAAGCTAATTTAGATATTAGTTTAGTTTATAAGAAACTTGGGAAAAAAGATAAATTAAATCAGCAAATTAAAGCACTTCAAGATGTTGGATTGGATGTGAATTATCTGAAAATGAAAGTACATGATTTATCTGGTGGCGAACAACAGCGTATTGCGATTGCTAAGACAATATTAAAAGATGCAGATGTTATTTTAGCCGATGAGCCGACAGGATCTTTGGACGAAGAAAATAAGAAACGAATCGCAGAATTATTGGTTGATTTAAAAAACAAAGGTAAAACAGTAGTGATCGTGTCACATGATAGATATTTTGAAAGTATAAGCGACAAATGTGTATATATAAAATGAAATAATACGTTAATTCGAACATATTTTTTTTTAAGAGATAGTCTTGTCTTGTGTCCTGTGGAGCCTACTGCAACATCAGTGACAATAGCCCTCTGAAGTGGAATATCAATGTTTATATTTTCTTTCTTTACTGACTCTATTTTTGCCTTTATGATGATTAGTCAAGGATTAGCGCCAAAACGTCATGGGGTACAGAGGAGCATCTAATTCTAAAGAAAACCGCTTAAATTCAAGTAGAATTTAAGCGGTTTTTGTTTAAATAGTAGCAAGGGCTTGGTTGGCAAGCTGATGGGCCCCTTGATTTTGTTTTTCAGGAAGCCATTCTAAAATGACATTACGATATTGGTCCAATTGCTGATTGATGTCAGTGACCTCCGCCATAAAGTGTTTTGCATAGCCTTTGGTTAAGCTATCGATGACAATTTTTGAATCCGAATGGAGCATTAAGGTATCGTTTTGATTAGCTAAAGGAGCGACACAAGCGAGCGCGAAGCGGGCTGCGGCGAATTCAGCAGCGTGATTCGACATCGTTGATAAAGTGGTTTTAAACGGGGTTTGTGAATGGTTGGCAATAATGATGGCGCCAGCGGCACTGGGACCGTTTTGTCCGCGAGTGGCCGCGTCAAAATAAATATGATAGATCATTTTTAATGGCTGGTATCGTTGGTCGTGACTTTCGATTTTGGAGTCGCTGCAGGTGTGATATCTTGTGTTTGATTGTATGCGTAGTTAATGCCACCACCAACTAAAATTAAAATAACACCAAGCCAACCCAAAGCTTTCATGATAATGGATTGTTTCATATGATCATGGTGTGTAAAGAGAATGTTGATAAGCCATACTAGGAGCGCAATCCATCCCAAGATTGTGACTCCCATCCCAATTATTTCAAGTTTCATAACATTTCCCATCCCGTTAATTGTATATTTATTATACCAGTATAATGAATGAGTATGGCAGAAATAGAGATGAATGATTACAAGAATGTTTCAATTAGTCTTGAATGCAGGAGAATTAACGAATCTAACAGCTATAACAATTAATCAAGTGATTACATGTTATACTTATTATCGAGATAGAGATTGAGGAGAAGATTATGCGTGGTTATTATCAAGTTTCAGGATTGGCAGGATACGTGCTATGGACCTGGTTATTAATGATTCCAGTCTTTGGAACGATTATGTGGTTGGAAGTTACGACTTTTAATACAATTTCAGCAGCAAGTTATCTGATATTCTTTGGCTTGGTAGCGCTTATTTTCGGCCGTCAACGCGTGGAATTAACTGATGACAGTATCCGTTTTAAGCCTGCTTTTGGCATTCACTCAGATCGGATTCCGTTAGAAAAACTACAATATGTGCAATTTACAAAAAGAACGGTTTTATTTGTTTATGATGGTGAATCGTATGCCTATTGGCTATCGCCAAGTATTCATGCCGCGCTACAATCAAAATTAGCTAAGATAGCAAACACACAAAAGGAAGATTATGACACAAGAGCAATTAACGATTAATGAAGAAACCGGGCGCCTCGATAAGGTCGTTGCGGATGCCTTTGACGCATATACTCGGACCCAAATTGGTGGGTTTATCAATGATGGTGCGTTAAAAGTAAATGATGTTGTCAAAAAGGCCAATTATAAAGTTAAACCAGGCGATGTCATAACGTTTGATGTACCTGAACCCGTGGAACTTAAGGCCGAAGCTGAAGATATCCCACTAGATATCGTGTATGAAGATGATGACCTATTAGTTGTAAACAAGCCCCAGGGCATGGTGGTTCATCCTGCTTTGGGTCATGCAAATGGTACTTTAGTGAACGCATTAATGTATCACACGCAATTATCATCAATTAATGGTGTCATCCGACCTGGAATTGTTCACCGTATTGATAAAGATACCTCTGGACTTTTGATGGTTGCCAAGAATGATAATGCGCATGAGGCTTTGACGGAACAACTCAAAGAAAAGAAAAGTCTGCGTCAATACTATGCCTTGGTTCACGGGGAATTTAAAGAAAATCAAGGAACGATTAATGCGCCGCTGGGACGATCGAAAACGGATCGAAAGAAGCAGGGTGTCGTTGCTGGTGGACGAGACGCAGTGACCCATTTTGAAGTTGTTAAACGTTACGTTGGCTACACATTGTTGCGAGTTACCTTGGAAACTGGACGAACACATCAAATTCGTGTGCACATGGATTATATTAATCACCCCGTAGCCGGAGACCCTCTTTATGGACCAGCAAAAACATTACCAGGTAATGGACAATACTTACATGCAGCAACTTTAGGTCTTACACAACCAACAACGGGTGAAGAAATGACTTTTGAAGCGCCTTTGCCTACTTACTTCACTGATATGTTAGCAACGCTAGACCCGTACCATGAAGACGATAAATAATGAAAAATTGACGTATCTGTGTTAAGATAGGGGCGTATCGTCTTAAAAGCATCCAGTGAGGTGCAAGAGGATAACGCACATGTCAAAAGAGCCTGATGAACTAGCGTTATTCACATTTATAAGTGGATAGCGCTTTTTTAATACAACTAGGAGTATGAACGTTATGACGAAAGAAATTGTAGATGCAATGGCCATGCAACGGGCATTGACACGAATTACGTACGAAATTATTGAAAAGAATAAAGGAATCAATAATCTTGTGATTGTTGGTATCAAAACGCGTGGCGTCTTTATTGGAAAGCATATTGCTGAGCGTTTACAGCAGTTAGAAAGTGCTGAAATACCAGTTGGAGAACTTGATATTTCGTCATATCGTGATGATCAAGCTGAAACAATTGCTAAACAACCGTTGGACGTTAATATTGATGGGAAACGCGTGATTTTAGTCGATGATGTTCTTTATACAGGACGGACAATTCGTGCAGCTTTAGATGCCTTGATGGATAATGGGCGTCCTGCCGTTGTTAATTTAGCTGTGTTAGTTGATCGTGGACATCGTGAACTCCCTATTCGAGCTGATTTTGTCGGAAAGAACATTCCAACGTCAGCAATGGAACGGATTCAAGTAAACGTTGAAGAAGTCGACGGGCGTGACTCTGTTGAAATTGAATAATAAATGAGTTGAATTTGACAAGGAAACTCACAGCATTTAGCTGAGGAGGTCCGAGGTAAAGTGATGGCAAAACGATATTTAATATTAGAAGATGGTTCCGTTTATGAAGGGGTAGCTTTTGGGGCCCCTGCAACGACATTTGGTGAAATCTTTTTTCACACTGCAATGACCGGATACCAAGAGATTATGACCAATCCAATTTATCACAATCAAATTGTCGTGTTCACGATGCCAACGATTGGGGCGGCGGGAATTAATCATCGTGCAGATGAGGCAATTGGCCCAATGGTTAAGGGGGTTGTTGTACGTGAAGTAGCGGAAGTGTCAACGAACCGGCTGCAATCAATGAGTTTGCACGAATTTTTGCTACGACACAATGTCCCTGGCATTTCACAAGTGGATACCCGAGCCTTAACACGACATTTACGTGAAACAGGGAGTCAAAAGGCATCAATTGTGGACTATCCCGATGATCACGCGTTTGATCAATTAAGGGCGCTTGTGTTAACAAATCAAGAGGTACAACAAACATCCACACCGCGAGCTTATGTAAATCCAGGTCGTGGTGCAAATATTGTTGTGATTGATTTTGGTTTAAAAAATGGTATTTTGCGTATGTTAAATGACTATGATGCCAATGTGACGGTATTGCCATATACCGCGACTTTAGAAGAAGTGCTCAATTTGGACCCCGATGGGATTGTATTGTCATCCGGTCCAGGAAATCCCCACGATATCCCAGACGAAATGTTGACGCTGATTCAAACTTTGCAACAAAAAGTTCCGTTGCTGGGGATTGGGTTGGGTCATGAATTGTTCGCCTTAGCAAATGGGGTTCAGGTAGAACCAATGCGCATTGAACACCATGGCATGAATCATCCGATTCGAGAACAAATTACCAATCAAATTATGTATGCAACACAAGCCCAAGGGTATCAAATTGTGAAGAGTACGATTAAAGGTACCGATGTATTCGTGACCCATGTTGATTTAACGGACGGTTCAATTCAAGGACTTCGTCATCGGAATTATCCTGCATTTAGTGTACAATTCTTTCCGGATACAGCACCGGGGCCAGTAGAAGCTACGCAGCCATTTGATGATTTCATGGACATGGTGACTGTACGTCGAGGAGGATAGATATGGCAGAAAAGATTTTGTTAATAGGTGGTTCTGCTAATGGGTTCGGACGTGAGACAGAATCTGATTCAGCAAGTTACCAAATGGTCTCAGCGTTATTGAAACGAGGCTGTGAAGTCTTTTTAATTGATGATAATCCAGATAGTTTCACTGCAAGTCGGACGGACGTGCATGTCGAGGTTTTGGATTTAAATGCTGAAAACTTGGTTAAAGTCATTATTGCCAACGGCATTACAGGTATTGTACCAACGGTTGGTGGAACAACTGCCATTCGGTTAGCTTTTGAGGTACAACAAATTCTAGGGGATCAGGGACCAAAAGTATATGGCCTATCAACGCCAGTCCTAAAGGCCACGCAAAATACCAAATATCTGCAAGAACGTCTTCAACAATGGCACTTGCCTGCGGTGCAGACGCGATTAGCTAGTACACCGGGCGAAGTTTTTGATGCAGCGCGTGAGCTAGAATTCCCTGTGGTTGTGCGTTCGATTGCGCCACAAGGTCAAGCGTTGCGTATGCAGGCTGAAGATGCTGAGGAATTAGATCAAATCGCTGAAGATGCATTAGCACGTTCTTTGACGCATCAAGTTAATGTAGATAAAAGTATCCGTGGATATAAGGAAATTGCCTTGATTGTCATGCGTGATTTCCGAGATACGAATGTGTTAATAGGTGGCATAGAAGATATGGATCCAGTTGGGATTCACTCCGCTGATTCGATTGCGATTACGCCAATTCAGACATTAGCAGATCCAGTTGTTCAGACCTTGCGGCATACAGCATTTAAGATTGCCCGTGGTTTTGACATTAAAGGGTTATTACAAGTCCGCTTTGCGGTCAATCCGGAGGATGATTCTTATGTTGTGACGCGATTAGTGCCATACTATGATCGAAAAGTTTCATTGATTGAAGGAGCGACCGGTTACCCAATGGTTCCGGTAATGACGGGGTTAATGCTGGGCGATCGGTTGGAAAAGGTACATATTCCAAGTAGTTATGCCGAACATACTGCAATGTTGGAACCGACGATGGATCACGTTGTTATGCGGTTTCCGGTGTTTACATTTGGTGAACTCGAACTGGGTGGTATCGAAACGAATCGTCGTTTAGATACGATTCAAAAGTCTGTTGGGGCCACGATTGGAGTGGGCCGTAGTTTAGAGGAAGCTTTGGAAAAGGCTTTGCGAGCGGCGCACTTCAGTAATCGGAGTTTTTCACCAGATTTGATGGGTGAATTAACGGATAGTCAAGTGATTGCGCAACTGATTCACCCACAAGATAACCGTATTTTATTGCTATTAGAAGCCATTCGCCGTGGCTATACAGTTGATGAATTAGCTGAATTAACGCACATTGATGCCTTTTTCTTCTATAAATTACAAAAGATTATGCAGTTGGAAATTGACGTGCAAGAACATCCTTGGGATATTGAACTTATGAAAAAGGCGAAGTACTATGGCCTTTCAGATGGGTTGATTGCTAAATTATGGTCTTCTGTTTACGATAGTGTGCGGCGTTATCGTTGGGATAACAATGTGTTGCCAACGTATAAAGCGTTTGAACCCTCTGCAGGTGAGTTCCAAGAATCAGTTTCACAATTCTATTCAACGTTTGAAACTGAGAATGAAAGTGAACGCTTAGGGCAAAATACTGTGTTGATTATTGGTACAGGGGCTTTCCGCCTTGGTGATGGAGCAGCTGCTTCATACGTGATGGCCATGGTCAGCGATGAGTATAAGCGCCAAGGCTATGAGACTGTGTTGATGAACAATAACCCACATGATTTGACATTTATTCCGCAACTAAGCGACAAGCAATACTTTGAACCTCTTGAAATTTCGGACATCATGAACGTAGTGGAGGTTGAACAGCCAACGCGTATCGTCGTGCCAGGAAATCGGATTAAGTTAATTAATAGTCTTAAGGCAGCTGGGTTAAAGGTTGATGTGATTGCGCGTGAAAAGTATTTAGAATCAACGTTGACTGATCCAAAGGAAGAGATTTTAATTAATTATTTCTTTGACGGGGCGGAATTACATCCGATTGTGCTTAGTCATCAGACGAATCGCCAAGTCAATATTGAAACAGCAGAGCAGGTTGTGCTACGTGATTTAGACGTACCTGAGATGCCGTTTGCTGAACCCGGACTTTATCAATTTGTGGTACCAAAGATGCCAGCGCCGGGGATGAAGTTGCAAGGAGAAATGCGTCCAATGCCGTTCACACATGTGGCATTTTTGGATAAAATTTCGCATGTGGATTGGCTACGCATACTCGTCCGGTTTATTCTAAACACTTCTACGCCAGATGATGAAGCTTTACTTGATCGGTTGCCCGAATTTGATTGGCCGTACGAACGCGCTGTACTCCATTATCAAGATGCTGAATTTAAAGAACATATGAACATTCAAGTGCCATTGGATAATGGGCAATTTGCAATGGGTGTGACGTATGAGGTTGAATAAGCTAAGCTTGAGTTAGGAATTTATGTTACACTAGATAATATTTAAAAAATAGAAAGAGGCCCATGCATATGTGGAAAAAAGTATTAGGCGTAGGCGTTGTCCTTATTGCCGGAATCGGATTAGCTGTCTGGGGAGCCGGACCTAAGAGTGTTGCGACAAGTGATGATGGAAACGTCACCCAATCTAAATACTATAAAGAGTTGAAGCAAACACCAACTGGTCAACAAACATTAGCCAATATGATTGTGAACCAAGTACTGGACAAGAAGTACGGTAAAGAAGTTTCTAATAAGGATGTTACCAAGAAGTACAATGAAACCCGTGATCAAATGGGAAGTCAATTCGAACAACAATTGTCTGCTTCTGGAATGACGCCTCAAACTTATCGTGATTCTGTAAAGTTGGAACTTTTGGAACGCCAAGCAGTAAAGGCCCACACAAACTTTTCAAACGCTGGTTTGAAGAAGATTTATAAGGAATACCAACCAAAGACCAGTGCTTCTGTTATCTTGATGGGTAGCAAGAGTGATGCCGAAAAGATTGTTAAAGAATTGAATGATGGGCAAGACTTTACTGAACTAGCCAAGAAGTATTCAGGGGATTCTACAAGCAAGAAGAACGGTGGAAAGTTGGATGATTTTGATTCAACAAGTACAAAGGTCGATCCTAACGTCAAAAAGGCAGCGTTCAAGCTTAAGGATGGTGAGTACACGAAGACGCCAGTTCAAACTTCAACGAACTCAGGTTATTACATTGTTAAGCGCAATACGCAAGAAAAGAAGCCTTCATTTGATAAGATGAAGGGTGATTTAAAGAATATCAAGGTTAATGAAGTAATGTCTGACCAAGATGAAGTTAATGCAATTGTTGGTAAGGAACTTGGTAAGGCAAATGTCGATATCAAGGACCCTGACATGAAGAATGTGCTTTCAAAGTATACTGAGGCAGCTGCTGCACAAGCTGCAAAAGAAAACAAAAAGTAAACATTTACTGAAAAGTCGCACCTTGCGGCTTTTTTTGTTCGCTTTTTTCAAACGTAATCAGACTATGTATTGCTTATGTTCGTGAAAATACGGTATAATACTAAGTGAAGAGTTTTTAATTCGTGTTTAAAAAAAGGAGCTAACTTATCTATGCTTGATCGTTATACACGCCCTGAGATGGCAAAAGTCTGGTCAACCGAAAACCAATACCAAACTTGGTTGGATGTTGAAATTGCGGTAACTGCTGGTTGGGTCGCTGAAGGACATGTGCCCCAGGCTGATTTAGATGCAATTCGTAAAAATGCGACTTTTGATCCTGAACGTATTGCGGAAATTGAAAAGGAAACGAAGCATGATGTCGTTGCCTTCACGCGTAATGTTTCTGAATCTTTGGGTGATGAACGTAAGTGGATTCACTATGGTCTCACTTCAACCGACGTGGTTGATACCGCTCAAGCATTACGAATTCGCGAAGCAAATGAAATCATTATGCAGGATTTGATTGAATATCGTGACGAATTGGCTAAGTTGGCCCGTAAATATAAGAATACCGTGATGATGGGACGTACGCATGGCGTTCACGCTGAGCCAACGACTTTCGGTTTGGTTTTGGCACGTTTCTATCAAGCGGCTGTTCGTGACATTGCGCGTTTTGAACGTGTGTCAAAGGAAATGGCTACTGGAAAGCTATCAGGAGCCGTCGGAACTTTTGCGAATGTGCCACCGCGTGTTGAAGAGTATGCCATGAAGGAACTTGGGTTAACCCCACAACCAATTGGCTCACAAGTTCTACCGCGTGACTTGCATGCTGACTATATCTCAACCATCGCTGTGATTGGAACAACTTTGGAAGAGTTGGCGACTGAAATTCGTGGATTACAACGTTCAGAAATTCATGAAGTAGAAGAAGGCTTTAAGGGTGGTCAAAAGGGATCATCTGCGATGCCACACAAGCGTAACCCTATCGGTTCAGAAAATGTCGTTGGATTGTCACGCGTATTACGTGGCTATTCAGTAACAGCGATGGAAGATGTTGCTTTATGGCACGAACGTGATATCTCACATTCAAGTGCAGAACGGATTATTCTACCTGATGCAACTGCAACACTTGATTATATGATTCATCGTTTGACGGGGATTTTGGAAAACTTGCAAGTCTTCCCTGAAACGATGAAACAAAACATGACACGTACGTATGGTTTGATTTATTCACAACGCTTGTTGTTGAAGTTGGTTGACAGTGGTTTGTCACGTGAAGAAGCCTACGATACTGTTCAACCATTGACGGCACGCTCATGGGATGAACAAATTCAATTCCGTGATTTAGTTGATGCGGATCCAACCATTAATGCGCAACTCTCAAAGCAAGAGATTGATGATGCCTTTGATTATCACTGGCACTTGAAGCATGTTGATGATATCTTTGACCGCCTAGGGTTAAACGATAAATAAAGAAAAAGCACTAGTCGTCGACTAGTGCTTTTTTATTAGTCCGATTTAAATGTTATGTTGTGGCAAAAAAAAGCGGGTTCCACATAAGCGATAAATTGAAATATGGTAAAATAGGAGTTAGAGAAAAAACATCTTTTAATAAATTCTAGAGAATGGTGGTAGAGCCCCGTGTTAAATACAAAGAAATATGATTATTTGGTAGTGGGTGCAGGTCCATACGGTGCCATTTTTGCTCATGAAGCCGCAAAGTTAGGTAAGCGGGTGTTAGTGATTGAGAAACGTGAACATGTCGGTGGTAATATGTACACGCATGTGGAACATGGGGTTACAGTACATGATTATGGTGCTCACATTTTCCATACGGATAATCAAGAAATTTGGGACTATGTGCAACAATTTGCAACATTTAATGGTTTCCAAAATCAGGTCATGGCAAATTACGAAGGTGAAATGTACAACTTACCGTTTAATATGAATACGTTTTATGAAATGTGGGGCACTAAAACCCCTGCGGAGGCGCAAGCTAAGATTGCTGAGCAACGCGAAGCAGCTTTGGGAAAGTTGGGCAATCGGGCACCACGCAATCTTGAAGAACAAGCCATTTCATTGATTGGAACTGATATCTATCAGAAATTGGTAAAGGGGTATACGGAAAAACAATGGGGTCGTAAAGCTACCGACTTGCCCGCCTTTATTATTAAGCGTCTACCAGTTCGTTTTATTTATAATAATAATTATTTCAATCATCGTTACCAAGGTATTCCAATTGGTGGCTATACACAAATATTTGATCAATTATTGGATAATCCGCTGATTGATGTCCAAACGGGCGTTGATTTCTTTAATGATCGTGATGCCTATCTCGCAGAATTCCCACGCATTATTTATACGGGGATGATTGATAAGTTCTTTGACTATCAATACGGTGAATTAGGTTATCGGTCACTGAAGTTTGAAAAAGAGGTGCTAAACACAGATAATTACCAAGGAAATGCGGTGATTAACTATACTGATGCAAAGACCCCGTATACACGAGTCATGGAGTGGAAACACTTTGACGGTGCTTCAGACGAAGGTGTCTCGGTGGTAACACGTGAGTATCCACAAACATGGGATCGCGATAAAGAAGCGTACTATCCTATCAATGATGAAACCAATATGGCGATTTATAAGCAGTATGCTGCTTTGGCGCGTCAACATCAAAATCAAGTCGTGTTCGGTGGACGTTTGGGACAATATCGTTATTATGATATGGACCAAGTATTCCATGCCGCGTTAACATTAGTTCGACAAGAATTTAATTTACCTACAGATTATGTCTTCACTGAAAAAAAGGGGTAATACGAATGATGTAAGCGCATTCTCAGATGTGTTATACTTAACGTTAGTAAAGTAATCGGTGATAATTAGGAGCAAAATAATGAGCTGGAAAAATAATTTTGAAATTTGGCAACAACAAACGGATTTGCCAAGTGACTTACAAGCAGACATGCAAAACTTAGCACAAGACGATGCACAGGCAGAAGATGCCTTTTACCAACCATTGTCTTTTGGAACTGCCGGAATGCGTGGCATCATGGGTGCTGGAATTAATCGCATGAACATCTACACTGTGCGTCAAGCCACTGAAGGGTTAGCACGCTTGATGGATAGCCTTGATGTAACGGTTAAAGAGCGCGGTGTCGCTATTTCGTACGATTCGCGACATCACTCAGCTGAATTTGCTTTGGAAGCCGCGAAGGTACTTGGTGCGCACGAAATCAAAGTTTATTTATTTGATGCATTGCGTCCAACCCCAGAGCTTTCGTTCACAGTACGCCATTTAAAAGCCTATGCTGGAATTATGATTACAGCTTCACACAATCCAAAAGACTATAATGGATACAAGATTTATGGTGAAGATGGTGGTCAAATGCCACCTAAGGAATCAGACATCATTACAGAGTCAAGTCGTCAAGCAGACATGTTTGCCGTACCTGTTGCAGATGAGTCAGCCTTGCGTGAAAAGGGACTACTAGTGACAATTGGTCAAGACATTGATGATGTCTACCTTGAGGCCATTAAGACTGTAACAATCAATCCAACGTTGACCCATGAAATTGGTCAAGATATGAAGTTGGTGTACACGCCATTGCATGGGACTGGAGCTAAAATTGCTGGTCCAGCTCTTGAAAATGCAGGATTTAAAAATGTCACAATGGTAGCTGCACAAAAAGAACCAGATGGTGATTTCCCAACGGTTGCGTTGCCAAATCCAGAAGATCATGCTGCCCTTGCGATGGCAATTGAAACAGCTTCTGAAAATGGGGCTGATGTTGCCATTGCTGTGGACCCAGATGCTGATCGAATGGGTGTAGCCGTTCGTCAACCAGATGGCACTTATACATTGTTGTCAGGAAACCAAATTGCCGCAGTATTACTAAATTACATTTTGACGGCTAAAGCGGATGCAGGTACATTGCCTGAAAACGGGGCTGTGGTTAAGTCGATTGTATCATCTGAATTTGCTACGGCAATTGCGGACCATTATGATATGGCAACAATTAGTGTGTTAACAGGCTTCAAGTACATTGCTGAACAAATTCAACACTTTGAAGATACAGATGAACATTCATTCTTGTTTGGATTTGAAGAGTCGTACGGATATTTGATGAAGTCATTTACACGTGACAAAGATTCAATTCAAGCCACTGTTATGCTTGCAGAAGTTGCGGCTTTCTACAAGAGTCAAGACATGACGCTATATGATGGTCTACAAGAGTTATTTGCACAATACGGTTATTTTGATGAAGAGACAAAATCAATGACCTTCGCGGGTATTGATGGTGCGGACAAGATGGCAGCCATTATGCAAGACTTTAGAACACAAACACCAACTGAGTTTGGTGGTGTGCCCGTAGTTAAAACGGAAGACTTTGATCAACAAACGGTTACCACAATGGCTACCGGTGTAGCAGAACCACTATCTTTGCCAAAGGCCAATGTTTTGAAGTATTGGTTGGAAGACGGTAGCTGGGTTGCTGTACGACCTTCTGGAACTGAACCTAAGATTAAGTTCTATGTTGGGACTAAGGCTAATACGCAAGCAGCTGCTGAAGCTGAATTAGAAGCAATTCAAAAAAGTATTGCGGACAAAATTGCAGAATAATGTTATTGATATAAGTGGCCATTTGGCTGCTTTTTTTGTATGAAAGACAGGTGAAATAATGCAAACAGTGATGGAAAACCTTTCGCAAATTGGGCAGCGATTAATCAATCAAACGCCGTTAGTCGGGATGAATGTCGGCATGCTGACAGCAGCTGGACAACAGGAGCAAGTTGCGCTAGGCTCCCGTGACGGAAATGCTGCGCATCCGGTTCAGACGGATACAATTTATGATTTGGCATCGTTAACCAAACTGTATACTGCTGCTGCATATATTCAACTGGTACGTCAATCCGACTTTGATTTAGCACGCACCATCCAAAGTGTTTTGCCACAGTTCAATTACACGGAAATCACCTTTCAACAAGTGTTACAACATACTTCTGGACTGCCAAGTAGTGTCCGGAAGACGACGCAATTAACACGAGAAATGTTGCTGACTGATTTATACAATCGGGAGCTGATCAGTGCGCCAGGAACTGAAATTCATTACTCTGACGTTGGCTACATGCTTTTAGGAGAAGCACTGAAGGTCATCACAGGCCAAACTTTAGAACAGGCGATGCATCAGTTGGTTTTTGAACCACTGGGGTTGCATGAAACTGGGTATCGGACACCTGCAATGCCAGGTTTTTATGATTTACCAAAAGAACGCTTTGCCCCAACTGAAGATGTTCCCGAGCGAGGTGGGTTATTACAAGGTACGGTCAATGATTTTAAAGCGAAATTATTGGGTGGGGCAGCAGGCCACGCCGGTATTTTTAGTACTTTAACTGATGCACTTACATTTAATCAGTTTTGGTTGGAACCCGATGTCGTGGCCTTATTGCAAGCAAATCGTTGCGATTTTCGTACGTTAGGCTGGCATTATTGGCGGTTTGGAGGCGAAGATAAACCATCAATTGAACAAGATTGGCTGTATCAAACCGGATTTACTGGAACGATTATGGCTTTGAACTTGAAAACCAATGAGGCATTAACGGTGCTAACGAATCGGGTTTACCCAGAACGAACGGTCTATGACCGCTGGCGGGTTGACCGGTACCAATTTCCACAAGCTTTTTTTGCGCAATAAAAACTTAAGTTTAGGTAAGGGTATTGTTTGTTATAATAACTACAAACACAACTTTAGGTAGAGAAAGCAGGTATTAAAATGGGAATTTGGATTGCTTTGGCAGTTATCGCTATTATTGTCATTATTTGGATCAATGCTTATAACGGATTAGTTAAAGCACGCATGTACACGCAAGAATCATGGAGCCAAATTGATGTCCAATTGAAGCGTCGTAATGATTTGATTCCAAACTTATTAGAAACAGTTAAAGGATACGCACGTTTCGAGAAGAGCACTTTGGAGAACGTCGTTGCTTTGCGTAATCAAATTGCACAGGTACCTGATGCAGATCACCAACAAAAGATGGATTTGTCAGATAAGTTGTCTGCTAACTTGAAGTCAATTTTTGCGGTGGCTGAATCATATCCTGATTTGAAAGCTTCACAACAATATGAAAAGTTGATGGAAGAGCTTACCAATACAGAAAACAAAATTGCTTATTCACGACAATTATTTAATTCTTCTGTAGCTAGCTACAACACAAAGTTACAAACTTTCCCAACGAATATCGTTGCCTCAGTTCATAAATTCAAGCCTGCAAAGTTCTTGGAAACACCTGAGGAAGAAAAGGTACAAACTAAGGTCTCATTTGACGACCAAGGGTTATAAGATAAACGAGGAAATCACATGCTTTTTGAACAA
The DNA here is from genome assembly GCF_014789145.1 of Weissella viridescens. Classification (GTDB taxonomy): domain Bacteria; phylum Bacillota; class Bacilli; order Lactobacillales; family Lactobacillaceae; genus Weissella; species Weissella viridescens. Next base: position 1,195,595 of record NZ_CP061835.1, on the reverse strand, counting down.
ATTGCCCAGAATAAACGAAAAACAGTCATTTTAATTTTTGGCTTTTTCTTATTTACAGCAATTGTTGGTGCAGCTTTAGGTTATTTCTTGATGGCAAGTTGGTCAGCAGGGGTGTTGATTGCCTTAGTTGCAGGTGGTGTTTATGCCTTCTACATGATGAGTCAATCAACGGATGTCGTGATGTCCATGAATCATGGCCATGAAATTACAACGGCAGAGCAAGCGCCGGAACTGTGGCATATCGTTGAAGATATGGCACTGGTGGCAAATGTGCCAATGCCACGGGTATTCATTATTGATGATTCAAGTCCCAATGCCTTTGCAACAGGAAATAAGCCGGAAAATGCAGCTGTGGCAGCAACGGTTGGTATTTTACAAAAATTAAATCGTGAAGAACTTGAGGGCGTGATGGCTCACGAGATGACGCACGTGCGCAATTACGATATTCGAATTCAAACCTTAGCAGTGGCCCTAACGTCGGTTATTACCATGTTAGCTAATTTCGGAACAAGTTTTTGGGGTTGGAGTTCACGGGATCGTGATAATCAATCAAGTAACATCTTTGGTATCGTTATGGCTGTGATTGTCATGATGTTGGCACCGTTAGCGGCCACAATTATTCAGCTTGCGATTTCACGTAATCGAGAATTTTTAGCTGATGCAGGTGCAGTTGAATTAACACGAAACCCACAGGGGCTGATTGATGCGTTGACTAAAATCTCAGGCAGCGGACCAATGGCCGAAGAAAATGTTGCGCCAAGTAGTGCAGGATTATATATTGGTGATCCGCTCAAAAAAGAGAGTCGGATGAGTCATTTATTTGATACACATCCACCAATGGAAGAACGCATTGCCGCTTTACGTCAGATGTAATCCACAAAGAAGTTTGGACAAATTGTCCGAACTTTTTTTATTTACGATAAAGTATGGTATACTGTTAGCTTACTGGTTGTCGAAAAGACCAAGAAGGAGAAAAAATGAAGAGAAAAGCACCGGTTGTAAAAAACCAAGAATTTGAAGCCACAGTGATTGATATTACCTATGAAGGTAACGGAGTGGTGAAGTATGAAGACTTCCCAATTTTCGTTGTTAATGCTGTGCCAGGCGAAAAAATTCTTGTGGGGGTAACTAAGGTTACGTCTAACTTTGGATTTGGACGTGTTATTCGCCGTTTGGAAGAGTCACCAGATCGTAATACTGAAATTGATACTAAGGTCTTAACTTCAGGCGTTGCGCCATTGGCTCACCTAACATATGACGCGCAACTAAAACATAAACAAAAGCAAGTCGCTGATGTGTTCAATAAGCAACACGTTGACGTTGAAGTACTACCAACTATTGGTATGGAAAACCCATGGGGTTACCGAAACAAGGCCCAAATCCCTGTTCGCGAAATTAATGGCGAAGTGACGACTGGTTTCTACCGTCGTGGCTCACACCGTTTGCAACCTATGGAAGATTTCTACATTCAAGATCCAGAAATCGATAAGGCAATTGTCGTTGTACGTGATATTTTACGTAAGTACCACGTTGCTGCCTATGATGAAGAGAACCATAAGGGTGTTGTCCGTACAATTATGATTCGTCGTGGACACTACTCACATCAAATGATGATCGTTTTGGTAACGCGTGCTAAGCGCTTGCCTACAGCTGAATTTATCATTAATGATATTCGTGAGGCCTTGCCAGAAGTCGTATCAATTATTCAAAACGTGAATCAAGAAAAGACGAACGTTATTATGGGCGACACAAACAAGGTCCTTTGGGGCGAAAAAGCCATCAAGGATACTTTGCTAGGAAAGACGTTTGCCATCGGGCCAAACTCATTCTACCAAGTGAACCCTGAAATGACTGAAGTTGTGTATCAAAATGCTGCTGATAAGGCAGAGTTGAAGCCAACGGACGTTGTGATTGACGCGTACTCAGGTATTGGAACTATTTCATTGACCATTGCCGATCGTGTTAAGTCAGTACTTGGGGTCGAAGTTGTTCCCGAAGCGGTTGATGATGCCAAGCGTAACGCCGATATTAACGGTATTCAAAATGCCAAGTTTGAACTTGGTAAGGCTGAAGATAAAATGGCTGAATGGGCTGCAGATGGTCTAAAGCCGGATGTTATCTTCTTGGATCCACCTCGTAAGGGTCTAACGCAAGAATTGATTGACGCTGCGGTTGAAATGGGACCTGATCGTGTTGTTTACATTAGTTGTAACCCAGCTACGTTGGCTCGAGATGTCGCTTTGTTCCTTGAACAAGGTTACCAAATCAAGGGTGATGTACAACCAATCGACCAATTCCCACAAACAACTCACGTGGAATCAGTGACAGTTTTGGAACGTAAAGCTTAATGATTAAGAACTCCCGCTTAGTTATCTGAGGGGGAGTTTTTTAATGGAACCTGTCCAGCCCCGTTGAGCAGTGAAATCCGCCGCACAGTGGTGTATAATTAGGGTAAATTGCGTTAAAGGAGTCGATGTAAACATGGCAAAATTAGTAATAATGCGTCACGGTCAAAGTGAATGGAATGCTAAGAATTTGTTTAATGGTTGGATTGATACGGATTTAAGCGATGCGGGTGTCACTCAAGCACATCAAGCTGGTAGTTTGCTTGCAGAGACGCAGATCCAATTTGATTTTGCAGCAACGTCTTTGCTGAAACGCGCGATTAAAACCTTGCATATTATGTTGGAGGAAACGAACCAACTATATGTCCCTGAGCAAAAAACATGGCGTCTTAATGAGCGTCATTATGGAGCTTTACAAGGGGTGAATCGCGATGATGCACGAGCAAAGTGGGGCGAGGCACAAGTTCATGAATGGAGACGAGCTTATGATGTGTTACCACCACAAACGCAAGGACATCCAACATCGATTACCGTTGACGGTAAAACATATCCGGCCTTTGATCGACGATATGATGATATTCCTGAAACTGAGTTGCCACATGGCGAAAGTTTGAAGGTTGCGTTGGCGCGAATTTTACCATTTTATGAATCGGTAATTGTGCCGCATTTACAGGCTGGAGAAAATGTCCTAATTGTTGCCCATGGAAGTACCGTACGAGCTTTAACGAAACATATTGAGCATATTTCTGATGCTGATATTATGCACCTTGAAATTGCCAATGGTGAGCCAATTATTTATGATTTAGATGATCAATTGGTTGTTACAGATAAGCAAGTTATATGACAACAAGGTCGTAGTTTTAACTGATGTAATGATAACTAAAAACATGCAATACAATAGCGTGAGGGGGATGATAATATGCTAAAATTAGGGGTTATTGGAACAAATTGGATTAGTAAAATGTTTGTTGAAGCTGCAGAAACAACTGGCCGTTATCAGCTGACAAGTGTCTATTCACGTCGTGAATCGACAGGACGTGAATTTTCAGATGACGCAGCTGTTTTCACTGATTTAGCTGCTTTTTATGCCAGTGATATCGATGTTGTTTATATCGCCTCACCGAATAGCCTACATTATCAACAAGTGAAGCAGGCCATTGAAAACGATCTACAGGTTATTGTTGAAAAATCAGCCTTTTCCAATCCAAAAGAGTATGAAAAAATTTACTCTTTGTTACGCTTGCACCCAAACGTACACCTGTTTGAGGCAGCTCGCCATATTCATCAGCCAAACTTTAAGGCAATTGCGGCCAAAGTTGCTGAGATGCCAGTGATCTCTGGGGGAACGTTTGTCTATGAAAAGTATTCATCCCGCTTTGACGCCTATCTAGCTGGCGAAGAACCCAATGTTTTGACACGTGAATTCAGTGCGGGGGCCCTCACTGATTTAGGTGTTTATCCTATTTATGCCATCGTAGCTTTGTTTGGATTGCCAGATTCAGTGCACTATTTTGCAACCAAACTTGCAAATGGCGCCGATGGACGTGGGACAGCCATTTTACGTTATCCAGAATTTGATATGACTGCACAATTCGGTAAGATGTCAAATAGTTACCAACATTCAGAAATTATGGGGCGTAAAGACACGATTATCATTGATAATATTGCTGAGCTAGAAAACGTAAGTTATAACGATGGTGTCGGCGATGAACTTGTTATCAGTGATCCTGCTCCTGAAAACCCAATGATTGCTGAAGCTAATGATTTTGCAGCAATTATGGAAGAGCCTGAAACGCATGCTAACGAATATAAAGAATTATTACTAACAAGTCAGCGCGTAAATTTGGTTTTGACAGATTTGCGTCAATCAGCTGGGATTGTATTTCCAGCAGACTAAGTGACTTAACCGACCCAAGGAGAAATAATGCATCAAAAATTTGAAGAAAAAATCCAATCAAGTGGATTCAGCGAATTAACACCGATTCAAAAAGCGGTGTATGAGCCACTTAAAGATGGACGTTCAATCGACGCTTTAGCCCCAACTGGAACTGGAAAAACATTGGCTTTTACTTGGCCATTACTTGAAAATGTTACCCCAGATGATGGGGAGCAATTGCTAGTTCTCGCACCATCTCAAGAACTTGCTATGCAAACAACACATGTGATGCGTGAATGGGCAAGCACGCTCGGACTAAAAGTATTGTCGCTAACTGGTGGTGCTAACATTAAAAATCAATTGGATCGCTTAAAAAAGCATCCTGAGGTTTTAGTCGGAACACCTGGTCGTGTTGTTGAACTGATTAATAATAATAAATTGAAGTTGGGACGCCTACGGACATTGGTTCTTGATGAGGCTGATGAACTCTTGCGTGATGATACAGCAAAACAGGTTGATGAAATCTGGGATGCCATCGACAATTCAGATGTTCAAGTCGCTCTATTTGGTGCCACTGAAGTAGATGAAAAGATTGCAGCCGGCGTGTTTGATCGTGAGTTTGAGCGCATTGATCAACGCGACGTGCCAATGCCAACGAAGATCGAACATGAGTTTTGGTTAACGGCAACTGATCAACGAAACAAACGATTACGTCAGCTAGCGGCCCAAAAGAAAATGCAGGCCATGGTTTTTTTCAATACAACAAAACAATTGAAAATGACGGCGAACTTTCTAGCGCATGAACATATTGGAATGGCGACTTTGGTCCGTGGTGACTCAAGTTCAACACGTGAACGTGCGATGCGTTCGTTTAAGAATGGGGATGCTAAATTCTTGTTGACGACTGATGTTGGGGCGCGTGGATTAGACATTCCTGATTTACCGGTTGTCATTAACTTTGATTTGCCACGAGATGGGGAAACTTATACACATCGTTCTGGTCGAACTGGTCGAATGGGCAAAAATGGCTTGGTGATTACTTTTGGTAATGATCATGACGCGCGTGATTTAAAGCGTATGGTTGCCGTTGATATTGAAGTTGTGAAGGGGCGTCCACGCTTATTGGAAAATGATTCAGCCATCCTGCGAAATAGTCGGGCCGGTGGGAATAATAAGCCAAGTAGTCGACCTTCGTCTGGTAAAGGTAAGGCGGCAACTAAGGTAGCTCAACCTAAAAAGAATGTAACTGTTAAAACAGATGATTCAGATAAGCCAAGTACATCTGCTAAAAAAAGCACAAAGTTCGTGAAACCGGTACGTAAAGAACAGGAAGTACAGTCACGAGAAGATCGTTTTGCCAAAGAAAAAAAGGCTAAACGTAAGCATCGAAAAGATAAGGGAAAGCCTAAGAAAGCTTAATCGATGCGCTTTTAGTAAGAGTTTTGCTTGTGAAAAATAGTTGTTAATATATTCACATAATACACTAACTATGTTATAGTTAGTGTATTATATTTTTGTTGAAATGGTGAGGGGTGAAAGCATGACTGAAGACAAAGAACACGTCCATACAACTGAAAAGGATATTCCACGTGCAACCGCACGTAGATTACCCATCTATTACCGTTATTTGAAAATTTTACTAGATTCTGGCGTAACACGAATCTCATCAAATGAACTTTCTAAAGCTGTTAAATTTGATGCAGCAACGATCCGACGTGATTTTTCATACTTTGGGGCGCTTGGTAAGCGTGGGTATGGATATGATGTTAAAGAATTGATGGAATTCTTTGGTGATATTTTGAACCAAGACAATTTGGCTTCAGTTGCCTTAGTTGGGGTTGGTAACTTGGGTCAAGCCTTATTGAACTTCAATTTCCACCAAAGTTCAAATGCGCGCATTTCGGCGGCATTTGATGTCAATCCAAAGATTGTAAACACCATTCAAGCTGGTGTGCCAATTTATAGTATTGATGATTTGGAAAAGCAAATTCAAGATCAACGGATTGAAGTGGCTATTCTAACAGTGCCCGCTGAAGAAGCACAAAAGACGGCTAAACGTTTAGCCGATGCAGGGGTACGAGGCATTTTAAACTTTACACCATTGCGTTTGGATGTACCCAAGGATGTGCGGGTTCAAAACGTTGACCTAACGAACGAATTACAAATTTTGTTGTACTTTATCAACAATTTTGATGCAGAGCAGGACTAACTAAAAATGGCAGATAAGAAAAAGACGACAAGTCGGAAGCATCACTGGTGGTCGACCTTAATATATGTTGTGCTGATTATTATCGCACTGGGATTGATTTTTCATAATCAAATTGCAACTTTTGCCATCAATACGTTTGAACCAAAAGTGACCCAAAAAACCATTAATAAAGCAGATCAAACAAAAAAAGATGCAAACTACGACTGGAGTAAGGTGAATACCTTATCAGCACAGCAGATTCTAAAAGCACGCGTCAATGCTGGAAAAGTTGATTTTATTGGTTTTGTTTCTGTACCAGAAATTGGTTTGTCAGTACCGATTGCTAATGGTGTTAGCGATACAATTTTGTCATTGGGTGCCGGGACCTTAAATGAAAACCAACAAATAGGACAAGGAAATTACGCGTTAGCTAGTCACTTTATCCAGGGCGATTCTGGTAAAAAAGTTCTTTTCTCACCAATCTACTATCACGGAAAAGTTGGACAAAAAATCTACTTAACGGATATGAAGAAAGTGTACGAGTATAAGACAACCAGTTATCGCGTGGTGAAGCCGACTGATGTGCAGGTTGCTGACCCAATCCCTGGTCGTAAAATGGTCACGTTAATTACATGTGATTATACAGCTGAGCGTGGACGTGTTATCATGCAAGGAGACTTAACTAAGGAAATGCCATTTAATCAGGCGCCTCAGTCAGTCTTGGATTCGTTTGAAAAGGATAACCGCTGGATTAAGTAAAGGAGTGTATAAATATGGCTAAGAACAAAAACAAAAATGGACAATCAGGTGCAGGTCGCTTTTTTGCCCTTGTTGGACTAGGTATGGCTGCATTTAATCTATTGCAAGCTTTAAAAGATTATCGTAAAAAGTAAACAAAAAACGAAGGTCCAGGTAATTGGACCTTCGTTTTTTTATTGTTCAATATAGATGAATTCAGCTGCATGTCGCGTAATTTGTAATTCACGCTCATCATTGTTTAGAATCAATGGGCCATCAAAGGGGAGGCGTTCTTTAATGGTCCATGTTGAATTAAGGGGTAAGCCAATTGTTTCAACATAACGCAATAGCTCTAAATCTTCAGTGAAGGCGTGGATGGTAATGGTTTCACCATCTTTAGCATCATAAAGACTGGTTAACTTTTCAGGGGAGTAGTGATATTCTGCATCGGGGATAGGAAGCCCCTGTGGGCTGTATTTAGGATGCTTAAGGAAACTATCAAGGGCGTCCATTAATTGACCAGTTGCATCGTGATCGAGATGATCCGCATTGTCGTGGGCAACTGAGACAGGAAGGTCCAAGTCCTCAGCGATAAAGGTTTCAAAAAGGCGGTGCGAACGAATCAAGCGAATGGCTGTTTCTCGTCCAGTTTTTGTTAGGGTAACCCCATAATAAGGGACAACATTCACTTCACCTGTCTCTTGCAATTTAGTTAGCATATTTGAAACAGAAGATGGCGTCACGTGTAAGTGATCGGCAATCTGGTTGTTGGAAATTTTGGTTGACTCATCGCCGCCACTTAATTCTAAAATTGTTTGTAGATATTGGGTTTTCGAAACTGAATCACTCATAAAATGTTCTTCCTTAAATAAATTTAAATTCTGTTTTTATATTATAACATGTTTTGACCGTTAAAATTTTACACTTTATAAAAAATAATTAAGTGTTGAAACTAAATTGATGATATGTTAAATTTAAATCAGCCCACGATATGATTTATGAATGAGGAGGATTGCTATGAATATAGTCACAACATCGAATCAGAACACCACGTTAGACGACTTGATACAAATTCAAGCAAGTATTACCCCCCAGGTATTCAACGCTTTGCTTACGGCGATCCATGATCGCGAACATGCTGACATCTACGTCGGTCGGGTGACGGGTAGTTGTATTAATCGAATTGCTGTCGGTGATGTTGCAGAACAATTCATCTTGCGTTTTCGAACCCCAACGGAACGTGATCGATTCATGATGGCATTTGAACGAGCTTGTGAAAGTGCTGGTCGCAATGTCATCAAATCATTTTAAACACCGCAGTGACAATTCTTAAAATGCATAACAATCTATTGTTGTTATATTTTTTAAGGATTCGCAACACTAGTGTTAAAAAGAAGGCCCTTCAGTTTTGAAGGGCTTTTTTCATTGGCTAATGTCGATTTTCTTCAGTGGCGCAACAAGGTGTTTTTTATGATGACTTCTAAGTTATTGAGCATTTTAAGTGGGGTGGCATGGTATAATCAGTCAGGATGTGCGTTAGCGTACATTAAATGGGAATAAGTTAAGATGGAGAATGGGAAGAAAGATGAAAAATTACATACTGGTTGGCGTTGGTGTATTGACCGCTATTACGATTGGAATTGCGAGTTTTCTTCTGGTACAACAGCACGCGCTTAACCAGAAAATGGAAGAAGCGACGCGTGCAAGTAGTCGTCAAGTGGCAGCTAGTGCCCGAAAGAAAGAGGCTGACCTAAAGCGTAAGGAATCTGTCCTGAAACGCAAGGAATCCGAGCAAGCTGAATCAGCACAGAGTAATCAAGTGAATGTTGAGCCCACGAACGCTGTGGCAACAAGTGTTATTGAGCCTGAAGTTTCTGCCACAACCGACGCGCAACCCGCAAGTCGTTCAGCAACATCAAAGGAACGCCGACAAAGTGGTGGTTCTGGCACAGCCGTGGCTGTTATTGGGCGACCAAATGAAACACCACGCGAAGTAGACGACCAAACGCGAGCATATGTCGAAGCTGGTGTCTTGAATCCGCAGGGAGGGATGAAATATAGTCCAGAAATTGAATCCAAAGCCCAATCAAACCTGAAGCGTTATCAGGAAGAAAAGTAACTTTTGTGGAAACTGGCACGTGAAGAGATTTGTTTAATACAATTTTATGGTTTCTTGTATATTGTGCTGTATCCACCTAACATAACCTAATATATGTGGATGAAGTGCTGATATGACAGCGAATAAGAGTTATAGTATAAATTAGGTTAAACTAAATTGAGTTACGTTTTGTGTGGTGGTTGTGTTGCATTTGTGTTGTAAAGTAAAACTTATTTGAATAAATCTAGCCTACTAAGCTTGTCCGTTGTTCCTTGAGGATGACGGTTTTTATTTGCGCTAATATAAGGTGATTTGAGCAGTTTAACTATGTGTGTGACTAATTAGTTGTGTTCAGCATTTAAATTGCTCAAGCATGGCAAAAATGCACGAATTTAAAGCAATTATTAAATCATACATCTATGACTGGTTGTTTGATTGTTGATTATGCTGAGGTGGTTTGCTGACGTAACTCAACATGTAAGTGAGCCGTTGGCTGTTTTGAGACTTACAGACCTTTCAAGTTCTCTGCGCTGGAGGTTATGAATATGATTAAACAGAAAGGGCTGTGTATTAGGCGTGTGATTGAGCTAGCGATTGCTATATCAATTATTCTTGACGCTATAGGGTCGTTGGCGGTAAAGCTGGAGAAAGCTAATTATATTCGTCGCTGTGATCCTAATTGCAAAAAGAAAAACGACCATTCAATAGAATAGTCGTTCAAAAGTCTAATACTCAACACTTATGGCGTTAGGTATATTATTATCTACTTAACACTTTTAATTTAGTAAATCTTTGGTAAGGTGTTGTAAATTGGGCACAACAGCTTGTTCAAACCAAGGGTTTTTCTTTAACCAGATTTGATTTCGCGGAGACGGATGGACTAATGGAAAGAAGTCAGGCAAATAATCCTGATAATGCTTAACAGTTTCCGTTAATGTTGGATAACGAGTCTGCTTAAGATAATATTTTTGAGCATAATTACCAACTAACAAAGTTGTGGTTAATTTAGGCATTGTTGCTACTAACTTTGGATGCCACTTATCGGCGAAGCCGGAACGGGGAGCTAAATCGCCCCCTTTTCCCTTACCTGGAAAGTAAAAGTCTAAAGGTAAAATGGCTAATTTTGGATTATTATAAAATGTTTCACGGCTAATACCCATCCAACTTCTCAAGCGGTCGCCACTGGGGTCGTCCCAAAATAAACCGGATGTTTGTGCGCGAATGCCAGGCGCTTGACCAACGATTAAGAGCTTTGCTTCAGGATGGACTGAATACAGGGGCTTAATTCCTTGATCCGTGTAATTACGATTTTGTTCGTCTGCTTGAATCGCTTTAAAAATATCTGCTTCGTCCATAACATTTCCCCTAGAATTTCAATTTAATTAGTGTCACTGTGTGATGTCAGTCCCACTCAAGCTAATTAGCAACATCACGATAAAAATCCAAGTAATGGGCGCGATGTCGTCGCCAAAGATAATCCCGCCGGCAATAATTGATCCAAAGGCACCAAAACTAATACAAACGGGATAGGCGGTATTTAAAGGTGAGCTCTTAGTTGTTAGGGCTAAGAACTAAACACTTAGTGCTATGCCCTCAACGGTTGCAATGGCAAACTGGACGCTAGGTAAAACCGTTGATTGTTTTTAATTTTACTGATGTACCTAGTGGTGTAGATTAATGCTTTACTCCAATATGAGTTAGTTTAGCACATTAAAAAAATTGGGCAACATTTGCTTTACCATTCTGAGCCATTCTTTAATTGCTTTTGCGTTCATTGCGTTTCTCTGTTTTTATTTGGTCGTGGATAGGTTTCAATAATTGTTTTTCGGTCTCATCAGTGCCACCGTGTTCAGCGTATAACGCTCTAAAGTGAGTGATGACTTTGCGAACGTCTTTAACAGTGATGTCTTGCTCGTAAGCGACAGTTTCCGCAGTCTTTAGTTCTTGATTGAACGATTGGGAGACGATGGTCTGCTCTTGGTCGTTGAGCTCCTGATAAGCCATAAGCAACGCTTCACGCTGTTTTAGCATAATCGGGTATAAATGTTCATAAGTTGACAAGTAGACGCCAGTACAACGCCCACTATCAATATTAGACTTGCTAAGACGAATGTAATTATCTAGACGACCCGTAAAGTAATCTTGAAAGATTTTACGGCAATTCGTTCCTTTGAGCTTATTTTGCATTCTATGACCTCCATGGTATAATCGAATTGTTTATTATTTGGGGAGGCGTCTAGCGAAAGCTGGGCGTTTTTTTGTATATCATCCCTTAGAGAGTAGAGATAAATGGTGACGTTTTACCCTAAAAAATGCTAACAAATCCTAACATCTAACCTTAACATTTCTTAACATTTACTCCAGCATGCAATGTTAGCATTTGTTAGCATTTTGCTCCAACATCTAATGTTACCATTTGTTACCATGACCTTAGTATTTCTTAGTGTGTAACCCTAGCAAATCCTAGCATTGTAGTGCCTATTGAATGGGGATGAATGGGCTGATTAATAGCGGGTTAAAACCCTGATTTTTAGCGTTGCAACAAGTGCAACGTTTTTGAGACGCGTTGCATTTTTGAGTGCAACCCTAGGTGCAACCTTTTGACGTTAGGGGTGCACTTTTTTGCTTCTATTGTTAACATGGTTGCACCCATCTATTGACCTATTTTTACATAAAAAAGCAACCACATATTCAAGTAGTTGCTCCAGTTGTATTTATTTAAGCGTTCGATTGGCTAGTTGTAATGACAATAAGCGCGGTTCATCATTTGGGACGTCCATCAGGGTCGTGCCATAGTCAGCGATTAATTTGCGACGATACTCATCAAGAATTTTAAATCTATCAGGACGTTTAGCTTTTGCGACTTGTTTGGCCAAAGTATCATCCGCATAAGGAATTAGGTTTTTACTATCATGTACAGTGATCACTCGTTTAAGTTGATTCACTGGGACACGCAACTGTTTTGCAATGTTGGCCAAAGACAGCCCTTTGCGATGATACTCGATATAATCATCGTAAATCTGTTCCTCGGTTAAAAGCTGACTAACTGATTGTGTATTGTGTTTATGTTCTGGGTGTTCGTGGTTGAAACGGTTAACCATCCCTGTACGGTAAAAATACAATCTACCGTGTGGACTATTGTAGATAATGTCATCCATGGTCTTACCTGCTAATCGAGACCGTTCAAACGCTTTATATTCTTGCTCGTTCATATTCGGGTAGGCCGACGTCTCTTTTTGAGTAGCTGGTCCACGTTTCCCTTTTCCGCGTGTCTCTGGGAAATTGGGATATTCATGTTTAAAGCGATCTACATAGCCGTTTTTATGGTAAAAATCGTGTCGGTGTTTGTTAGTAGTAGCAATCTCACGGATAGGGTAGCCGTTCAATCGTGCTTGTTTAAAGTCTTCGTATGCTTGTTCATCCATATTACAATGCTCCAATCATTTTAAGATAAGTGGCTGAACGCTTTGCTAAATCTGTGAGGTTGTTTTTATGCGTCATTTGATACTGCATGAGGTCGCTGAACGCTTTATTTTCGTGGTATGTGGCAGTGCCTCGTTCATCCATCCAGTAAAACATGCCTAGAGTTAGACCATTAATAGCCCGCTCAACCATGTTTGCGATTTCTGCATTGGTCATTTTCGTGCCGTCAGTAAGTGTTTTAGCCGGATAGTTTTGTGCAAACCAACCTAAGGCAGTAATTGCATTCTCCAGCATGTAAGTATTCGTGACCACTTGACCAGTATGCTGTTGTTGCCAAGTAATAAAGCCACTTTCGTTTGCGTTAATAAAATTCATGAGTTTGTTGTCCATTGGTCGGATGCTCCTTTAGTGATTGAGTTTAAGTGCGGTAGCTTTATCTGTAAGGGCTTGTTTACCATTGTGGTGCAGTTCGTATGTTAGTGTGTTGATCACTTCACTAATTTCAAACAGTGAGGTACAACGATGAAAACTAAGCACTTCATATTTTGAATTATCTGTATTGTAGGGGTCGCATAAAAGGTCCATGTTATAATTGAGACCAGACCAAATACATAAATAAAATTCTTTGGTATCATCTAGCCAAATATAAACATTGGTTGATTTTTTCGTAAATCTAGATTTAATGCCATTTTGCAATTCACGTCATGGTTGTGCTTTGATGATCGTTTCATAAAATTGTTTGAGAACTTGTGCGTGTGTACGTTCGTCCAATGACAGTGCATTTAGTTGTACTTTTTTTGGTAATTTATCCATGTTTTTAGTGCTCCTTTGGTGATTTTAGTAGCCAATACCACGTTTTAACCAATGAATTACCAACTTTTTTTCTCTTAGAATGCAGTCATACCAACGGTTGTAGACCACTGCCAAAAATACCAATTTATTTTTCCTATTAGGTTCTATATAGGTAATATTACTTAACACTTATTACTGTTTTGGTGTTGGTAATTATGGTAGTTTGGTATTTTCCCATTCTATAGGCATTTATGGATAAAAAAACATGGTAAAAGCGTGGCTTTTTTTTGGTACATTTCACAAACATCACAAAGTTAATCTTTTTCTTCTAACCAAGTCATGCCCTGAATTACGTTTTTAAATCTTCCTTGGTTGTCTTGATCACTTTGATCAGATAACCCCAATCCTTTTTGTGAACGCTCCATAGTATAACCGAGTGATTTTGTCATGCGTTTTTTAACGTCTTTGGTAGTTTCGGGTTCTTGCTTGAGTTCGTCGACGTACTGTGAATAATTGGCATAAAAATTTTGGAAGGTAATCATTTCGTACGGGTTTGTGGTTGTTTTGGTGTTTTCATTGATGAAACTACGTAACATATCATTCTTCTGGACGAATTCGTTAGTTAAGTCGGTCATCGCTTGAGTATGAGTTAAAGTACCCCGTTGAAATGCGTTATGGAAAGCTTGGATGGCTTGTTTGGCGATATAAGGGAGCTCCTTTTCTAATTGGTCTAGCGGGAAACGACGTTCCATTTCCAACACTTGATCACCGCCTAAGACGGTTTTAATTTGCCAAGGTAGGAAACGCAAACGACGAATGGTTGAGTCACCAACGGGCAACTGTGGAAAGTCATTACTAGCTAACCATTGTGTGGCGTAACTCCTTAACTGAAATGAGTCTTGTCCCTTGTTTTCGGCGTCTTGGATGTCATCCCCAGTAATTGACTTGAGGGTTGAAATATCGATAAAGGCTTCGGTTGTATTATCCATGTACACGTTAATGAGCTTGTCTTGTAACGGTGCTAATGCGAATTTATTACCTTTATTCTTTGAGGCAATCTGTGTGAGTGATAGGGTGGCAACGTTATTATTACCACCCAGTAAAGGAATGAGGACTTTATTAGCAAACCAGCTTTTACCATTTCCACCGCTTGAAACAATGTAATAAATGGGTTGACCTAGAGCGTCGTAAGAACGATAAAAGCTATATCCAATACCCTCTAACACAGCGATTGCAGAATTTCCGAATACATAATTCATATAGTCATTGAAAATAGGAGTATCCTGATCATCAATTGGATATTCATAGTTGGTGATCCCACTGGTCAGCATGTCGTTGGCGTCATTGGGTTTAAAACTTAGGTCTTTCATGTTGACCGTGCCGTTTTTGAATGGGACTAGCCATTTTGTGTGTTCAGTTACGATAAACGGGTCGATGATATTGGCGTATTTAGAAGCCAACACGTTTTGCAGTTCTGCGACGCCGTATTTAACGCGATTGAAAGTGCTTAGTCCGTATTTGTTGAGTTCATCAAAAACGAGGGCTTTTAACTTAACAGGCAGTTGTCTAGAGTTCCCATAGCGCACCCAAAAAACGCCGTTAAAGTACGCACCGTTCGGGTTATTTTCGTTGTAGAAAAGAATATCTAAGTCTGCAATCTGGGTGGCTAGCTTGGTGTAATTAATGCTAGGCGTTCCGTTATCGTTGTATGCGAGCCAGTTAGGTGTTTCCGAGTGATTAATGACGTCAGCATTGCTAACCAGTTCCGAGAGTTTTTCTTCAGTCATTTAATATGTTCCTTTCTAGTAGCGCCAGTGTTTTGACCAGCTTGCAAATTTGTGTTTTAAGTCATCGAATGGGATAGGGCTAATCCCTCTATCATTGGTGGCTTGTACAACGTCGGCCGATAGTTCAATATCGCCCTGTGTGCTTTTAAAGACCCAACCGCCGATACTCGTCAACATATTGTCCCAACCACCAAAGTCCGAGTAATGTGTTTCGGGATCAAGTAAGGCGTTAATGATTTTACGGTTGTTCATTGCCCACTTGGGAATATTGCCAGTTGTGGGGACGCCAGTTGTGCGTCGACTGGCTGAGGTAGTGCGCGACAGATTTTCGTACTTACTCAAAAAGAAAGCAGTATCTAAAGGCTTGCCATCAGCCTCGATAATGGGCTCGTTGTGAGCGTTTTGCGTTGTGTATACATAAAGCCCTTGTAACTGTTTAAAGGCTTTCTGTGCCCCAGCAGGGTCAGCATTTAGGTGCATGTAGTGCGTAAGCACTTGCCAGACTTGGCTATATGCTTCAGCGTCTAATTCAACATCTAAAGGGATGGCTACTCGCAAACGTTCACTGGGTTTAATACCGTTGCTGATAGTTGGATAGATAACATGGTTGACTGTAAAACTATTCAAAAAGGCGTCAATGTGGTGCGCCTCTGTTTGGTAGTCTTTGCCATTGTCATCTACATCAATGAACAAAATTGAACGTGCCGTGATTTCGCTTTGACCACGATCTAAGCCTGTACTCGTTCCATAGACCACATACGGTGCATTAGTGTGCTTATAGCTTTCAATTTGTTCGTTGCTAGCTTGTAGCCATTGAGGGTGTTGTACAGATTTGAGCAAATGTTGCCAATCATCCCCATCTAGTTGCGCATACTGGCGTTGCATGACGCCCTGTGTGGTATAAATCATAGACGCCCCTCACGAAGGCAACGCTTAGTAAGCTCTAGGCTATAGTCTTGTTCTTCAATGGTCAGCGGTTGCTCTAGTTGATTATTCAAGATGTTTACCATACGTTTTAATGACTCATTGTTATCATTTTCAAAAATAAGAGTTGCTGTGATTAGTGAATGCATATAGTATCCAATTCTGGCGTCGTTCCAAGGATGAAGATATAAATTGAGATATACATTTGTTGCATTAATGCGTGTTGTGGAATGAATAGTGTTGCGATTTTGTGTGTTTTCGGTCATAATAAAGAAGCTCCTTAGTTATTGGTGAATTTCTTAGTGAGTAAGTTGTTAGTACCTTGGTCGGAGCTAACAATGGGATAATAGGCTGATGTGAGTTACTTCCGTTTCACACATCGGTCTTTTCTTTTGCCCAAAATTCGGTTAGGTCAATTTGTAGCAAGGTATCCACACGCTTCAATTCGGCGTTAGCTTGTCGGCTAAGTGGGCGAACAGCACTTTGTAATTCTTCGGCGGTTTCAATTAAGTAGTAGCCAGTGGGTTCACTACGACTTGAGCCAATTGGGATATGGTGCTTAATGATTAAGTCATTAACAATCTGGCTAATTAAGCGGGGTGTGGCAGGAATGTTTTCACTTTGTTCAATTAGGTAGACGATTTCGCTTTGTGGGCGTGGCCGTTCGGCACCTTTAGGCAGTAGATCATAAACGGCTTGTTGTAATTTACTTAGTTTAGGCATAGTCGACACCTCCTAAAATGAATGTCATGAGTTGTTGGGTGGTTTGTGTTTTGTGCCAAGGGAGCACGGTACTTTCAAAGAATAGGTTATAAATTTCCGGCATTGATAGGCTGTTACGGTTAAGACTAGTTAAACGATTTAAAAAGCGTTTAGCGGTTGCGTATAGGTTAGGCGAGTAAATAGCTGTATTAGAGTTTAAAAAGACGAGTGTGCTCTGTGTGAGCTCAAATATTGATACATACATAGTTAAATCTCCTTAATAGATTTGAATGAGCATTGACAACACCGTTTTAAAAGCCCTAATTTTTTGTTCATCAGTTAGATCGGCATTATCAATAACGGTGCAATTTCTAAGTGTGGCTAAAACAAGTTTGTCAGAGTCGGGGTTAATGGCTGTTTCAAGTAATTCAGCTAGTAATAAAGGGTTATGTTTAGGTATTTCAGTCATGCGTTGAGTCCTTTCTTGACGGCGTCCATAATAATGGTGTTCGTTTGTTCTTTAGATAACGCTACGTTATCTGATAGCAGGCTATCTTTGACCCGTTGCGCTACATCTTCAACAATATGGGTAATAAAGTTCTCATAGTCGGGGATGTCAGCGATAAGATAGCTCTTACGGCTGTGTGGATTGCGTGGTCGAATTAACGAGGCCAGTTCATCTAAATCATAAAGTTTTGTCCCTCCCTCGATATGCGGGTGTAACTTGCCTTGCTTCGTCCAATTACGGATGGTCATAATGGATACGTCAGCAAGTTGCGCAGTGTGTGTTTGATTTGCCACCATGGCACCATGTAGTGTTATAATGTTAGATGTCATATAAATATGTTCCTTTCATAGCTGGTCAATGCCTCTGTGGGAGGTATGTATAAGCGGTCTAGGTTTGTTCGCCTAGGTCGCTTTTTGTTTATTCAGCGTGCGTTAAAAATCCAATGTCTTCAGAAATATTCTCTGTAAGATCATGTAGTGTTGCTTTGCGGATTTTAGTAGTACTCCCATTGTAGGTTCGAGCGACACCTAGCTTGTTAGGATTGTCTAAAGCACGGCTTAGTAAGGTCAGATTGTCATTGATTTGGCTGAGTAGCGCGTCATCTTGCCCATCCCCATACGTGTCCTTATAGGTGGCTAGTGCGTCGTCAATGAGTTCAATTAATTCGCGGATTTTATCAGCGTCATGCTCTTTCAATTGAGCTTCACAATTAAGCTGATCAAGTGTTGGGTCGAGTGCCTCAATAAAACTATCTTCAACACGGTTCCAATGGAATTCAGTTTTTTGTTGCTCTAATCGTTCCTGCAGTTCCAAGTGTTCATTGAATGAATTGGTTAAGTCGCCACCTAATGAACGCGACAGGTCAATGGCTTGTAATTCAAATTGTGCCAGCATGTCTATAACATGATCACTATCTGCGTCTTCATAAGTCAGGGCAACGAGCAACTCGTTAACGATAGGTAGAATGCCGTATGTGTCCGTTACTTGAACGCTTGCTGTTTCTTCTGAACTGTCTTGTAACTTGTAAGTCATATAAATGCCTCCTTGGGCTGGTTTATCCATGCCTGAACTGATTAACAGCGGGTAACAATGTATAGAGTCGTGTGTATTAGCGGTTTAACGTCATGCTTGGGACAAGTTAAATCTGGTCGGATTCTAACGGGAATAATAGACTGATGGTTTCCAATTTGAATTGATACCGCGATACCAGTTCGTGATATAATAAATACGTTGTCGATAAGCGTCATCTCTTAATTGAGGTGGCGCTTTTTTGCATCCCCTCAATCAAGGTCATTGAAATAGGGTTGAATGTATCGAACGCCTAACTGTTTAGATAGGTAAAACCCAAACTGTGTGAGCCACGTATCGGTTAACTCCTCTGAATAACGCCCTGTTAATACGAACGTGATGGTTGTTTTAGAAATATTGAAGTGTTCAGCTAAATCGCCGTAAGAGATTGTGGCGCGTTCCATATTGGCACGGACGGTTGAGCACCGCTCGTTCTCTATTGGTGTTAGTTGCCGTGGCTGATGTTGAGGCATTTGTTTATCTCCTTTTAACTAAATGCGAATTGACAATGCATAAGTTTATGACTATAATTGCATACATAAAGAAGCGTTCAAAAACGCTGATATAACCCTATTTATAGCTTGGTAGGCATATATAATATGTGTTAATGTCAGTTTTTTTGTTTTCGCTGATTACTTAACAATGAATATCCTAAGTCATAAATTAATGTCTGTAAAGTGCAAAAAAGGTCATAATTATATGTCTTATGATTTTATTAATAATTGGGGATGAATATGTCTATTTTTGAAAGAACGAAAGAAGTAGCACAGAATCAAGGTTACACGTTACGCCAAGTCGAAGATTTGGCTGGGTTGTCGCCTAAGTCGCTTTATAATTGGAAAAAATCAAGCCCTAAGCTTGAAAATGCCCAAAAGGTCGCGGACGTCTTAAACGTTTCAGTGGACTATTTGCTTGGTAACACGGACGAGAAGCGACCAGCTAAAAAGAATCCACAAGATATGAATTCTGTTGAACTAGAAGAAGCCCTACGTGGCGAAGGTGCCTCTTTGCGTTTTGGTGGTAAAGAATTGTCTGATGAATATAAACGAATGATTCTAGACATCTTACAGAATTTAAAATAAGGGTTCTTATATGAATGAAGAATATTTTGAAAAATTGAAAAAACAGCAATTAAAAGATTTGGAAGATGTTGTTGATAACAAAATCTTTAATGCAGGCATTAGTATTGAGTATATAAATGGCCCCGAAGATGACCCTGATCTAATTATCCCTGCAAGGAAAATGATGATAATCAACACCAATTCAAATGTTGACCAACCAATTGTTTATCGTAAAGGGCATGAATTGAAACATTATGAAGAAGCTGACCCTCTTAGTGTTGAAGTTTATGAGTATTCGCTATTGTGTAAGAGACAAGAAGAGCGCTCTGCCAATGAAGGAGCTATTAAAATGTTTGCTAGTATTATGTATTCAGATTTGCCGAACGAGGCCCGAGACTGGACTAAAATGGTAGAGCTGTTTAATTTGCCTACATGGTACAACCAAATGGTGATGGATGCTGTTTATGATGACCCGACGGAGTTATTACGTTATTAGGGTCACTGTGAGCGACCATAAGGAGGTAACGATTTGTTAGTACCTTTTCGCCAATTCTGGCGAAAAACCTTTTACCCATAATTGAGGAAAAGAAAAAGCCGACCAATCAATAAGACAGGTCGGCAAGTAAAGGTGGTCGCAATTCACGACCTCGGTTATATATTTATTGGGTATGCGCAAAATTGCGTAGACCTATCTATTTGGTGGCGCAGATTTGAGCCTCGAGATTAATGTGCCCACAATTGGGCATAATTAGCTGAAGTACTGAAACGGTATGGCAGGGGTCACTGTGAGTGACCACAGATTAGCCAGTCCAGTTTTGGCTTTACCTAGTTGTCCATATCAGGACAACCGTCAACAGTTGTAACGACGGTATCACTTAGAAGTGTAACTGTTGGAGCGACCAGCGTACTTACAGGTACGGGGGTAACCAGTTCCCTTATAAGTGACTAGGTTATGGGTGTACTTGGAGGTACACCCATGAACAAGCGTACTTATAATTACAGTTGTTAATTGGACGGTCGTACTTTCAGGTACAAGCGTAGGCGAAACTACACTTGTACTAATAGTTATAAGTCGCAAGGGAGAATGTACAAATGTAATATATATTTTAAAAAGGGGAGTATTTTAGATGTTTAAGAAAAAAAAGGTGGTTTTTAAAAACGAACTGTCTGATGAACAAGCGCTAGCTCAATTTGAAATGATTAATCGATTAACAATTAATTTTGTGGAATTCATGAACGAACACGGGATGGTGGTAAATTTGCCAGTACCTACGTGGGATACGAGTTCAGTAGAAACAGATAAAGATAAGATAGCGATGGTAATGGACGCGACACATCACGTCGACTTGTATTTAAAAGAAACAAGAGTTGAAAGAGAAGCATAGTGCTTAAATGTTTACGTTGATAAATACAACCTTTTTTGGAGACAGTGTCGAACATACACTTATCTCTGTGTACGGCAAGTGTACTTTGAGATACGGCTGTAAATGTGTTGTTTTGTCCACTATGGGGGATGACTGTATCGTTGGTGTGATCATGTTTACGTGTTTGAAACGGGGTTGACAATGCCAGCGCTACGTTGAGAGCTATTGATTGACAGAAGAGTCAAAAATAATTTAATGCCCCCTATGGTTGTCGTATGCAAGGAGCGCACACAGTTCGCCTGCTCGTAAAAATTCCCAATTTTGAAAACTTTTTTCTAAGGGGGGGATATAGGACGCTAAACATTGATATAAAGGCATTTTAATTTGAAAAGGTGCAGTTGTTTGTCGGCTTTTTAGCGTAAAATTAACGAATCATAAGGCTATAAACGTTGATATATCAGCCTTTATAATATGACGGTACGCTATTGCATGCTTAATCGTTGATATAAAGGCACTTTTAAAGGTTGAACATGGTGGCGTTTTGTGGTGATGTAGTAAAGTGTAGGAGGGACCACTTACTTTAGGGTGTCAGAAATGTCAGATAAAAAAGAATGCTTTAATTTAATGGAGGAAAGAACATGTTAGGAATGGTAGCGCTAATTGAGTCAATATTGAGTTTGTTCGTTTTGTTTGTATTTATGAGGTCATTTAATAGTCTGACAAAAATTCAACAAATTACGCTTGGTCTTTTGGGGATAGTCGCGATTATTATGTTGTCTCTAATGATTCCTGAAATTATTACTGGATTTCATTGAGAAGAGGGAACGCTTTAAGACGTGTGTATGACTTTAGGGCGTTCAAGACGTCCGGAAACAAGGAGCGTATTTTATGAAACTCACACTTGCATTTGTTTTGATTGTGCTAGGCCTTATATCGATGTATAAAGGGTATTCAACGACCGATGATAAGAAAGTTAACTATACTTATTTCGCGCTAGGTGTTGTACTTTTTTGTATCGTGGTGCCTTTAATTAAGCCACTGTAATGCTCTAAAAATGTTTGATAATACTATCCTTTTTTAGGGTGTCGGAAATGTCGGGATACATCCCCAAATAAACTTATTCTTTAGGGTGTCCGATTTGTCCATTTACATCCCCGAATACTTAAATACTAACTGTCACTTTATCGTGATTAAAATATCTTATCCGATCCATTTAATTGGAATACATAGCTTGGTAGGCCATGAAAGGAACATAGAGATATGGCAATTACGAAAAAGAAGAACGGCAAGTATCAGGTACGAGTGTATGTAGGATATGACAAAATAACAGGCAAACGTAAAACTAAGTATGTGACGTGTGAAACCATGCGAGAGGCACGCCTAAAGGAAGCACAGTTAATCACTGATGTTGAAACTGGTGAGTTAGTACCTGAATGGGATAAGGCGAGGGAGCAACGACATATGACTTTCGATGAAGCATATGAAGAATGGTTTGATATTTATAAGCGCCAAGGGCGAACAAATGCGACAATTGGCAAGACTAGATATTTCTTTGAACACTACTTGCTCAAACCTAGTCTATTTGGTGGCATTTACTTAGACCGCATGACCAGAAGAGACGTACAACAACGCGTTAATAAATTTATCCCCCAATATGCTTCGTCTAAAGAAATACTAAGTTACGCTAAGATGATGCTGAAATGGGCAGTAGATAACGATGAAATTGCTTGCGATGATAATCCAATGGATCACATCCAAATGGTGAAGGCTAAAAAAGCACCTAAGCGAAAGACGAAGTATTATGATGAGCACCAAGTGAATTTATTTGAAAGTGGTATGAATGAGTATTGGGGTCGTAAACATCTTGATTTAATAACGCTTTTTACATTATTAATCCATACCGGTGCAAGATTTGGCGAGGTAATCGGATTACATTGGTCTGATATAGATTATAATGAGCAACGAATAACCTTTGGCGGACGTGTCTCGCATATTAATGGTGGAGGTCGTTCAGAGTATTTAGATGGCTTAAAAAATGGGGATGACTTTAAAGTTGTTGAAGTTGACCAGAAGACACTAAGTACGCTTAAAGCCTTTTACAATCAGGAAAATGTGCGTGTACATGAGTACGGTGACCATTTACAAGCAGACGATTTAATATTTTCACATAAATATGCTTTCCAGCCGTATAAAGATATTTATTATAAAGACTCCCTAATTTCAAGTAACTTGAGAGGTTACATAAATTGGTATAATAAGCACCATGATGAACAATTACCTTATTTAAACATTCATGGATTCAGACATACGCATGCAAGTCTACTATTGTCCAATGGGGTGGAATTGAAGAAAGTTGCGGACAGATTAGGGCACAAAGATATAACTGTGACAGCAAATATATATGCTGATGTAACACCCAAAGCCAAGCGAGAAGTTGCGGATAAGTTTAGTGAAATATTAAGTAATGACAACTGATGTTATACGGTGTATTGTGTTGCGCATTGTGTTGTGTTGGCAATACTTGTAGTTTTGATGTTGATGTATCAGCGTTTAAGAGACGTTTATGGTTTCTTGTATATAGTAAGTACATGAAGAAACGTTAAGGTAATAGGAGGTAGGAACAATGAAGTTAACATTTACAGATGCAGCAAAGACAATGGTGCAAAAGCACTTGAAGGATGATACAAAGATTGTACTAGATTTTGATGATGGGGTTGGTCCTTTTTCAGATGAAGCCACATGTACATTAGATTTGGCTTTCCACCTTGTTCTGGCACGTCCTGACCAAATTACAAAAGATTTCAACGATACAATTGAGAGTAACTTAGGCGATGTCTATGTTAAGGGTTACTCAGAAGATCAAATGGATCCAAATATGACGCTTGATGTTGATAAGTACTTGAACCTTTCACTTAAGGGTGACGGTGGTACTTTGGATGATCACGTTGTTTTGGTCGATGTTCAAGATAAGTAATTAAATGGAGGGCATTCTTGTTGTACGAGAATGTCTTTTTTTGTGTTCAAAAATACGGTATACTTACTTGTAGTAAGTTAACAGTGGAGGGGGATAACATGCAGTTGACGATTAGTGAAACGGTTGTTGAAATGATTCATGAAAAAATGCGCGAGGACACAAGACTTGTTCTTGATTTTGATGATGGAGTTGGTCCTTTTTCTAAGCAGGGTATTTGTTCATTGAACACAGCTTTTCAATTGGTATTGGCACGGCCAGATCAAATTACGAATGAATTCGATGCATCACTGACGAGTAATCTTGGAACTGTTGCGATTAAAGGCTACGCCATAGAGCAACTTGATCCTGCGATGACATTAACGCGTGATGTAAACTATAATCTCGTCTTATCAGGGCAAAGCGGCCTGTTGGACAACCATCTACAACTAATTGATGCGCAGTCTTGGCCTGCGGTCTAAAAACAAAAGTTAAGTTTTAAACGAAAAAAATCCCGCACCTGATTAAAACCAGGAACGGGATTTTTTAATTTTTATTAACGGGCGAAGATATCGGCGCGTAAACGATCTAATTGCTTATTATTTAAGATGACGTATAGCAAAATTGATTGAATTGGCCAGAAAACAAGTTGCTTCAATGCTCGTGTAGAAACCATTGTCTTAAGCATGCCAGAGTTATGCCAAGCATTTTGCAAGGTAATGACCCAAATCGTGTTTAAGCATAAGTTGACAACGACAAGGACAATCGCAGTTGTCACAATCACGCGAGTCCAACTTAAGTGGTCCCGATTATAGAATGAGAATCCATAAATTAAGGCACCAACAATCGCTGATAAGGCGAAACCAGGAAAATAAGGCTGGCCACTGGTCAAAATTGTCGCCCCAATGAAGTCGCAAATGAAAGCGACAAAAGCGCCCCAAATCGGACCGTACCATTTAGCGATAAGACCTGACGCAATGAAAGAGAAGCCAAACTTAAGCCAATCTGGTCCAAAAGTAAAGCGGCTTAGAATCAGCAATAATGCTGCTAAAAGACCCAACAAAGCGACTTGCTTGGTATCCAAGCGGGGAAAATAGTTCTTTAATGTTTTCATTTTGAAAACACCTCCTTTATGATGGAGGGTTTCACTGGTAACAGTGAATGTGGTAATAATATCGCGGTTAAACCTTCGTTTGGGGATCACATTCCGTTTCCCCAACACTTGACGCATTAAAACCTACCCTGTACGACTAAACAACTCTTAAAGTATAGCACACCTTAAAAAGAAGTTAATGTTTAAATTTTTTACGTGAATTAGTAAAACATTTTAGTAAAACGTGGTAAAATTTAAATATTACGCGAACTAACCGCATGAAAATGGGGTTAAGCAAAAGATTGGGGTACGTGATGAAAATTTTTATTCCAGCAACCTTAGCCAACTTTGGCCCAGGGATGCAATCCATCGGATTTCCACTTGAAGCAGGCCTAACGATTGAAGTTGGTGCACCAACTGAGCAATGGCAGGTGCAGCATCCCTTTGCGGCTACGGTAGCTACTGACGAACGGAACTATGTTGTGCAAATTGCGACCAACTTAGCCCCCCAGCTAACACCACATGCTGTGACAATTACGAGTACGATTCCTACTAAGCAATATCTTGGGGTTCAAGATGCCTTAATTTTAGCCGGTATTGAATTAGCCAATCAACTTGGCCAATTAGGTCTAGATGATTTCACAAAGTTAACGTTAGCAGCTCGAACTGCTCAACAACCAGCACATGTGGCAGCTGCTTTGTTAGGACAACCAACTGTCAGTTATTTACAGCATGGGGATGTGTATGCGAGTGGCTTTATTTGTCCGTCATATACCGTTTTGCTTTATTTACCAGAAGCCACAATGGCACCACAAAACGATGCGGCAGTTGCTTATGCAGATGCAGTTGCAGTGAATGCAAGTGGAAATATGTTAATGGCCGCATGGCAAAATCAACAACGTGAATTGGCCGGACAACTTATGGAAACCGACCTTTTGCAACAGCCAGCTGCTACAGATAATGCGGCGCTAACTGCGATTCGACAGGCTTCACACGCCTTAGATATCTATGGCACCGTTTTGCTTGAGCAAGGACCAGCAATTGCAACATTGGTTGCGCCCGAAAAAGTGCAAGATCTTATCGATGTATTAGATTATGTGGACTTACCCGGTCAATTTATACAATTGCCGATTGGAGCGACGGGTATTACAGTTGTAGACTAGGAGAACAGAATGAAAAAAGCATCCATCAAAGATGTCGCACGACTTGCAGATGTTTCGATTGCGACGGTATCACAAATTCTAAACAATAAAGGGGACCGCTTTTCAGAGGCGACACGTGAAAAGGTTTTTGCAGCCCGTGATGAAGTCGGGTATGTGCCAAATATTAGCGCACGTAGTTTAAAAAAGAGTCACTACATGTTGATTGGCGTGGTCGTGCCGACGTTGGCTTTACCGTATTTCGGAGCCTTTGTTCAACATTTGCAAAACTTATTACCAGAGAACATGTCGTTATCAATTATGTCAGGGGAACAAAAGCAAGCTGATGCTGCTGTTGAACGCATGATTGAAGCTGGTGTGAGTGGCGTTATTGTCGTAAGTCAATTGGCTGATCCCAATCGAATTGCTGATTTATTAAAGCAGCGTGGGATTGCTATGGTTGTGACCGAAAATCATGATGATTTGGAATTAGCTGACGTTGTTTATACCAAAGACCAAGCGGGAGGGCGCTTAGCAGCGGAACACTTGATTGCAGAGGGCCATAAGCGGGTTGCCTTATTAGGTAATCAAGTCTTTACAGACAATTTGTTCTATCGCGCCGGGTCATTTAAAGCAACCATGGAGGAAGCAGGCGTAAAGGTGAGCGAGATAACGACCCATAATATGTCAAAACAATCAGGGCAAGCGGCAGCCATGGCTGTGTCAATTTCACATGCTACGGCTACTTTTGCGCTAAATGATGAATTAGCCATTGGTGTGATTTCAGGTTTGTCAAAATTAGGGTGGCATGTACCAGATGATATGTCAGTCATTGGCTATGATGATACTGATTATGCGGCTTTTTACCAGCCAAGTTTAACAACGATTCACCAACCGGTTGATATCGTTGCCAAAACAGCGTTGGATGTGTTAATGGCTCGAATTGCAGATCATCGTTTGGATCGTCAAAAAATAGCGGTAGATGTGTCACTCGTTGAGCGTGACTCAACGCGGCCCTTGCAGGTATAAAAATATCAAGGAGGTTAGGATTAATGAAAACTGGATCAACTTTTCGCCAAGCAGACCAACGGTTTCCGCTTTTGACACTGGAAGAACAAGTCAATCAGTTAGCACGAGATGGTTGGTCAGCTGCGGCGATAAAGCAGTACCAAGCACATGTTGAGCGCCTCCTTGCAACGCACTCATTCGATCAAAATGCCACGCAAATGCGACTTTGGTTTGATGCGCATCGCGTTGGTTCTGAATTATTCACTGAAATGCTAATGGCTGATTTCCGACCAAGTCAAGAAAATGCCCAAGCGCGTATCGCGATGCTTGAAAAAGTGATGGGACTCGAACCAAGTGCAGAAAATTTTGTCCAAATGACACGACTTGGTTTTTGGTCAGAACGGGGTGCCACGCCAACTTTGTACTATTTGTATATTGGTGAGATGCAGCAGTTACGGACTTACATTGAATTTACTAATCGGGTGTCACGTCTAATGTATGCTAAGTACCAAACACGGACTAAGCGTTTCTTTGGCCAACCATCAATGACGATGCTCAACGATATTGTTGATCACCAATTACGTTATTATTTAGGTAAGCCAATGATTGATTTCGTTCGGACACAAAATGTAACGCGTGTAGGATTGAAGCTGTCGTCGCAAAAGTTCTTGCATCGACAAGTTCGTTATCCAGATGCACGTTACCATAACCGTGGGGTTGAGGATGCTTCAAATTTGAAAATTGTTACCCATGATTATCATGCGGAATTTATTTTAGATAAGCATGATCAACTCGTTTCAATGTGGAATGCACTTGAAGCGCATCAAGTTTTGCAAGATGACGGATCAGTCCGTTTTAATATGCAGCGGGGATCGTATACGATTGATGAGCTTCAGCAGATTGCAAACACAGAATCATTGAATTACGCCAATCATGGTGGTAAAATCCATGACTTACTGGATGGAGACCCATCCGTCCGAGGAGCTGGCTATGAACCAGCAATTCGTGACTATGCCAAAACTTTATTTTAATAAAATGGTATAAAGTGTAATTGATTTTAATAAAAATTGCGCCAAATTACCTGAAAATGTGTATACTATTAGTTAATCAGAAAAAAATAGATAGGGATTTTCCTATGTGTTGTTGTCCAATATCCGGTGAGATATGCCATATGACCTGTGAGTCAAAAGGAGTTAAAACATGCCAGAAGTAAAACCAAGTTTAGCCAATCAACATAACCAACAACTTGCAACTGTACTGCCTTCACCCATTCGTGTGATTGATGCAGAATTTTCAGAAATTGCTGGGTTGATTAAGTTAACTTTAGGGGAACCTGATTTTGCCGTTCCTGAACATATCAAACAAGCAGCTAAGCGTGATATCGATAATGATGATTCACACTATGCACAACCTGCTGGTCATCTTGAATTACGTGAAGCAATTAGCAATTACTTGGTCAATCGCTTTCAAGCACCACGCTATGATCCAAACAATGAAATTGCCGTAACGGTTGGCGCTTCTGAAGCTTTGTTTGCCACGATGAGTGGATTGTTCAATCCTGGTGAAAAAATTATTATTCCAACACCATCATTCCCAATGTATGATGCGATTGCTAAAATTTTGGGACTTGAAATTGTTGGTTTGAGTACAGCTCCAGACTATCGCTTAACCCCTGAAAAGTTGGCGCCTGTTTTAGAGGCTAACCCGGATGCTAAGGGAATCTTAATCAACTATCCTTCTAATCCAACTGGTGTAACTTACGATGAAGCAGAGGTTTCTGCCTTGGCAGAACTTTTGGGTCAACGTGATATGGTTGTGATTTCGGATGAAATTTATGCAGAGCTTTGCTTTGATGGACCGCACACAACAATGTCAAAGCTCCTACCTGAACAAACAATTTTGGTCAGTGGCCTTTCAAAGTCACACGCGATGACAGGTTATCGTGTTGGGTACGTGGCTGGACCACAGGCCTTGATGCAACACGTTAC
Source organism: Weissella viridescens (assembly GCF_014789145.1). GTDB lineage: Bacteria > Bacillota > Bacilli > Lactobacillales > Lactobacillaceae > Weissella > Weissella viridescens. The sequence continues at coordinate 1,166,543 of NZ_CP061835.1, read as the reverse complement.
TAAGATGCACCAATTCTTGGTAACTACTGCACCAGGACCAATGATGGCGGCGGCAGCTGAGGCCTTGAACAATGGTTTGCAGGATGCTGAAGAAATGCGCGATGCTTACCAAGCACGTCGGGACATCGTTCAAAGTGGGCTCGAGGCAGCTGGCTTTACAGTTGCTCGCCCAAGTGGAGCGTTCTACATTTTTGCCAAGATTCCTGAAGCAATTGGTATGGATGATATGGCCTTTGTTCGAGATTTGGCGAAGGAGGCTTTGGTTGGCGTTGCACCTGGTTCAATCTTTGGTGAGGGTGGTGAAGGTAACATTCGTTTATCATACGCTGCTTCAACAGAAGACTTAGAAGAGTCAATGCGTCGCATTCAAGCCTACATGGCTAAAAAATTACAAGCATAATCGAGAAGCCCAGCTGTGCTGGGCTTTTTTAGACAATAGCATGTGAAAATATGCGCAATTTAAAAATGCTTTAAATTCGAGTAATAATCATGGAAACAGACCGAGGGCAGCACCGGACGTGATATAATAATCACATGAAATTTTAACATTAAGGGGCTTGAGATGAGTAATGCAGAATTTGTACAACCATTAAGTGATACGGTCATGAATATGACAGAAGATAAGTTAACTGATTTTCAGAAATTAGTTAGCGGGATTCCAGATTTAATTCGCCTGACTTTTGGAGAGCCAGGATTTAATGTTGATCAACGGATTAAGGATCGCATGATCCAATCTATTAATGAAAATAACTCACACTATGCGATTTCACAGGGTGAACCAGAACTACGGCAAGCTGCGCTTGACTATTTCAAAGAAAAATACGACGTACCTTATACTGACATCGATAATGTCATTGTTACGCAAGGGGTTTCTGAAGGGATTAATGCAGTCTTCATGACGTTGCTAAATCCAGGGGATGGTTTAATTATGCCAGAGCCAGTATATTCAGCTTATTATCCTGCACTAGATTTGGCGCATGGTAAATTGGTCTCAATTAACACACGTCCAGATGATTTCAAGGTGACACCTGAGAGTGTGGAGACAGCTATTGCTAATGCTGACGTGCCAGTTAAGGCAATTTTGTTAAATTACCCGAACAATCCAACGGGGGTCACCTATTCCCTCGAAGAATTGGAGGCATTGGCGGCTGTCTTTAAAAAGCATAAGTTGTGGGTGATTTCCGACGAAATTTATTCAGAACTAACTTATGATCAAGCACATATTTCATTGGCAACCTTAATTCCGGAACAAACAATTGTACTAAATGGTTTGTCTAAATCACATGCCATGACAGGATATCGAATTGGCTTTATTTTTGGTGAAAAGACGTTGATTGAAGAAGCGCAGAAAGTACACGAGACCCTTACTTTTGCCTTGCCAAAGGTTATTCAGGATGGGGCTGCCACTGCCTTGACTGATGCCAAGGATGCGCCAAATGAAATGAAAGCCATCTATAAGCGTCGCCGTGATTGGTTAGTTCCAGAATTGGAGAAGATGGGATTCATCCTTGATAAGCCAACTGGCGCATTCTATATCTTTGCCAAGATTCCTTTGGATATGGGGGATGATGGCTATGCATTTGCCAAGGATCTTGCTTTCAATGGTAAGGTCGCAGTTATTCCAGGTGAATCCTTCTCATCAGCTACTAAAGACTATATCCGCATTTCGTATGCAGCTTCTGATGAAACCTTGCATACTGCAATTGAGCGTATGCAAGCTTACTTAACAACTAGAAGAAATGAAACAATGGAGCGTTAGACGACTATGAATGCACATTCACAAAAAAGTCGCCGGTTAGTACTGACGGCATTATTCATCGCGATTATTTTGGTGCAATCTTTAGTTCCTTGGTTGGGAACGCTACCTATTGGTGCGTTCTTTCTAGGAGCTTCAGTCACCATTATTACCTTTACTGTTGCGATTGGGGCTATGGTATTAGGGCCGAAAACGGGTGCACTATTGGGTGCGGTATGGGCCGCTTATTCTTGCTGGCACGCTTGGACTTCTGTCCCAAGTATCGGAGCATTAATGTTTCGAAATCCATTCACGGCTTTTATTCCACGGATGGCAGTTGGATTAATTATCGGATTTCTGTATTGGCACTATGTTAAAAATAAAAAATGGCACCAACAACGTTGGTATTTGGTGGGGTTAGGTGCCATGTCTGCTTTCGTCAATACAGCGTTGGTGCTTACAATTACTTGGATTAGTTTTAAAGTGATGAACACCTCATTTACAGGGATTCCACACACGGGATTGGCTAATTGGTTGATAACCACAATTGCTGGAACGAATGGTATTTTTGAAATTATTGCTGGCGCGATTATTGTGCCGTTGATTGGTATTCCGGTCCTTAAAATTGCCGCAAAAAATAATTTAATGTAGTTAAAAAGAATCAGTTTTGCTGGTTCTTTTTTTGTACGCATTTGACTTTAGAATCATTCTAAATTATAATGATTCTAAGTTAGACGGGAGGGAATTGTGATGGGAAAACTAGATTTAGCACAACGTAACAATATCATGCGGGCTGCTGTAATGGGGGCAAACGACGGCATTTTATCGATTTCCGGGATTGTGATTGGGGTTGCGGGGGCAACTGCAAATACTTTTGCCATTTTAATTGCTGGTTTTGGCGGAGCTCTAGCTGGAACTGTGTCAATGGCGATGGGTGAGTATGTCTCGGTACATTCACAAAATGATGCACAAATTCGAGCTGAACAAGAACAAGCACACGCCCTAGCAACGCGGTATCAGCAGGAATTTGATTTTGTCGCTGATAGGTATGAAAAATTAGGTATTGAACCAGCGTTAGCAAACCAAGCAACACAAGAAATGATGGATCAAGATGCGTTGGGGACCACTGTTCGTGAACGACACGGCTTTACGTTGCACCATGAAGTTTCGGCAATGGGAGCGGCTGTGGCATCAATGCTTTCATTTCCATTGGGGTCTGTTTTACCAATGCTTTCAATCTGGTTGCTACTTCCTAAATGGCGTATTCAGGGTACGGCGATCGCTGTTGTGATGGCACTGGCAATCACGGGATATACAGCGGCACAGTTTTCTGGCGTGGACCGTTGGAAAGGAACGTTACGCAATGTTGTTGCGGGGATGTTTACAATGCTAGTAACGTTCTTAATTGGTCGTTTGATGGGACGATAGGGGTGAACAACAATGAAAAAGAATACGCAGATGACAATGGAAGAGAAATTGAATGCAGTTCGCGCAGGTGTTTTGGGGTCAAATGATGGTATTTTAACCGTGGTTGGTGTCATTTTTTCTGTAGGTGCTGCGACGACTAATCAATTTACAATTATGGTTGCGGCGGTGGCTGACTTGTTTGCCTGTGCGCTATCTATGGCTTCAGGTGAATACGCATCAGTGAGTGCGCAGTCTGATTCAGAAAAAGTGGTTGTGGCTCGCGAAAAAGATCGTTTGGCGCAAAATCCTGACGCAGTCGCCAACGATATTAGCCAATTTTTTGTTAATCGTGGTGTCACGAAGCAGACTGCGGCCGCCATCGCTACCGATTTAATGCAGAAAGCACCATTAGAAACTATTCTCCAATGTAAATACAATATTAAGTTGGGACACTACGTTAGCCCTGTAGAAGCGGCGTTTTCGTCACTATTTAGTGCAGCTGCAGGTGGCGTTTTTCCACTTGTGGCGATGTGGTTGAGTCCTTTACCTCTAAAATATCCGATGACTATTTTGGCAACTGTTGTTGCAGTTGGATTGACGGGTTGGTTAAGTGCACGTTTAGGACACGGTTTACCTGGGCGAGCAATTATTCGCAATATCGTGTTGGGGTTAATCACTATTGCGATTCATTTTGGGATTGGGACGTTCTTTTAAAAAAGCATTCAGCGGTAAACCGTTGAATGCTTTTTTATTATTGTCGGTGAATTTGTTATAATAGTACTTACACTAAAGAAGAGAGTAGGCATAGAGCGTCATGCAACAATACGGTTTAATTGGGTCGCAAATTGCACATTCTTTATCACCAAGATTGCAAAATTTAGCATTTGCAAAGGCGCATGTGGCGGCTAACTATGCCTTATATGATATTAATCCGACTGATTTTGACGTTGCGATTCAGCCCATATTAGCTGATTTAAATGGTGCGAATGTCACAACGCCATATAAACAAGCCATTATGGCAAAACTAGACGAAGTAACGCCATTAGCGCAGAAGACCCAGGCGGTGAATACTGTTTACCGGGATAAGCACGGGCGTTTAATCGGCGATACCACCGATGGAAAGGGTTTTTGGTTAGCCCTCCAATATCAAATTGGGGTGTTGACCGGACAGCATGTTTTATTAATTGGTTGTGGTGGTGCTGCAAGAGCGATTATGGCTGCTAAACCCAGTGATGTTACGTTAACGGTGGCAAATCGACCTAGTGATCATTTTGATGAGTATGCTAAAGTTACGCAAACATTATTAGAACAACCACTCGACGATTTAATGCAAATTGATGCGGTATTAAATCAAATGAGTGTTATTGTTGATGCAACAACGGTTGGTATGCACGATGATCAGACAATTTTGTCGGAGAAACAAATGCGAGCAACGCAAGCTCAAGTTAATATTATCGATTTAAAATATAATCATATGGTGACACCGTTAATGCGCTTGGCACAGGAGTGTCATCGCGAAAATTTCAATGGATTAGCCATGTTGGTTGGACAAGGCTGCCTAAGCCAGAAAAGTTGGACCGGATATCAGCCGGATTTGTTAACACTGATGAAAGAAATGGGAGTAGCGCAAAATGATAATCATAAAAATGCCTGATAACGATAGCGCGGAAGCGCTCTATACACAACTTAAGACGCAATCTCCAAATGAATACATTATTTATGACCACCAAACGCAACTTGGTTTAACGAGTTCAGCGGTATTACAAACACTCACTTTACCAAAAACAGCACAAGTGATGACAGTTGCGCCAACGGCCTTACGTGCTTCGCGTCAATGGCATCCAGAGGATACGGTAATTCAAACAGCGCATAGTCAAATTGGTGGAGAAAATTTCACGCTAATTGCTGGCCCTGATTCAGTCGAAAGCCAAACACATATTGACGCTATGGCTCAAGCGGTCAAAGCAACTGGAGCAACCATTTTACGTGGGGGTTCATTTAAGCCTCGAACAAATCCATATAGTTTTCAAGGATATGGTGAAAGTGGTCTGAAAGAACACCGTCAGGCAGCAGATCAATTTGGCTTAGATATGATGACTGAAATTATGGATACGCGTGATTTTGATTTAATTGATCACTATACAGATATCTTTCAAGTTGGCGCGCGTAACATGCAAAACTTCAGCTTATTGAAGCAATTGGGACAGCAGGTAAAGCCAGTAGGTTTAAAGCGTGGGATGTCAGCAACCATTGATGACTTACTCAACGCAGCTGAGTATATTTTAGCCGCTGGCAATCCTAATGTTTTCCTGATTGAACGTGGGATTCGAACTTTTGATAATAAATATACGCGTAATACGTTTGATGTTGCGGCGGTACCGGTTCTGCAACAACTCACACATTTACCTGTATTAGTTGATCCATCACACGCCGCTGGTAAACGAAGCCTCGTTCAGCCGCTAGCTTTGGCAGGTGTCGCAGCAGGAGCGCAAGGATTAATGATTGAAATTCATGATCAGCCGGAAAAGGCGCTCGTAGATGGTGCTCAAGCTTTAACGCCAAACGAATTAAAAGACATCATGCAAAAAGCCAAGGCCATTAAAACGATAGTAAAGGAGACACATGCAGATGATTGATGTGAATGTAAAAGAGCACCCTTATCAAATTGATTTAGAAAATGGTGGAAGTAATGCGATTGGGACAAAGGTGAGTCAGCTTTGGTCACCACGTAAAGTGATTGTTATTTCCGATATGAACGTGGCGGATATCTATTTGAAAGCCGTTGTCAAAAAATTACGCGATGCTGGTTTTACAGTTAGTACTGCTGTTGTGGCACCAGGTGAAGCATCAAAGAGTATTGAACTCGTCCAGACTATTGTGAAGCAAATGAGTCATGACCATTTCACTCGCTCAGATGGCGTTATTGCGCTGGGTGGTGGTGTTATTACGGACCTAGCTGGTATGGTTGCTTCACTTTATATGCGCGGAATAGGGCTCATCCAAGTACCAACCTCGATGACAGCGCAAGTTGACGCTAGTATTGGTGGCAAGACGGCTGTTAATTTAGGTGAAGTGAAGAATGTAATGGGGACGTTCTATCAACCTGACTTTGTCTTAGTTGACCCTGCATTTTTAACGACCTTATCTGATCGTGATCTTGTTGAAGGCTACGCTGAATCTGTTAAGATGAGTTTATTAGCGGGAGGCGACTTTGCTGAATTAACTGGTTCAATTCAATCGGTGGCTGATTTGAAGAGTAAATTAGTACCGGTGATTGAAGCGTCACTAAACTATAAGCGTGATATTGTCGTCCAAGATGAATTTGATCACAATCAGCGTCAAATCCTTAATTTTGGGCATACATTTGGTCATGCGATTGAGTTGATGGCGCATGGTGATTTGCGACATGGGGAAGCGATTTCAATTGGAATGGTTGCAATTACCGACCGTTTGGAACGTGATGGGTATACCCAGGCTGGGGTGAGTGATCAAATTACTAGCCGCCTTTTGGCCGTTGGCCTACCCGTTTTTTCCGAATACATTGGACAAGACGAATTCTTTGATTTAGTGAAACGTGATAAAAAAAGAACAGATGATCGGATTAATTTCATTGGGCTAGCCCAAGTGGGTGAACCGATTATCGTGAAAAAAGATGTTCGAAAATTAGAAGCATTTGTGAAAGGATATTAATACATGCGCTATATGACGGCTGGTGAAAGCCATGGTCCAGAAGAAATGGCAATAATTGAAGGCATCCCAGCTGGACTAACTTTGACGGCGGACATGATTAATCAACAGTTGCAACGACGCCAAAAGGGATATGGACGTGGTGCCCGTCAGCAAATTGAGCACGATACCGTGGCTATTTTAGGTGGGGTGCGGCATCAACAAACATTAGGTTCACCAATTACGCTAAACGTGCATAATCGAGATCACAATAATTGGGCGGATATTATGGACCCTAATATTGCAGAGACACCGGAAAACAGTACACGTAAAGTATTGCGACCACGTCCTGGTCATGCCGATTTGGTGGGTGGTATGAAGTATGGGCATGCGAATGATTTGCGTAATGTGTTGGAACGTTCCTCCGCACGTGAAACGGTCATGCGAGTGGCCGTGGGTGCTGTTGCAAAGACATTATTAGCAGAAGTTGGGATTGATGTACATGGCTTTGTTGTTAATATTGGCCCGGTGCGGACACCGCTTGAACAACTCACTGATTTCGCGGACCTAACTGCTTTGCGAGCACAAAGCGAACAATTTGAAACACGTACACTGGATGCTGAAACTGATCAAGCTATGCGCGAATTGATTGATCAAACGAAACGTGATCGCAATACTGTGGGTGGTACGGTCGAAGTGATTGCAACTGGCGTACCAGCTGGATTGGGGTCGTATGTAGCAGCTAACACCAAACTAGACAGTCGCATTGCGCAAGCCATTGTCAGCATCAATGCTTTCAAAGGGGTTGAATTTGGTGGTGGTTTTGCGAATGCTGAGGCATTTGGTAGTGAGGTGATGGATGAAATTGGCTGGCAAGCTGATCGAGGCTTTTTCCGAACTTCAAATCATTTAGGTGGTTTTGAAGGGGGGATGACGACTGGGGAGCCAATTGTCGTGAAAGGGGTTGTTAAACCAATTCCAACGCTTTATCGGCCAATGGAAAGTGTTAACATTGCCACACACGAAACGGATCGTGCTTCAATTGAACGCTCTGACACAACGGCAGTACCTACAGCAGCTGTTATTGCTGAAGCAATGGTGGCAATTACGTTAGCACAAGCAATGCTAGATAAATTTGATGCTGATCAATTGGTGCGTTTTAAAGCGCAGGTAGACCAGTATCGTACCGAATTGAAAGAATTTTAGAATGACACAACAACAATTACCAAGTAAGCGTAGCCATTTAAAAGGAATGATCCAAGTTCCTGGTGATAAGAGTATTTCACATCGTGCGATTATGTTGGGAAGCATGGCTAGAGGGACATCAAAGGTTCGCCATTTGTTGATGGCTGACGATGTGCAATCGACAATGCAAGTGTACCGACAACTAGGCGTGACGATTGAAACAAGCGGTGAAGACACGGTCATTGTGAGTCCAGGCGTTGCGCATTTAAGAGCCACTGACCAACCACTTGACTTTGGTAATTCTGGTACCACGCTAAGATTGAGTTTAGGCGTTCTTGCAAAACAGCCATTTCACATTGATATGATTGGCGATGCGAGTCTGCAAAAACGGCCTATGGGACGGGTCTTAAAACCACTCGAAAAAATGGGCTTACGTCCTGTGACACCTGCCACAGGCTTACCGATTCAGTTAGCACCAAATCAGACACTACACGGCATTACATACACCTTGCCGGTCGCATCGGCTCAAGTAAAAAGTGCGTTAATTTTGGCAGGCCTACAGGCCGATCAAATGACGCGGATTACTGAACCGATTGCGACCAGAGACCACACTGAACGCATGTTAACCACTTTTGGGGTGACTTTAAAACGACAGGACAACACATTGCTCGTGCCAGTGGCGCAAAGCCTATCTCCAGCTGATGTGACGGTCCCAGGTGACTTTTCTTCAGCAGCTTTCTGGCTAGTTGCTGGGGTGTTGGTTCCTGACAGTCAATTAGCATTATCAGAAATAGGTCTAAATCCAACCCGCACAGGTCTGATTCAGTTACTAAAGCGCATGGGGGCTGATATACCAGTTCAAATGCACCAAACAAGTGGCGAACCAATCGGAGATGTATTAGTGCAGACGCAATCATTGCGAGGTATCGACGTAACGAAAAACGATATTCCGGCGGTGATTGATGAACTCCCCTTGCTAGTTCTAGCAGCAACGCAAGCAGAAGGGGTCACCACAATTACAGGGGCAGAAGAGTTGCGCGTTAAAGAGACGGACCGCATTGATGCGGTGACGACAGAATTGAATCGACTTGGGGCGCAAGTGACGGCCTTGCCAGATGGTTTCAGTATTACTGGGCCAACACCATTACACGTTGCGGAACCAACAGTCGTTCGGAGTCACGGCGATCATCGGATTGGGATGATGTTAGCAGTTGCCGCATTGTTGACAGAGGGCGCATTAACGCTTGATGGGGCAGAGTCAGTTGCGATTTCTTATCCAACTTTCTTCAACGACTTGGCACAATTATGATTGAGAGGGCATGTGATGTTAACAGCAATATTAATCGGATTCATGGGTGCCGGCAAAACGACGGTGGGTCAAGCACTGGCAGAAACTTTGGATATACCATTTTATGATACAGATGTCCTCATCCAGCAACAGACACAACAAACACCTGGTGCAATTTTTGCACAAGCAGGCGAGATGGCGTTTCGTTTGCAAGAACACGCCGTGTTAGAACAAGCGCTAGCTGAACCGCAGGGCATTTTAGCGACTGGAGGTGGCATTGTTGAGCAACCAGAGAATCTAAAGCTGTTAAAAGCAACGCAAGTTCCGGTCATTTATTTAGATGCCCACTTTGGTACTGTGGCAGAACGGTTGATGGGGGATGTTACCCGGCCTATTCTATCTGAGAAATCTTTCCGTGATGTGGTGGAACTTTATCAAGCACGGTTGGCCAAGTATCAAGAGGTGGCAAGCCTCGTGCAGCCGGTTGATAATCGCACACCAAAAGCGATTGTCACAGAAATTCAACAGGAGTTGCCCCATGTCTAAATCGTTACAAATTGGTTCTGCTCAAGCAAAAGCACGGCGACCTTTGATTGCGGTGCCATTACTAGTGGAAGATGCCACTATGTTTCAGGCGCAAATTACACAATTTAACCAATGCCAAGCCGACGTTATAGAATGGCGTATCGATGCTTGGCATTTTTTTGCAGACTTAATTAAATTAATGCCTCAACTTTTAGGACAATTTAATAAGCCGGTTCTAGTAACCTATCGCACACAAGATGAAGGTGGTTTAACGGCGTTTGATCAAAACCTGTATCGCCAATTGAACCAATTAGCGATCACCAACGGTGCTAGTGCGATTGATATTGAGGTGGCGCATTTGGGTGTGATGCATGACCTTCGCACATTGGCGTATCAAAATCAGGTGACCGTGATTGGGTCAAAACATTGTTTAGGCCCGGCTCAAGCTGATGTTCAAAATATTTTGGCAGAGCTTGTAAAGCTACCAGTGGATGTAGTTAAGTTTGCGGAAGATGTGCAGACTAGCACTGAAACAGACGCTTTATTAACTGCAACGCGAGCGATTTCATTGGGAACTGACAAACCGTTAATTACTATGGGCATGGGCGCGGCTGGTCAACGCTCTCGTACAATTGGTTACCAATATGGCTCGCAATTAACGTTTGCTAGTTTAACTAAAGCCTCAGCGGCAGGACAGTTAAGCTTGTCAGACTTATGCAAAGCATTGAATATGAATGAAAAATAGATTAAAGTTTAATAGCTATATTTTGTGACATTTTGTAACAAAAGCGATGCTAATCTGATTATATTGCGAATATGAATGCAAATTAATGACTTAATGGATACTAATATTATATAAGTGACTGTGTTTTGTTTGTAAAATTTGACATATACGATTGACTTATTCAATCAATTTGTTAAAATTACCTTAAGTATTAATGCAATGGATTTATTTATTCGGTTTAGGAGAAAATCATGACTAAAAAGCAATTATTGTTTGCCTCAGCTGCACTTGCTGCAGTTGTTGCAACTGAAGGTACAACTGATGCACACGCTGATGATGTTAAGGTATCAACACCAGCAACAACACAAGTTGCTCCTGCAACAACATCAACAACAGGTAACACTGTTGTTTTGAACCAGACTGCACCAAAGACTGATGCAACTGCAACAACAGAAGCACCAAAGGCCGATGCAACTGCAACAACAGAAGCACCAAAGGCTGATGCAACTGCAACAACAGAAGCACCAAAGGCTGATGCAACTGCAACAACAGAAGCACCAAAGACTGATGCAACTGCAACAACAGAAGCACCAAAGACTGTTGCACCAAAAGCAACTGTAAAGCCAGTTGCACCAAAGGCAACTGTAACACCAAAGGTTACTCAACCAAAGGCAACTGTTGCAGCAAAGCGTGATGATGATGCAATGTACAACAAGTCATCAGATTATTTGGAAAACTTGAATAATAAACTTACACAATTGTTGGCGAAGAATCCTGATTTGGATATGTCAGATGCACAGTATGATGCATTTTTGAAGGAATTCTATGATGATCCAATCGATGCATACAATGCCCTTCTTGATTATGTTGAGAAGTATGATATTGATGATGATGATTTTAACGATTTGTTAGATGATTTCGAAGAATACATTAATGGTTTTGAAACGGACCTCCTTGATGAAGACGAAGATATTGATGCCGATGAAGCGATTGAAGCTAACACTGGTGCAACTACTGACACCAAGCATGCTGGTTCAACTGCTACTAAGCAATCAAACGCAGTTGTTTCAACACAAGCACAAACTCGCATGGAAAAGTTCCATGGTTCAAACGCCAAGACTTTGCCTAACACAGGGTCAGACCAACAAAATGGTCTTGCAGTTGCCGGTGCAGCGCTATTAGCTGAATTGGGTGCAGTTGGATTCGGATTGAAGAAGCGTGGTTAATTAACGTAAAAACGGGATAACTCAATTTTGAGTTGTCCCGTTTTTTTAGCTGGAGACTTTAGGCATCTTTATGGCGCATAGAAGTCAAACCTGAACATGTTATAATGAAGTCACGCTATGAGAGGTGGAGAAGTACTATGTGGCAAATATTTAAAAAAGATTTTTTGGATGCCTTTAAAACGAAAAAAAACATTTTTGTTTATATTGTTTTTCTAGGGTTAGCTTATGTAATTGCAAAAAATAAGACAGTTTTTGTTGTGAACCCTGATCCAAGTCAATTACCGTTATTCGGTTCTGTTGATGTGATGTTGCTCATCTTTGGCTTATTGATTGCTGGAGCTTTATTTGGCGGAATTGTTTCTGGGGAAGTGGATCGACAAACGATTCGATTTATCGTGCCGTATGTCTCACGCGTCAAGATTTATGTGGCTAAATTCTTAGCCATATTCGTTTATCTCATTTTATTGAGTATCGTCTCAATTGGCTTTGTCTTGATTTACCGGCAGACGTTCAAATTGCCTTGGCTCGATATCACCATGTTATTCGTTACTTTCTTGTATGTAGCAGCCTTATTGATGCTGATTTCAAGCCTCTTTAATCAAGAAAAGTTAAGTGTTTTTACAGCAGCAATTGTGGGAATCGTTTTGCCTATTTTGGCGTTAATTAATATGCTCCAACCAAATAACATCATTAATTTCATTTTAAAGCTAACACCGTTTGGTTACTTGGAACCAGCTAATTGGGGCAGCATTGCATCAGTTTTGGCTCTAAGTGTTGCATTTACGGTCCTAGGCGGTTTGATTTTCAGTCGAAAAGAGGTGTAGCATGATTGAACTGACACATGTTAATAAACGTTTTAAAAGCAAAGTGGTCTTAGATGATATTAATCTTAAGATTGCTGACGGTAAAATTACCGCTATTGTTGGTCCAAATGGTGCTGGAAAATCAACCATTATTGGTTTAATCAGTGGTTATTTCCGCCCAACATCTGGTGACATCGATCATGGTACAGTTTCAGTTATGCCGGATGCCGATAATTTGTATGCGGAAATGACCGGGAAAGCCTTTCTTAAATATATGTGTAAAATCAAGAAAGCTGATTATAAAGATGCGGTGCATATTGCCGACGTGTTAGAAATCAGTAACGACTTGAATAAAAAAATAAGCACGTACTCTTTCGGAATGAAGAAAAAAATTAGCTTTGTCCAAGCTTATGTGGGTGATTTTGACACTTATATCTTTGATGAGCCAACGTCGGGGGTAGATGTACCTTCAGCTAAGGTCATGTTGGGATTGGTTATGCAATTAGCCAAGCAAGGTAAGGGTGTTTTATTGACTTCACATAATATGACCGAGCTTGAAACAAATAGTGATTATTTGTATATTTTACGCAATGGTAAGATTGATCAATCAGGGACAATGCAAGATTTGGAAGCTGACAGCTTGGCCCAAAATCATTATGTCTTTACCACTGATGATGCTGCCAACCTGGTGACGTTCTTGACACAAGTTCCACAAGTAGAGATTGTGTCAAAGACTGACGGTCAGGTGGTCATTGCATTATCAGATGAGTTGCCAATATCAGATTTGATTATGAAGATTTTGGAACAGCATCTTTCATTGACTGGTTTCTGGCAAGATCACCAGCATTTAGCCGATATTGCTTTTTCGGATAAATAAATATATGAAAAAACGCTAGTGTCGTGAGACGCTAGCGTTTTTCTTTACCTAATATTTACACCAGATTTACATCAACCTGCCATAATAAAAAGCGTAGTAGAGTGGTGAATCAAGAGGGAGTGGACGCGATGAGTGTTGCAGAACAAAAACGATGGTTTATTGCAGCGACAAGTATTTTTGTCGTGTTAATGATAATTGCAGGGTGTTGGGATTTACAAATTAGTCGCCATTTTATTGATTATAATAGTATTTTTGGCACACTTTTCCAGACACTAGGCGAGTTTCCTGTTTATATGGTGCTTGTCTTAAGTGGTGAAATTGCGATGGCGTATGGTTTACGGAATCGCGTGAATGGCTTGTTTTCAGGTAGTTTAGTGATAGGCGGATTTGCCTTATCAATTTGGCAGTTACAAAAATATTTATCTGAAATTGAGAGCTATTCACTAGCCATTCAGGATAATGTGCATCGTCATCGACCAATTGGTTTGGCCAATAGCGATAGTAGTGAAGCTGGTCTCAATCTTGTCATTACGTACGCTATCTTAATTTTTACGTATATTGTGGTAACGCTCTTGTTACAGTATTGGCTTTACCATAAGACAGCCCAACAGATCAAGCAATTGCTAATTGTTAGCGTATTTGCTTCGTTAACCGTGCTACTTGCATATGAAGCGAATATTGCTTTAAAACAAGCGTGGGGACGAGTCCGACCATATGAATTAAACACGACGCAGAGTGATTTTACTGCGTGGTATCAAATCAATGGACCGAATGGGCATCTATCATTTCCTTCGGGTCACTCAATGGCGGCGACACTTATGATTGTTTTTGCGTGGTTTACCACTGGTAAATGGCACCGGTATATATGGGGATTTGGCATCGGTTATGCAGCTCTGATGTACGTTTCTCGGGTTCGGATTGGTGCGCACTTTATGAGTGATACGGTCTTTTCAGGTTTCTTAACTTTCTTGATTATTTATATTATCTGGGAATTATACAAAACGGTGATTGCGTCATCGAATCAATTAGAATAAGGACAAAAGCGCTAGGTTTCCTTAGCGCATTTTTTTTGTCTTGCCATAACCAGGGATTTTCTTATAACATAGAGTAAAATAAAATCCGAATGGAGCTTGTGATGTCAATAAAGAAGCAATACCAAATCTTTGGTCTAGCAGCAGTCCTATTTATTCTGATTATGTCATTTGGAACCGCATTTGATTTAGAAATCAGTCATACGGTTATGGATCAAAAGAGTTGGTTTGGTGCTATCTTTCAAATGATTGGGATTCTGCCCATGTATCTAGTGCTTATGGTGAGTGGAGAAATTGGACTCGCTTATGCATGGCGTGTCAGCAATAATCGTCTCTTTTCGGGTAGCTTGGTGGTGGGCAGTGGTGCCTTAATCCTGTGGCAAACCCAAAAAGGGTTAAAGGAACTTTTGAGTTATGGCGGTGCCATCATTCATAATATAAAAAGCGGGCAGCCCATCGGTGTTGCCAACAGTGATGTGCAAGCGAGTCCCTTCAGTCCAGGACTAACCTTTACCTTGACGGCGATTGTTTTTGTAATATTTACAACTTTGACACAACGATGGCTTAAACAAAAATCGATACAACAACTGGAAGCCCTACTTTTGGTAGCTATTTTTGCGACAGTAACGGTATTGATGGCGATGTCAGTAAATGGTGCTTTGAAAAACGCCTGGGGAAGGGCGCGTCCGTATGAAATAATCCATAATGGCGCTCGCTTTACCAATTGGTATACGATGAATGGTGCTAATGGACACAAATCATTTCCATCTGGACATGCTATGGCAGCAGCATTGACAGTTGTTTTAGCATGGTTTGCGAATGGAAACTGGCGTAAATTTTGGTGGTTCGGTGGTATCGGCATTGCAGTAATCGTTGATTTATCACGTGTGCGGGTTGGTGCTCATTTTTTAACCGATGTCACTTTTTCGACTTGTTTAACATTTATGATAATTTATGTGATGTGGGAAATCCACCAGCACATAAAGTCAATGAAACGTTAAATGCTACGGCTGCGCAACTGGCGTGGTCTTTTTTTTATGCTACAATAGGCGCAATGAATAGTCGATTTGGAGGAAATGATGCAAATGGAAAAATCAATTTATGATGAAGAGATATTTTTTGATGCTTATAGTCAGATGCAGCGCAGTGTTGAGGGGTTAGCAGGAGCTGGTGAATGGGAGGCGTTGGCGTCAATTTTGCCAGATTTTGAAGGTAAAGCAGTCTTAGATATTGGATGTGGATATGGTTGGCACTGTCAATATTGTGCTGAGCATGGCGCAGCTTCTGTTATCGGAATTGATCCAGCACAAAGGATGTTAGATGTGGCGCAGTCTAAGAATCATTATCCTGATATCGTGCAATACGAGTTAGGTGATGCCGAGAGCATTAAGTTTACTGATGGAGAATTTGATGTGATTTTGAGTTCTTTGGCACTTCACTACGTGGCTGATTACGACCAATTAGTTCAAAAAATGTACCGAATGTTAAAGCCGCAGGGACAATTAATTTTTACCGTGGAACATCCTCTTTTTACGGCTGAAGGATCAGAGGATTGGGTCAAAAATGACGCGGGTGAAATTGATCATTTCCCAGTCGATAATTATTTTGTTGAGGGTCAACGCGAAACGCATTTTCTCGGTTCAGATGTCAAAAAATACCACCGGACTTTGACGACCTACCTTGAAACATTACTTAAAAATGGTTTTGCACTCCAACACGTGATTGAACCAACGCCACCAGAACACATGTTGGGCCAACCAGGGATGCGCGATGAATTACGGCGCCCAATGATGTTAATTATTTCCGCCGAAAAGTCAGACAATTAAAAAAGCGCCCTTTGAGCAAGGGCGCTTTTTTAACGTGTTGTTTTTTAATCTATAGAAAAAGTGACAACAACAAGTAAATTAGAATGAGTAGACCAGCTAGGAGCCATTGCCATTTGGGTAACTTATCTTGGTAAGTCATTGTCCGAGGGAAACCTTCTGAAAATCCATGAGAAGCCATGCCTTGGGCAAGATCGTCAGACCATTGAATCGCACTTAAAATGGCTTTGAAATACAATTGAGGCTGCCATAGGTGGTAAGTGATGCCACGTAAATTCGCAGAATACCGAATTATTTTAACTTGCCGTTGGATGCGTGGGAGTAGATTAAAGGCAGCCAGCAAACCGTAGGCGAAGGTTGGTGAGAGATGCAGGTGTAAGACAAAACTGAGCAACATCTCTTTCACCTGGGTTGTAAGCGTTAGTGTCATGCCCAAGAACAAGTAGGCAAACAGACGGCTGACTTGTAGCCATGCTTGTTGCCAGACGTCGCCAGTTCCAAAGGCGATAAATGACCACCCAGTCCCCAAAGCAAGTGGTAATGAAACCAACGTAACTAAACCAATCGTTTTGAGATTAGCGTGATGGGTGATGAGATACAATAGGGCGATACAGCAAACCACAGTATTGGCGACAATTGACTGAGTAAAGGCCATGGGAAATCCGATGCCAAGGAGGACAATCAGTAAAACACTTGGATTTAAAGTCATTGGGTACCTCCCGTATCTAGGTGGCGTTCATGCAAATTAATCTCATAATCGACATATGGCTTTAGCCCAATCCGTTGATGTGAAATCATTAGCGCACTCATTTGATTGTCGCGTAAGGATGTTTGAATTAAATCTAACACTTGGTGCATTGAATCCATATCTAGTCCAGCTAAGGGCTCATCTAAAAGTAGTACGGGTTGGCCCATGATCAGCATACTTAGCACCTGTAGTTTTTTTTGCTGACCACCTGATAATTGATAGACATTAGCATTAGTGTGTTCGGCTAAATTAAGCTGAGTCAAAGTACGCTGAATGCGTGCGTCTGTCCAGTAATCAGGCAAGTGTGAGTGCTGTTGTGACAGGGTTAGTTCATCTGCAACTGTCAGGGCCACGAATTGATCCAAGGCGTCTTGGAAGACCAGACCAACTAGCTGAGCCCATTGCTTTAGTTTTATTTTTTGACTGTCTTGTCCTTGCCATGTAATGCTTCCCTGATAGGAACGCTGGTGTGTAATAGCAGCAAATAAAGTTGATTTTCCACTACCATTGACACCGGATAATAAACCAAGTTGGCCGGCTGGCAGCGCAAAGTTAGCTGATTGGAGTAGATTACGTCCCGCCATGTCAATGTGCACGTCAATTAGAGCCAGTGGGCTTAAGTTGTTGCGCGATGGTGCTGGGAAAATTGGGTTAGCCGTAATACATGCGTTAAGGACGCTGGCGTCCGTTTGCGTGAGCTGATGGTTAGACAATTGATAGACTTCATCAACTAAAGTGGTGTATCCGGAAAAGTCATGATCTGCAACGATGATGGTTTTACCATACTCAATTTGAAGCGTTTTAAGCAAATGCATAAGTTCATGACGAGCATGCGGATCAACATTAGCGAAAGGTTCATCTAATAAAATATACTCACTGCCTAACGCTAAAATCGTAGCTAGCGCAACTTTTTGCTTTTCTCCGCCAGACAAAGTCATGAGCTTTTGGTTGGCTAGCGTCGAAATGTCAACGGCAGCTAAAGCTGTGGCGACTTGATCTGGAATCAGCGAAGCATCGGTTTGGATGTTTTCAAGTGCAAAAGTTATTTGATCAGCCGGCGTTGCCATAGCAAATTGGCGGCTTGGATTTTGAAACAAGAGGGCAACCCGTTTGGCACGCTCAAAAGGGGCAACAGTGGCAATCGGCAAGTCATCCAATGTGATTTGTCCGGTAGTGATAGCGCCACCAAATTGAGGTAACAAGCCAGTCATTGCCTTGAGTAATGTGGATTTTCCGGAACCAGACGAACCAATTAAGAGATTGAAACTACCTGGCGTGGGAGTCCAATTAATCTGTGTCAAGTCTTCAGGGCCATCCTCACGATAGCGAAAACTGAAATTTTCAACAGCGAGTTTAGTCATGGGCTTACTTCATTAACCCGGTTTGATCAAGTAGGCGCTTAATCCAATAAACCAAGACACCTGCAAAGAAGCCAACTGAGAGCAAACGGGCAGCGAACAGGCCAACCAACATTAAAGGTTGGTAGTGCAGATAGCCGTTACTAAAGAGATCCCAACCAAAAGTAACAATGGTTGAGGTGAGGACAGAAAAGGCAAGACCTATTTTATCCCAGTTTTTGTAACCGGTGATTGCAAAGCCAAGTTCGCTTCCGAGTCCTTGAATGCTTCCAGATAAGAGCGTTGAAACACCCCAACTTGAGAACAGTAACATTTCAACAGTTGCGGCTAAAAGTTCACCAAGGAAAGTGGCGCCAACTTTTTTAAGTAAAACGCCGGCCATGGGACCAGCCATCAACCAAACTCCTAAAGTGAGGTCGTTGGCAAATGGTTTGAGTGGGGTCGCCGCAAGGGCGTAGTACATATAACCCCATAATTGGTAAATGATTCCGAAGAAAATGGCGATAATAGCCAAGAAAATGACATCTTTAAGATGCCAGCGTGTGTTATTTTGTTGCAATGTCTGCATGACAAGCAACCTCCTTAAAGTTATTCGAATCAAACAGTGGAGACAAAAAAGCCGTAATCAAACACTATTGAAAGGTTTGACTACGGTTTTTGTTTACAGTATTAAAGGCCCATAAAAAGGGCGGTGTTGCGCGTAAACAAAACCAAGCTTCCTCCGCCAGTATTATCTGGATCAGGTTTGTGGGTATTATCTCAGCCGTTTGGCACCCCAGCATGGTTGATTCGTTACGCTTAGTATAGCGGATTAATCAAGCGTTTGCAATTGTCCACGGAATTGTGCGACATCGTCATACGCTTTGACCTTCATTTCAGTTTCCAGTTCATGCTTTAAACGATTGAAAACTGTAGGTCCTTCTTGGTGTAATGTTGTTCCGACTGAAACGAGGTCAGCCCCACA
Organism: Weissella viridescens; assembly: GCF_014789145.1. Classification (GTDB taxonomy): domain Bacteria; phylum Bacillota; class Bacilli; order Lactobacillales; family Lactobacillaceae; genus Weissella; species Weissella viridescens. Next base: position 1,147,183 of record NZ_CP061835.1, on the reverse strand, counting down.
TAAAATCAAATCATAGACATCGCGGCCATCTTTAACACCACCGGTTCCAATGATTTTGATTTCAGGGTTCAAACGTTGACGCAAGCCGCGAACATTTGCTAAAGCAGTTGGCTTGGCGATAGCACCGCCAAGACCACCAAACCCACCTTTAGGTGCAATCATAGCGGTGTCAGTGTCAGGATTAACCATCAACCCGTTACCGATTGAGTTAATCGTGTTAACGAAAGCTAATGGGAAATCGTTAAGGACGGCCGCAATCATATCGAAGTGCGCAATATCAAAGTAGGGCGGCAACTTAACACCCAAAGGCTTCTTAAAGAATGTGAAAGCCTCCGTCAAAATTTGTCGGGTCGTGTCAAAGTCGTAACCGGTTTGTGGCTTACCAGGTACATTCGGGCATGAAAGGTTCAATTCAACTAAACCATTAAAGTCTGAAGCTTGAATTTCACGCAACATTTGTAGATTATCATCCTTTGATAGTCCAGCAATTGACAGAAAGAGTGGCTTATCAGCTTGGTGGGCAATTGCATATTCCAAGTAATAATCTAAGCTCAAATTTGGGAGACCCATTGAATTGATTGATCCCAAGGCCATATCGGCATAACGGACGCCAGGGTTTCCAGGACGTTCCATTGGGGTAGCGCTTTTAGTTACCAGTGAGCCTGCCCCTGGGGCTTCAAGAATTTGATCCAATTCTTCGGTTGTTTGACAATACACTCCAGCCGCATTTAACAAGATATCGTCAAAAGTAAAGCCGGCAATGCTCGCAGTCATTGTTGTCATAATATTCTCCTTATGGGTATGCGTAAATTGCATTTAAATTGATTTTACTTATTTTACCAGTTTCTAGGTAAAAAAACTAGTTTGTTTAAATCGATTTAACACGTTTTAAGTAATTAGCGATTTCGTGGGGATACATAGCACGCATGGCGAAAATCTGTTAAAATGAAAATATATTATGAACACGTTAAAGCTTAAGTGCAGAGATATATTGGAGGAAGAGCCTGTGTCATCTGAATTAAAATTATTTGGTTTGTCAGTGAACCATGCGTTAGCAAAAAAAGTTGCTGACGAATTACATATGTCTTTAGGACAAATTGATCAAGCCAGCTTTGCTGATGGCGAAATCTATGAACGTATTTTGGAAAGTGTACGTGGGGATGATGTCTTTATCATTGCTCCAATTGCAACGGAAGCCAATGATGCGTTTATGGAGATTATGATTGCCGTTGATGCTTTACGTCGTAGCTCAGTTGATACAATTAATGTCGTTATTCCTTATTTTGGTTATGGTCGTCAAGACCGTAAGGCTAAGTCTCGTGAGCCTATTACGGCAAAACTAGTAGCGTCATTACTTGAAATGAATGGGGTTGATCGCGTTGTGGCGGTTGATTTCCACGCCGATCAATTACAAGGGTTCTTTAACAATCCTGTCGATCACTTGTTGGCAGCACCGCTCCTTTCAGATTACTTCTTCGAACGGAAGTTGACGGAAAACTTGGTGGTCGTTTCACCTGATCATACTGGTGCCGGTCGCGCCCGTAAATTTGCGGACTTGCTCGAATCACCTTGGGGCGTTATTAATGATTCAGTGGCATCAGTAATGCCAGAATCACCTGATGCCATTGTGGGTGAAGTGACTGGGCGTCGCGCCATCATTATTGACGACATCATCGATTCAGGCCGTCGTATGCAAATGACAGCTAAGGCGTTGAAGGCAAATGGAGCAACCGAAGTTTTCGCCGTTTCAACACACGCAGTCTTCTCAAAGGATGCCGGACGTGTCTTAGCGAATGATGCAAATATTGACCATATTGTGGTCACAGATACGGTGCCAATTGCACCAGAAAACCAATCTTCTAAATTAACAGTTTTGTCAGTGGCCCCACTATTGGCTGAAGCGATTAAGCGTATTCACCAAAATGAGCCGCTAGATGAACTTTTGAAGTCACACAATAATCCTACTGTAAAACTATAAGTTACTTGAAGAAACGGAGAAATAATGATGGTCTATGCAGCTGCAGATAACCGCTATGATGTTCTACCATACCGCCGTGTATCAGATTCTGGTTTAATTTTACCTGCCTTATCATTTGGTCTATGGCGTAATTTAGGCGACCAAAAGCCTTTGGCTAATTCACGTGAAGTGATGTTGAAGGCCTTTGATAATGGTATTTTTTCTTTTGATAATGCTTCTAATTATGGTCCTTCAAATGGAACCGCCGAAGAAACGTTTGGTGCAGTGTTCCAAAGTGATTTAAAGCCTTATCGTAATGAATTAGTTATTACGACGAAGGCCGGCTACCACATGTGGCCTGGCCCACTAGGCGAATTTTCAGGACGGAAGACTTTGACAGCCGCACTAGATTTGTCATTGCAACGTATGCACCTAGATTATGTTGACATTTTCTATGCCCACCGTTGGGATCCAAATACGAACTTACGTGAGACAGCTGAAGCGCTTGACTCACTTGTACGTCAAGGTAAAGCTTTGTACGTTGGTGTTTCAAACTATACTGCGGAGCAAACAAAAGCGATTGCCGAAATTTTCGAAGAATTGCATACGCCATTCATTGGAAACCAAATGTCATACAATATGTTCAATCGTGAAGCGGAACAAGATAATATGTTAGATATTTTGGATGCACATCACGCCGGGTTGATTGCTTATGGACCTTTGGCAGAAGGATTGTTAACGGATCGTTACCTAGATGGTTTCCCAGCCGACTTGCCATTGCATCGTTCAAACTCATTTATTGCTGACGACCCTAAGGGAACCGTTGCTAAGTTGAATGCTTTGAATGACTTGGCAAAAAACCGAAACCAGACGTTGGCCCAAATGGCAGAAGCTTGGCTCTTGCGTGACAGTCGTGTTGCTTCAATTGTTATTGGTGCTTCATCTGTTGATCATCTTTTGGACAATGTGAAGGTGGCAGGTAACATGAACTTTACCCAGGATGAATTGGCTGAAATCGATCGTATTTTAGCACAATAATTAAATTTAAAAACGCTTAGGAAGACGCTTCCTAGGCGTTTTTTTGTTTTTCTAAAATAAATTTGTATAACCGACTTGACGTTATGTTATAGATGATATAGTATATATTATATCGAAAACAGTATGAGAGGAAACATGATATGGATATTCAAGTACCAACGACAATTCTTGATGGCACAGTCTTATCAATTTTGTCTAAGGAGGATACATATGGTTATATCATCACAAAAACCGTTCAAGAGAAATTGAATGTGAGTGAATCAACGATGTATCCAGTCTTACGTCGCTTAAAGAAGAATAACTATTTAACAAATTATGATGAACCGTTTGAAGGGCGCATTCGCCGGTATTATCACGTCACAGAAACAGGGTTAGAACACTTAGCTGAAATTCGTTCAGCTTGGGCCGATTTTGACACAGCTGTCAGTTCACTTTTGGAGGAAGGTTAATGTTTAACGATTACTTTGCGGAAGTCCGCAACTATTTGAATGGTGTACCGAATCAAGATCAAGAAGAAATGATTCAATTTTATGAGGAACAAGCGATGGATGCCAACTGGACCGTTGAAGAAATGGTACAAAAATATGGTACGCCAAAACAATTCGCACGATCATTGCGTTTGGAATATACGATGAACTTGGACGACGAACAAACTAGCCAAGCTAGTGACGTTACGCCACAAGCCAAGGGAAAGAATCGTAGCCAAATGATTTGGTTGATTATCTTGGGTCTATTGGCCAGTCCAGTGCTAGTATTCTTGGCGCTCTTCTTAATTCCAATGATTTTGGGAATCCTATTTACCTTTGTCATGATGATTTTTTCAATCTACGCCGGTGTCATTGGCGTTTTGGGTGCTGGTCTGGCTTCAATTTTTGCTGGATTTTCATTGTTCTCAAGCTCTGTGCCAACAGCCGTCTTCTTTGGTGGACTCGGCTTGTTGTTGACAGGGTTAGTGGTTATTTTTGGACCGATTATTTGGAACATTACAAAGTGGATGTTTGAAATGTTTATTAAATTTATGAAGTGGTTGGGACGTAAGTTGGTGTCAAATCACCGTGGCAACCAATCAAAGGAGGTGTAGTCAGATGAAATTAAAGAAGCCTTTAATTATTGGTGGTATCTTATCAGTTGCGGGAGTTGCTTTGATGTGTGCGACTTTCAATGAATCGAATTTTAATATCTCTTGGGAAAAAGGGAAGGGATTAGAGACCGTTTCTGTTCGTAAAAATCAACAAAACTTTGCCAAGAATGATATTAAAAACGTTGACCTAAATGTTAAAAATCAACAAGTGACCTTAAAGCAAGGTGATACTGATAGTTGGCAAGTGAAAACAACATCATGGGGTGGCAAGCAAAGTTCTGTGAATGTTAAAGACGGTACGTTACACGTAACCGCAAAAGACAACACGCAAGACAATATGGTAATGATGTTTGGTGATTCTGATACAGGATTCTCTTTCAATAATTATGATGAAGAAAGTGATACAACGATTGTAGTGCCTAGGGATGTTAAAATTAGTCAAATAAATGTGACTGGTAAAGACGGTGGCGTGATTATGGATGACTTCAAGGCCAATCAAATCAAGGTGCAAATGCAAGATGGTGGTGCACGTATCCGGAATATCCAAAGCAAGTCTTTGAATATGAATTCAAGTGATGGACGAATGTATGTCGAAAATAGTACTTTCGATAAGATGCAAGTGACCGGTCGTGATATGGGAGTTAGTGGGTCTGGTTTGAAGTTAAATCAAGCAAGTTCAATTAACCTTCGCGATGGACATGTTGCCATTGATAAGGTTCAAGTTCCAGGCTATAACCTACATGCCAAGTCAGAAATTACATTTGAATCTGGTGCCAAAGATAAAGACGGCAACTATATCAAAATTGATAAAGATGATGAAAATAATACTGTTAAGCGTGGAAATCAACAGCAAGCATTAACAATCAATGCTAACTATAGTACGATTGCACTTAGTGAACACGCTGGTTTACCAGACGACTCAGATGACGACGATTCTGATGATGCAAGTGATTATTAATGAATACTAAAAAGATGATTGCATTCAATGCAACCATCTTTTTTTGGTTGTTTTGGTGTGCAAGAGGCTTGCATAAACGGAAACTATCAGTTAATCTGAAAATTATTAATGTCCATCTTGTGGGCAATGCAAACTAAAATAATGGATGATAAATATGAAAAAACTAATTGCAATTGATTTGGATCATACAACTTTAAATGAAGCCGGTCAGGTATCAGATTATACGATTGCTGTTCTGCAAGCACTCCAAGCCCAGGGGGATATTGTCGCAATTGTGACGGGGCGTTCACCCCGTGTTTCTGAACCAATTTACCGTCAAATTGGGCTAACATCCCCATTGATGACTTTTAATGGTGGGCTTGGATTTAAGCCCAATACAAGTTGGGATGGGGAGTATAGTATTACATTCTCAAGTGAGATTTTATACCGCATTATGATTGCTTTTGATGTGCACCATATTCAAGGTATTGCGGGTGAAAATCGTGAAGATGCTTGGGGACGAACTGAACGGATTGTGCTCAGTCCTGAGGAACAAATTTTCTTTCCAATGAGTGTTAAAGAGCGACGTTTATTGACCATCGATAACCTACCTGCACGATTTAATGAAGTGTTGTTTTATATTGCACCAGAGTACCAACCAGCGTTTGTTAATTTTGTTCGTGAAACCTATGGTGACCAGGACGTTGAAGCAGTACCTTGGGGACAAGGGTCATCGATTGTTTCATTACGTATGCAATATGTGAATAAGTATATGGCGCTAACCGCCTTACAAAAAGCGTACGATATTGAACCTGACCAAGTGTACGCCTTCGGTGACGAAATGAATGATTATGAAATGCTACGTGGAGCAGCCCACGGAATTCTAATGAAGAACGGAAATCGAAAATTAGAACCGGTGGTTGAAGCAGTTACACGTAAAACAAATGATGAAGATGGCTTGGCTGATTATATTGAAAATGTTTTAAAGTTAGTCTAGTTAGTTTTAATTTTATAAAAGCGAAAATGTCAGCTCTTAACGTGAGTTTGGCTTTTTTTTGTGTTAAAATTAATAACAAAATAGGCTAAAAAAGGAGCGTTTAAACGATGCAGTTACCCGAAGCGTTCAAAGAAAAATATCGTCGGCTTCTCGGAGCTGATGCAGATGCTTTTTTTCAAGCACTGGATGATCAACCCAGCAAAGCCTTTCGGGTGAATCCCTTAAAGCCGAATGATCAGCCTGTTGATACACCATTAGGACCGCGTGTGCCGTGGAGTCGGTGGGGTTATTATGGGGCGATTTCTGGGCATTCGATTGACCATACGGATGGTGTGATTTATTCGCAAGAACCCTCTGCTCAACTAGTGGGAGAATTAGCGCAACCAACGCCAGGTAGTAAGGTGCTGGATTTAGCAGCTGCGCCTGGTGGAAAATCAACGCACTTAGCATCATTTATGAAGCAAAGTGGTCTACTGGTATCAAATGAAATTAACCGGAAGCGAGCCGGTATTCTAAGTGAAAATATGGAACGCTTCGGCGTCGCCAATGCATTAGTGACTAATCATGATGCCACTGCATTAGCTAAGAAGTTTCCACTGTACTTTGACACCATTGTCTTAGATGCCCCTTGTTCTGGGGAAGGAATGTTTCGGAAGGATCCTGATGCGATTCAGTATTGGACGCCAGAATATCCGGCTGAAAACGCGGAACGTCAGAAAGAAATTTTGGTTGATACCGTAAAAATGCTTAAACCGGGTGGTACATTAGTGTATTCAACATGTACCTTTGCTCCCGAAGAAGACGAACAAGTTATTGCATGGCTTTTGGAACAGTATCCCGAATTTTCGGTGGTACCCGTTGAAAAGTTTGATGGCATTGATGATGGCCGTCCAGAATGGGCGGACGGTAATCCGGCTCTAGCCGATACGGTGCGGTTATTTCCTAACCATGTTGCTGGTGAAGGTCATTTTATGGCGAAATTGCATAAAGCTGATTCGGATGAAATCGCTAAATCCGTTAAGACGGCACGGCCAAACCTAACAGCTGAACAACGTGGTTTATGGGATGAATTTGCACAAACCAATCTGATAAGACAGCCAGAAGGCATTTTGTATGCTTTTGGTGATCAACTATATGCATTACCTGACGAAGCACCTGACCTCAAAGGGTTGCAAGTGTTGCGGGCAGGACTGCACTTAGGAACCTTTAAAAAGAAACGTTTTGAGCCAAGCCTAGCGTATGCATTGGCGGCCAACCCAACCGACTTTAAGCGGACTTATGCGCTCACAACAACAGAATGGGCACAATATGTACACGGGGACACCTTTATGGTAGATGTCAGTCAAGCACAAGATAATGGCTGGTATAGTCTGACGATGGCTGAAAATGGTGTTGGTTTTGGTAAGTTAGTGAATGGCCAAATGAAGAATTTTTACCCAAAAGGGTTACGCTTTTTACCCCAAACTGAAGTGAAATAACAAAGGAGATTGAATGATGGCAGTAGAAAAACTGAATCGTCAAGCTGTAGAAAATGTTGCAGGTTTGGCCAAGTTGACTTTGGATGATGCCCAAGCCGACATGATGACAGAACAACTAGATAAGATTTTTGACTTGGTGACAACTTTAGCTGAGGTTGATACAACGAATGTTGAACCAACGTATTCACCAATTGAGACACAGACAGTTTTGCGTGAAGATGTTGCTGTTAATGCGAACCAAACTAAGGCCTTGCTTGCCAATGCCCCTGAAAGCGAAGGGAACTTAATTAAGGTGCCAACGATCATTGATGAAGGAGCTGAAAACTAATGGATTTTCTACACACTGATTTAGAAACGTTACACCAACAACTTGTTGATAAAGAAATTACCGCCACTGAGCTTGTTGAAGCAACTTTAGCCAATATTGATGCGACTGATCCAGAGTATGCCGCTTTCTTAACGGTTATGAAGGAAGAAGCATTAGCTGCCGCTAAGGCACAAGATGAAGCTGGCATTGATGCCGACAACATTTTGGCTGGAATTCCATATGGCATTAAAGATAACATCGTAACCAACGGTGTTAAAACAACAGCTGCATCACGCATGCTAGAGAACTTTGTTCCTATTTATGACGCTACAGTTGTCGAAAAGTTGCAGGACGCAGGTGCCATTGGTGTTGGTAAACTGAACATGGATGAATTTGCCATGGGTTCAACGACCGAAACGTCTTATTTCAAAAAGACAAAGAATGCTTGGAATACAGCCAAGGTTCCAGGGGGGTCATCGGGTGGATCAGCAGCAGCCGTTGCTTCTGGTCAAGTTTCCTATGCGTTAGGAACTGACACTGGTGGATCTGTGCGTCAACCAGCTGCCTTTAACGGTTTGGTGGGAATGAAGCCAACATATGGTCGTATTTCACGTTGGGGTGTCATTGCCTTTGCGTCATCATTTGACCAAGTGGGCGTCTTGTCACGTACTGTTAAGGATAATGCGCATGTTTTGACCGCACTTGCAGGTGTGGATGCTAAGGACCAAACAAGTTCAGAGCAACCTGTGCCAGATTTTGCAGCTGATTTAACAACTGATTTGACGGGTATGAAAATTGCTGTGCCTGATGAATATTTTGGTCGCGGTGTTTCTGAAGAAGTTAAAGCAACGATTATGGCTGGTTTAGAAACATTAAAGTCACTTGGTGCGACCGTTGATGAGGTATCATTACCACACACTAAGTATGGTGTGGCGGCTTACTACATTTTGGCTTCTGCAGAAGCATCATCTAACTTGCAACGTTTCGATGGTATCCGTTATGGCTTCCGTGCTGAAAATGTAAAGAATTTGGATGATTTATATGTTCAAACCCGTTCACAAGGTTTTGGTGATGAAGTCAAGCGCCGAATTATGCTTGGAACTTATTCACTTTCTGCCGGTTCATATGATGCTTTCTTTAAGAAGGCAGCACAAATTCGGACATTGATGATTAATGACTTTAAAAAGGTTTTTGCGGACTACGATTTGATTGTGGCACCAACTGCGCCAAATGTTGCGTATGATTTCGGTGAGAATTCAGATGATCCTGAAATTACGTATATGAATGACGTTTTGACCATTCCAGTTAACATGGCTGGTTTGCCAGGTATGTCTGTAAATGCTGGTTTTGCAAATGATTTGCCGGTTGGTATGCAGTTTATTGGTGATCAATTCCAAGAAGCAAAGCTTTATCAAGCTGGTTATGCCTTTGAACAAGCAACAAAGCTATATGAAAAGACCCCTGGAGGTGCAAAGTAATGGCTGTACCAAATTTTGAAACAACCATTGGACTTGAAGTCCACGTTGAATTAAAAACTAACTCTAAGGCAATGTCACCATCCCCAGTCGGATATGGTGCTGAACCTAACCAAAACACAAACGTGATTGATTGGGGTTATCCTGGCGTTTTGCCACAAGCTAACCAAGGCGCTTTGGAATACGGTATGATGGCTGCAACGGCCTTACATGCTGAAATTACACGTGATTTACACTGGGATCGGAAGAACTATTTTTATCCCGACAATCCAAAAGCCTATCAAATTACACAACAACAAAAGCCAATCGGGCAAAAGGGTTGGATTGATGTTGAGTTAGAGAGTGGCACAAAACGCATCGGTATTACGGAAATACACGTTGAAGAAGATGCCGGAAAGAACACTCACGGTACTGATGGTTACTCATATGTCGACTTGAACCGTCAAGGAACACCATTGATTGAAATTGTGAGTGAACCTGATATGTCAACACCAGATGAGGCCTATGCCTATTTGGAAGCTTTGCGTCAAGCCATCCAGTTTACTGGAATCTCTGACGTTAAGATGCAAGAAGGTTCAATGCGTGTTGACGCTAACATTTCAATTCGCCCAGTCGGTTCAAAGGAATACGGTACAAAGGTCGAGTTGAAGAACTTGAATTCATTCAACTATGTGCGTAAGGGACTTGCCTTTGAAGAAGATCGCCAAGCTAAAATCTATTTGGCAGGGGGAACCATTCAACAGCAAACACGTCGTTTTGATGAAGCAACAGGTGAGACCGTGTTGATGCGTGTGAAAGAAACGGCGGATGATTATCGTTACTTCCCAGAGCCTGACTTGTCACCAGTGCATATTTCTGATGCTTGGGTAGAAAAAGTAGCTGCAGCCTTGCCTGAATCTGCCCCAGACCGTCGTAAACACTATGTGGATGATTTGGGTCTTGAACCATATGATGCCAAGGTCTTAACGCAAACACTTGAAATGTCAAACTTCTTTGATGCAACTGTTGCTGCTGGTGCAAATCCTAAGCGTGCAGCCAATTACTTGATGGGTGATGTGAATGCATATTTGAATGAAAAGCAAGTTGACTTGCAAGATACCGCATTGACGCCAGATCATCTTGCTGAGATGATTAAATTGATTGATGATGGTACAATTTCAACTAAGATGGCTAAGCGCGTCTTCACAGCGATTACAAAGGGTGAGAACCCAGCTGAATTCGTTGAAGCTAATGGCCTAAAGCAAATGTCTGATCCAGCTGAACTACAACCTATTATCGATGAGATTTTGGATAACAATGAACAATCAATTATTGATTTCCATAATGGAAAAGATCGTGCAGTTGGTTTCTTAGTTGGTCAAATTATGAAGGCAACCAAGGGAAACGCGAACCCAGGTGTTGTTAACCAACTTTTGATGACATCATTACAAGCGCGTAAACCAGAATAAAAAAGTGTTGATTGTGCGATAAGCACAATCAGCAATACATAATGCTACGTTATGAAAATAAGGAGATGACGCATGAAAAAACGAGCGCGTATTATTTATAATCCAACATCCGGACGTGAAGCAATTCGACGAGATTTGGTTGATATTTTAAATGTTTATGAATTAGCCGGGTATGAGACAAGTGCGTTCGCGACAACTCCCGAAGAAAACTCAGCCCAGAACGAGGCACGTCGTGCGGCCCTAGATGGTTTTGAATTAATCGTTGCTGCCGGTGGGGATGGTACAATTAATGAAGTCGTCAATGGTATTGCTGATTTGGACAAACGGCCAGTGATGGCAGTAATTCCAGCCGGGACGACGAATGATTATGCGCGTGCTTTACACATTCCGCGTGATAATCCATTAGAAGCAGCGAAAGTCATCTTACAAAAGAAAGCTGCCCGCATGGATATTGGGCAAGCCAATAATAAGTACTTTATGAATATTGCCGCCGGGGGTTCATTATCAGAACTAACATATTCGGTACCGTCTAAGTTAAAGTCGATGTATGGTTACTTGGCATATGTCGTTAAAGGGGCTGAAATGCTGCCACAAATTCGGCCAATGAATTTACGCATTGAATATGATGATGGTGTGTATGATGGTCCGTCATCACTTTTCTTCTTAGCTTTAACGAATTCCGTTGGGGGCTTTGAGCAAATTGTGCCTGATGCCAAATTGGATGATGGTAAATTTACGTTGTTGGTTTTGAAAACCAGCAAGTTGAATGAACTAATGGCGATTATGACTGAAGCTCTTAAGGGTAAGCATATGGATGATCCAAATATTTTGTATGTTAAGTCAAATGAAGTTAAAATCATTCCTGAGGGTGATAATAAAAATCCGATTATGATTAACTTGGATGGTGAATATGGTGGTGATGCACCAGTTGACTTTGTGAATCATCATGCGCATATCGCAATGGTGGCTAATGTTGATGATATGACTGATAACCAATTCACTTTACCAAGTGTCGACTTATAACATGATGCGTCCTTTAAATAGGACGTTTTTTAATGGCATAAGCTATGAAGCAAGTTTATGAAGGGGGCTAGCATGCCAATTGCAGATGTCTATCGACAAATCAATAAAAAAATTAGTGCGCGTCCTGACGTTGACGCCAGTGATCGCACGCGTACCAACATTGTTCATGAAGTTTTAGGCTGGATCGGTCAACCAGACCGCCGTTTAAAAATTGTTCACATTGTTGGCACCAATGGAAAAGGTTCGATGGGGATTATGTTGTCGGACATCATTAAACATACTCGCTATAAAGTTGGACATTTTACGTCACCGGTGATTAATGATGATCGTGAAATGATTAGTATTGATGGAAAAGAAATTAATGAGACAGAATTTATTGCGAGTTATCAGAATATTTTAGGGGAAATTCATCGTCATGGTGGTGATGCAACCGTTCTAACAAAATTTGAATGGTGGGTTCTGATTGCATTGGAATATTTTGGTCGACAACAAGTTGACTATGTCGTGTTAGAAGCTGGCCAACATGGTTTATGTGATCCAACCAATGCTGTTGAAAATCCATTAGTGGTCGCTTTTTCTAAAATTGCACCAGATTATTTTGAACAACAAGAGACCAACTTAGTGAAAATCACCGAGACCAAACTGGGCGCGATTAAACATGGTTCAACGGTTGTAAGTTATCCGGGTCAGGATGCTACCGTAAATCAGTATCTTAAGGAAACAACCGCAAAGGTTGGTGCAACATGGTATGATCACAAACCGAAAATTACGCTTTTGAAATCTGCGCCAGATGGCCTTCTCTTGAATGTAAACGATTTGAAGGGGCTTAAATTATCGTTAACAGGATCGTATCAGATTCAAAATTTGTCAACGGTGCTACAAATTGTAGATGTCCTAAAGCAAAATGGCGCTGATATCAAAGATGTTGATCTCGTCGAAGCTCTGTCGCGCGTTAAAATTGAAGGACGTATGGAGTATGACGCAGATCAGAATATTTTGTACGATGGCGCCCATAATGCTAGTGGCGTGGCGAGCTTAGTTGACTCACTAAAAGCGTGGCACTTACAAGCGAAACCCTTAATGGTCCTCGGTTTTCTTAAAGACAATAATTGGCATGAAATGTTAGATGAACTTTTGCCATTTACTGATTCAGTGATTACGGTAACGCCAGATGCGCCAACTGCGATGTCAGCAGATGAATTAGCAGCTAAAATTGTGATGATGAGTAATGTGAATGTCGATGTTGCAGATGATCCTGCTGCGGCACTTTCATTAGCGGGTCAAGCTCGTGAAAGTACGCAAGCCATGATTTTGGTAACGGGATCATTTTACACGTTGAAAGCAATCCATGAAGGAGCTTAAAATGCGCAAACCAATTGTGATTGCATCTAATAACACACATAAAACAGCTGAAATTGCAGAATTTTTTGCGTTGTATGAACAACCAGTTGTAAATTATCGTGAATTACATGCGCAAATAACTTTTCCTAAAGAAACAACTGATAACATGGTGGAAAATGTTAAAATGAAAGCTAGCACGATTCACGCTTTGTTGCCAAATGAAATGATTTTAGCGGATGATTCGGCCTTATTTGTGCCAGCGTTGCCGGAACACTTCGGGGTAACGACAATGCGTGAATTTAAAGCCCATGCGTTAAAGACGGATGCTGAAATTAATCAATATGTTTTAGACATGGTTGATACGGTAACTGACCGTTCAGGGTACTTGCAGTCTGATTTTTACATGGTGCTTCCGGATGGGCAGATACTAACGACACAGGCTAAAGGCGGTGTCAAAATAGCAAATAGCCCCCGAGGTGCAAATGGGTTAGATGCCATTGTAGAGACTGAGACGGGTGCAACTTTGGGTGAAATGCCGATTACACAGCGTGTTAATTATGCCGCTCGCGGGCGTGCTGTCCAAACAATTATGAAAGCTTTAAACAAGGATTAGAGGAGAACTTTGCACATGGCACTTACTGGAGAACAAATTACGAATTATTTAGCTGATGAAAGTTTGGTGCTGTCTGCGCCTGATTTTGAAGGGGCCATCCAACATCTAGCTTATAATTCAAATGATGTGACTGCGGATACTTTGTTTTTTATCAAGGGGAATTTTAAGCCCGAATATTTAGCTGATGCTAAAGCGAAGGGTGTTACTGCGGTTATTGCGCCAGTTGATTTTACTGAAACATTAGACTTACCAACGTGGGTCGTAGATGATGTGGCTGCTGCGATGAGCATCTTGAGTATGGCTTTTTACGACCGACCACAAGATAAACTTGCTTTAATTGGGATAACTGGTACGAAAGGTAAAACCTCAAGTGCCTATATGGCTTATGAAATTTTACGTGAAGCAACAGGGGACAAAGTGGCCCTATCTTCAACTTTAGCTGTGGTAACTGGAACTGATCCTAAATTCCATTATCGCGCTCACTTGACGACACCTGAATCATTAGATTTGTTCCGTTGGATGGCTGAAGCCGTAGAAAATGGCATGACGCACATGGTCATGGAAGTATCCTCACAAGCTTATAAAAAAGAACGTGTCTATGGGTTGCGATATGACGTGGGTATTTTCTTAAATATCAGTCCCGATCACATTGGTCCAAATGAGCACCCAACGTTTGAAGATTATTTAGAGTGCAAAATGGAGCTATTTGATCACTCTGATCAAATTGTTTTAAATGCGGATTCAGACCACTTTGGACAATTAATTGAACGTGCTGAAATGGCCGTACCAAAGGATGGTCTTTGGCTATATGCGCAAGAACATACAGATGCCGATGAAGATATGGGTGCCGATATGTCATATCGGACTGTCCGTGAAGACTTGCAAGGTAGCACTTTTGCAGTAAGTGCGCATGGACAACAGGGTCAAGCTCTCGAGCTTGATGGTGAGTACGACTTGGATATGCCAGGTGACTTTAATCAAGGTAATGCAACGGCAGCGATGATTGCCACGCGTTTAGTTGGGGCAGATCCTGAAGCAATGCGAACTGCTTTAAACGAAGTGAAAGTACCTGGTCGCATGCAAGAGTTAACAAGTGCTGAACACGGTACGATTTATGTTGATTATGCGCATAATTATGCTTCAATCGCTGCTTTGTTACAGTTTGTCCGCGCTAACGAGCGCGTTGATAAATTGGCGATTGTGGTGGGTGCGCCTGGAAATAAGGGTGTTTCACGTCGCCCTGGAATTGGACAAGCCATTAATGAAGGGGCCGATGTGGCCTACTTAACGAGTGATGATCCACAATATGAAAACCCTGCCGACATTAATGCTGAAATTGCAGCAAATATTGATGCTGATAAGGTCCAAATTATCGAACAATTAGATCGTACTAAGGCGATAACTGAAGCCATTCAAGCGTCTGGCCCCAATGATGTTGTCGTTTTGGCGGGTAAAGGTCTTGATGAATACCAGAAAATTGACGGTGTCGATACACCATATGAGAATGATTGGTCGATTGCTCAGCGTGTCGTGAACGAATTGGCTAACGAACCAGAGTAGAATTAACAGCCATTGTTTGGTATAATACAAAGATTAATGCAGTGAAAATAAGAGTTAAAAAATAGAAAAGGGGTACGTAGCACATGGCTAAAGAACCTATTGAAAACACATCAGAATTTGACATTGGTGATTACGTTTCAGGAAAAAAGTTTGCCAACTTTGAACATGATTTTTCAGGGATTGTTGAAAAAATTTACGAGCACTCAATCATGATTTTGATTACAGATTTTGACCCGGAAGATACAGCAACTGTTAATGAATATAACCAACGTGCCGTTGTCCGTATGTCTGATGCACAAATCTTGAAGAAGACTGATAACCCAGCACCACGTCCATCAGATGATGAAGATGACGAGGAAGAGGAAGAAGCACCAGCTGGTATTTTGGATGAAGACGAAGACGACGATGAAGAAACTGAAACTGAGGAGGAAAATTAATGGACTATAAAGCACTTGTTGCGCAAGTTCTTGATCCTGCGGTTGACGAAATGAGTCAAACAGATATCTTAAGCAAAATTGAGATTCCAAAGGATTCAAGTAAGGGAGATTTTGCCTTTCCAACATTTACTTTAGCAAAATCTCGCCATCAAGCGCCAAATCAAATTGCCGCTGCAATTGTTGATGCAATTGACCAAAGTCAATTTGAGACAGTTGAAGCAGCTGGCCCATACGTTAATTTCTTCTTAGACAAGGCGCAAGCAGGGCAAAACTTCTTGCGTGACGTTTTGTTGAATGAGAACTACGGCCACAATACTGATGGTGAAGCAGGACACGTCACAATTGATATGTCATCACCAAACATTGCTAAGCCAATGTCAATGGGACATCTCCGTTCAACAGTTATCGGAAATTCATTGGCAGAAATCTCACGCGCCAATGGTTACCAACCAATTAAAATTAATCACCTTGGTGATTGGGGAACGCAGTTTGGTAAGTTGATTTCAGCGTACAAGCGTTGGGGTTCAGAAGCAGAAGTTAAAGCTGATCCAATTAACACCTTGGTTAAGTATTATGTGAAATTCCACGAAGAGGCTGAAAAAGATCCAGCGTTGAACGATGAAGGTCGTGCCTGGTTTAAGAAGCTTGAAGATGGAGATGAAGAAGCAACTCATCTATGGAAGTGGTTCCGTGATGAATCTTTGAAGGAATTCATGGATATCTATGATGAACTTGATATCGAGTTTGATTCATTTAATGGTGAGTCATTCTACAACGATAAGATGGATGAAGTTGTAGATATGCTTGAAGATAAGGGCTTGCTTGAAGAATCTCAAGGTGCTCAAGTTGTCAATCTAGATGATGAAGATTTGAATGTCGCCATGATTAAGCGAACTGACGGGGCAACACTATATATGACCCGTGATTTGGCGGCTGCCATTTTCCGTAAGCGTAACTACAACTTCGTAAAGTCGCTCTATGTGGTCGGTGGCGAACAACGCGAGCACTTCCAACAAATGAAGGCTGTCTTGAAAAAGATGGGCTTTGATTGGGCGGATGAGATTGAACACGTTTCATTTGGTTTGATTACAGTTGATGGTAAGAAGCTTTCAACACGTTCAGGACGCATTATTTTATTGAAGGACGTTTTGGATGATTCTGTTGAGCTAGCACAAGAACAAATCGAAGAAAAAAACCCAGACTTACCAAATAAAGAAGAAGTTGCCCACGAAGTTGGGGTGGGCGCAGTTGTCTTCCACGACTTAATGAATGAGCGTACGAAGAGCTTTGATTTTAAGCTTGAAGACGTTGTTCGTTTCGAAGGTGACACTGGTCCATATGTGCAGTATACAAATGCACGTGCGCAATCAATTTTGCGTAAGGCTGGTAACCCTGAATTGGTAATGGATGAATTAACAATTACTGATGATGCGGTTTGGGAAGTTGAAAAGTTATTGGCAGAGTTCCCTAATACACTTAAGCGCGCTTGGCGTGAGTATGAACCTTCTGTTATTGCCAAGTATGCTTTGAGTTTGGCACGTGCTTTCAACAAGTACTATGCTAACTCAGTTATTTTAAAAGATGATGCAGAGTTAAATGCACGTCTGGCATTGGTTAAGTCCGTGTCACAAGTTTTGACAGAGTCATTACGTTTGTTAGGGGTTAAAGCACCTAAGGAAATGTAGTCGATGCGTTGAAGCATATGCAATGATTTGCTGATATAAAACCGACATCATTTTACTCATTTGAGTGGAACGGCGTCGGTTTTTTACCAAGAATGAACATTGAGGATGTAAACATGCCAACCAAAAAACAAGATCGCCAACTTAAAATTTTGGATATTATTTCAAAAAATGTGATTGATTCGCAAGAAAAGTTGATGGATGCCTTAAAAGAGGCGGGGTATAGCGTGACACAAGCCACGGTCTCCCGAGATATTAACGAATTAAAAATCGTACGACATACAGATGAAAATGGGTTAAATCGTTACCAGGTTTTAGAACCGTATGCAGCGGATGAGCTAAGCCAACTAAAATTAAACGTGACGCAATTAGTGAATTCTGTGGAACAAGTTGAGTTTATGGTGATTCTAAAGACAGCTGAAGGAAATGGTAATCGAATTGCTGCTTTAATTGATCATGTCAATTTTAAATATATTGTCGGTACATTGGCCGGTCATGACACGATCTTTGTGATGACACACAATGCCGACGAAGCTAAGCGAACGGCTGAGACCATTCAAGCTTGGCTTTAAGATATGGAGAGAAAGATGAAAAACTGGTTTAAAAAAGGATTTGCGCGCATTAAGCCAATTTGGCAACGTTATCAGATTACCCGTTGGTTAATTGTGCTGTTTTTAACGCTTTTTTTTATCATCAGTGCCCTCGGGACGTTCAATGCTAAAACAACTGATGTGAGTGATTTAAAGGCCCGTCTAAGAGATTCGACCATTATTTACGATCATGAAAATAAAAAAGCAGGTTCAATTGCTGGTCAAAAAGGGACATATGTTGGATACGACCAAATTTCATCAAATGTGACCAACGCAATTATTGCGACAGAAGATCGTAATTTTTACAAAGAATACGGATTTTCTTTTAAGGGAACTTTGCGTGGCGCTTTAACAACAGTTTATTATCGTCTGAAGGGTAGCCATGCTTCGGCAGGTGGATCAACCATCACGCAACAATTGGTTAAGAATGCTTTTTTGACGCAAGACCAAACGATTAGTCGTAAAATTAAGGAATTGTTTCTCTCGGTTCAAGTTGAAAAAGAGTATAGCAAAAATGACATTATTACAATGTATATGAATAATGCTTACTTTGGCCGTGGTGCTTGGGGTGTCCAAGATGCGGCTGAAAAATATTTTGGCATAGATGCCAAGGATTTGAACGTCGAACAGGGAGCCATGTTGGCGGGAATGTTACAGTCACCCAATGGTTATGATCCAATTAGTCAGCCTGAAGCTGCGCTTAATCGACGCAACCAAGTGCTCCAAAATTTGGTTAATAACCATAAGTTGTCGCAATCAGATGCTGATGCCATTGCTAAAACACCAATTGGTGCGAGTGATCATGAACGTATCGATAATAGTTATCGTTACCCATCATACTTTGATGCCGTGATTAATGAGGCCATCGGTAAATATCATCTAAAAGAAAATAAACTTCTAAATGATGGATATCGTATTTACACGAGTTTGAATCAAGATGATCAAACGAATTTACAGAATAATTTTGAAAATCCAAATTTGAATCCTGTGGGTGGCGATTCTCAAGCTGCTTCAATTGTCATGGATGCTAAAACTGGAGGCGTTCGGGCTGTGGTTGGTGGACGAGGAGAGCACGTGTTCCGCGGGTTTAATCGAGCCACACAGATGTACCGGTCACCAGGTTCAACGATTAAGCCGTTGGTCGATTATGCACCAGCGTTATCACGTGGTTTCTCAGTCGACTCAAAATTGAAAAACCAAGTTTCATCATTTGGAACAAATGGTTATGAACCACACAATGCTCTGGATGTGCAAACAAAACCAGTGCCAATGTATCAAGCGCTTGAAAATTCATATAATATTCCAGCGGTCTGGCTATTAGATCAAATCGGTACAAAGGTTGGCTTTAAGAGTGCCGAAGATGCTGGGTTACCAGTTGAAAAGTCTGATGACAATTTGTCGTTGGCGATTGGTGGTATGAAGAAGGGAGTATCACCCCTTCAAATGACACAGGCCTATACCAGTTTCGCAAATGATGGAAAGATGAGTAAGGGTCACTTTATTACTAAAATCGAAGACGCTTCAGGTAAGGTGATTGTTGACACCAAACCAGAGCAAAAGCGTTTATGGAGTAGTAAGGTTACTAAGGAAATGACGTCAATGATGCTGGGGGTTTATACCGATGGAACAGGTGTTTCTGCCAATCCATATGGCTTTAAAGTCGCTGGTAAAACCGGGACAACTGAGGTTAGTGGCGAAGATTCATCTGCAACAAATGCAACGGATTCATGGGCAATTGCGTATACACCAGATGTTGTCGTGACAACTTGGATGGGATACGATAAAACGGACGCGTCACATACATTACCGATTTATCTCAGTCAAACGGCCGGACCGTTGATGAAACAAACCCTTGAACAAGTTTTACCGAATACGCCTAACACACCATTCAATGTGAAAAGTGTTCGCGAACAAATGGCAGAAAAGCAGGCTGCTAAAGAACGACAAGCAGCGCAAAGCCAAAATGCTAATGATGTTTCAGATGGAATTACCGACAAGATCCGTAAGGGCACACAAGATACCATTGATAGCTTTAATCGTGGGGCAAAAAAGGCTTGGTCGGATTTGATCGGAAACTTTTAAAAGAACCTAGGGTATGCCATAATAGAGGCAATCAATGAAAAGAGGAAATTAAGATGGTTAATATTTTTGATAACGTCAATGCTGCAGCACGTGATTTGGTAGAAACACCACAATACAAGAACTTGGCTGAAGCCCTTAAGGCTGTTCGTGAAGACGAAAAGACCAACGAAGTCTTCACTCGTTTCCAATCAGCCCAAATTGCAATTAACGATGCCATGCAAGCTGGTGAAGAACCTGATGAAGCCCAAATTGCAGCATGGCAAACTGTTGCACAAGAGATTGAAGAATATGATGCCATTGAAAAGTTGATGGAATCAGAACAAGCTATGAACCAATTGTTGATGGAAATCAACAACACATTGACAAAGCCAATTGCGGATTTGTATCAAGATTAATGCTCTTTAATTAAAATTTTGATTAATTTGCCATAAAATGGTATGATAATCAAGTAACACATTAACTTATATCAAATGGAGGTATTTATTATGTCATTAGAAGATCAAGCTAAGGGTGCTATGGACCAAGCAACTGGTAAGGCAAAGGAAGTTGCTGGTAAGGCTACTGGAGACTCAAAGACTGAAGCTGAAGGTAAGGCTGAAGGTTTGATGGGTAAGGCTAAGCAAGCTTTCGGTGATGCCAAGGACGCAGCTGCAGATGCTGTTGACAGTGTTAAAGACAAGTTTTAATTAAATTAAAATAGAAAAGAACCTTTTTTCTATCAGAACCCCATTCATCAACTGAATGGGGTTTTTATATTGCCAAAAATATGTTGTGGTGGATGGCGGGGGGACTTTTCGTGTTTCAATCCAGAACATGGTAAAATGGCGTAAAGACTGTGAATGCTTAGGCTCCAAGAGGAGGATCAACATGCTTAAAGATTATGAAAATAACGAACAATTTGAAGCCAATGTGCTTTTGAATGATATCGATGTGCGTCGTACGCAACAAGGAAAAGCGTACCTAAATTTATTGGTTTCAGATCGTTCGATGGAAATTAGTGCAAAAAAATGGGATGTGACTGACGCTGAAATGAAGGAATTTGTGGCTGGTGAAGTGATTCATATTAAAGCCATTCGACAAACATATAAGGACCAGCCGCAATTACGTGTTTTGGAAATGCGTAAAACAGAGCCAGGTGAGCCAAATGATCCAACAGACTTTATGCAAACAGCGCCAGTTAAAAAAGAGGGCCTTGAAGAAGAAGTCAGCCAGATTATGTTCCAAATAACTAATGCCACGTGGCAACGCGTGGTACGGTACTTATTTAAAAAATACCACGAGGAGTTCTTTAGTTTTCCAGCTGCTAAATCAAACCACCACGCTTTTAAGGGGGGATTGGCTTACCATTCACTTTCAATTGTTCATTTAGCGCAAGCTGTCACTGAACAATATGAAAATATTAATGGGAGTCTCTTATATGCAGGTGGCCTTTTACATGATTTAGGTAAAGTCATCGAATTAACAGGACCAGTTGCCACAAAGTATACAACAGCCAGTAATCTAATCGGACACATTACATTAATTGATGAACAAATTGTTTTGGCGGCACATGAGTTAAAACTTGATTTGAATTCTGAAGATATGTTGGTGTTACGTCACACGGTGTTAGCTCATCATGGACAATTGGACTATGGTTCTCCCGTACGACCACAAATTAAAGAAGCTAATATTTTGCACCAACTTGATGAGTTAGATGCAAATATTCAATCATTCGATCAAGCCCTAGCACAAACTGAACCGGGAGAGTTTTCTAGTCCACAGTTTGCACTTGACCGACGCCGGGTCTATCGACCACGACAAGAAAATCAGTCAGAGGACCTATAATCTGAAATAAGTTGATAAATCAGTAATGATAGGGTTTTCAAAACGAAAAAATAGGCATAAAATAGAAAAGTAAAGAAAAACAAAAAAACGTTTGCATCCGATAGGAGATTGAAAATGGATTATCTAATTGGGGTTGATTTAGGGACTACGTCAACCAAGGCCGTTTTGTTTGATAAGGCTGGACATGTTATTGCAAGTGCCAACAAAGGTTACAAATTATATCGTGATGAGCCAGATATGGCTGAAGAAGATTTAGAAGAAATTTGGCGTGCGTTCATTGAAGCCATCCACTCTGTTTCTGCTGCAGCGACAGATGGTGACATTGTGGCTGTTTCATTTAGTTCAGCGATGCATTCATTGATTGCATTTGATCGAGATTGGACACCGCTTACCCGAGTGATTACTTGGGCTGACAATCGTGCCGTTAAGTACACTGAAGAGTTGCGTTCGACAGGGTTGGGTCAAGAAATCTATTCAAAGACCGGAACACCAATTCACCCAATGGCACCATTGTCAAAGATTCTATGGTTGAAGAATGAAAAGCCAGATATCTATAACAATGCGGCGCACTATTTGGGAATTAAAGAATACTTATTCCACAATCTATTTGGGGTTAACCGTATGGATATTTCCATTGCGTCTGGAACGGGAATGTTCAACATCTTTGACTTAGACTGGGATCCACAAGCTCTTGAAGTGACTGGTGTCAGCAAGGATCAAATGCCAGAACCAGTGGATCCATATGCTATGGAACGTGGTCTTGACCCACAAGTGGCTGAATATCTTGGTCTTGACCCACAAACGCCATTCGTTTATGGTGCTGGAGACGGTCCATTGTCTAACCTAGGGGTTAACGCTGTTCAACCTGGGGTTGCGGCTGTTACCATTGGGACATCTGGAGCGATTCGTGTCGTAACAGACGCGCCAAAGATTGATCCAAAGGGACGTACCTTTACGTATGCTTTGGATAAGGATCACTGGGTTGTTGGTGGACCAGTTAACAGTGGGGGTGACGTTTTGCGTTGGGCCCGCGATAATATGTTTGATGCTGAGAAGTCAACTGCTGATTTGATGGGTATGGATTCATATGACCTTATTACTGAAATTGCGAACCACGTGCCAGCCGGTGCCGATGGTTTGCTCTTCCACCCATATCTTGGTGGTGAGCGTGCACCAATCTGGGATGCCAATGCCAAGGGTTCATTCTTTGGATTAACTTATAAGCATACACGTGCGCACATGGTGCACGCCGTCATGGAAGGTGTTGTTTTCAACATTTATATGGTGTCATTAGCCTTGGAAGAAGTGACTGGAAGCTTGACATCAATTCAAGCAACGGGAGGATTTGCTCGTTCACCACTTTGGCGTCAAATGATGGCTGATATCTTTGAACAAGCGGTTACAGTGCCAAAGGCCTTCGAATCAGGTGCTTTAGCGGCAACAGTTATGGCCCAAAAAGCCTTGGGAATGGTTGATAGTTTAGATGTTATCGGTGGAATGATCGGTGATTCAAATACTTACGAACCAATGCCTGAAAACTACGCTGTTTACCGTGCGTTGTCACCAATCTTTATTCGTTTGTCACGTCAACTACAAACTGAATATGAAACAATTGCTGACTTCCAACGAAAATTCGTGAATAAAGACTAATTGTTTTTGAAAAAGTTCTCATGTTATTGAGAACTTTTTTTATTACAGGAGACATTGGCATGACGTTAGTGAATATGCATTTATAAATAGTTTATGATAAAATAAGATTAATCTAACCGCGAGAGGAGCTTGATATGTCAAGCAGTATTATTTTTAGTATTATTGCAATTATTTTCATTTTGAACTTAATTGCCGCAATAATCACGGTTTTTGATGAAAAGCGTGATATTGCCTCAATTTGGGCTTGGTTACTTGTTTTATTGCTTTTCCCAGTTGTTGGATTCTTTATTTACGCCTTTTTGGGACGTAAAATTTCACATAGTAAGATTTTTGATTTACGAACTCAAGAAGATTTGGGAATCGATCAAATCGCTGAAAATCAACGTGACTTGTTAGCTAAGAATGCTGAAGAAGATCGTGAAAAATACAGTGAACAAGAACCCTTTTTCAATTTATTCTTAAATAGCGATGAAGCTGTGTTGACCCAAAAGAATGAAGTGCGTTTGTTTAACAACGGACCAGAAAAGTTCAAGGCTTTATTTGAAGATATTCGCAACGCAAAAAACCACATTAACGTTGAATATTTCTCAATCTTTGATGATGAGTTAGGAAATCAATTAGTTGATTTATTAACCGAAAAAGCCCATGAAGGTGTCAAAGTGCGGGTCTTGTTTGATCAATTCGGATCACATGGCCGTAACAAAAAGCTTTACGAGCGTCTGCGTGCCGCTGGTGGGCAAGACATGGCCTTCCTTGAATCACCATGGCCAATTACTTTCCGTGCGAATTTCCGTTTGCACCGCAAGTTGGTTGTGATTGATGGTAAGATTGGTTACATCGGTGGCTTGAACGTTGGTGATGAATACGTCGGTAAATCTAAGAAGTTTGGAAACTGGCGTGATACACATACCCGAATCGTTGGAGATGCAGTTTTGGCCTTGCAAGGGCGCTTCTTCATGGATTGGAATGCCACTGCGAAAAAAGAAAATAAATTGCAATTCTCAAAGGACTATTTCCCAAATGATACAGAGGGTAATGGTAATACGGCTGTTCAAATTGTTACATCAGGTCCTGATCAAGATACACAACAAATTAAGCAAGGGTACATGCGTCAAATTGCTTCAGCACGTGAATCAATTACAATTCAAACACCGTACTTTATTCCTGATCAAGGGATGATGGACCTTTTGACAGTGGCTGCTATGTCAGGCGTTAAAGTGCGCTTGATGATTCCTTGTATGCCTGACCATCCATTTGTTTATCGTGCGACTGAGTACTATGCTAAAGAACTTTTGGATGCTGGTGGTGAAGTTTATACCTATGATAATGGCTTTATCCATGCCAAGGTTGTAACAATTGATGGAAAAGTATCTTCCGTCGGTTCGGCTAACATGGATATGCGTTCATTTGGCTTGAACTTTGAAGGAAATGCGTTTATGTACGATGAAGATATTGCTAAGCAATTGGAAGACTTCTTCGAACAAGATATTAAAGCGTCAACGCATTTGAACGAGCAATATTTTGAAAATCAATCTAAGTGGCTTAAGTTTAAGCAAAAGTTTTCACGTTTGCTTTCACCAATATTATAATTTTCTTGAAAAGTACGTTATGATTAGTAACGTACTTTTTTTGTACAAAAAAATTGAATGTAGGTAATATTTTTGACAGAAATAACGATTAAACCAAACATTTATTTAAATATTCAACCAACCCAACAATTTTCAACAATTCGGATTGAATTTAACTTTTCAACCGAGATGCAAGCTGAAAACACGGCTGACCGTACTTTGGCTGCAAAAATGCTTGAAAATGCTTCAACTGTGTATCAAAGCCAAACGCAGATTGCCCGCGCCTTAAGTCAGTTGTACGGAGCGGATTTTGGTATTGATGTGTTGAAGGTGGGCCGCTTACATGTTGTCAAAGCACACATGGCGGTGATTGATCCGCATTTTATTGATGATAAGCAACCGATTTTAGAGCAAGCACTCGCATTTATGAAAACAATGCTCTACCAGCCAATGGGTAATGCTGAGCAAGGATTTGATGCGACGATTTTTAATCGACAAAAAGAATTACTCTTAGATGAAGTGGCTGGCTTAGAGGATGACCGACCATACATTGCAAATCGACATGCATTACAAGCCTATTTTGATGATACGGCGCAAGGCTTGCCAGCATATGGTACTTCTAATGCCATTGAGGACGCTGATGAACTTTCGGTATGGCGGGCGTGGGAGGACATGATTCAGACCAACCGTGTAGATATTATTGTTTCTGGGGACGTGGAGCCAGCTGATATTCAGCCAGCGCTCGATGATCTGGTAACACCTCAAGTGCCGGCGCCGGTACAACCATTCTATCACCAGCTAGTGCACGCGACGGTCAACCATCTTGTCGAACAACAACCAGTAAATCAAAGCCAATTGGTGATCATTTATCAATTGGTGATTCCTGAAGAACGTCGTTTCGCTGCCTACGTTTTTGATCAAATTTTTGGTGGGACACCAGTGTCGCGTTTGTTTTTAGATGTTCGAGAAACCAAAGGTCTAGCCTACGGTATTAGCACTGACTACAATCGTTTCACAGATGTGCTGTTAGTGACGGCTGGTATTGCGGATACGCAAATTAAGCAGACCCAAAAGGCCATTGCGGCCAATTTACAAAAATTGCAAGTAGAGCCAATTTCTGACACAGAGTTGCATACAATTAAGGAATTAATGAAGACGGAATATATGGTGAGCTTAGATAACCAAAGTCAGGTGACGGATCGTGCGTTTATTGCGACGATGACCAAACTTTCACAAGCAGAATGGTTTGCTGCCTTAGATGCTGTTACTGTGGCTGATGTGCAATCCGTTGCGAAGGCAATGATTGAACAAGTCGATTTTGTTTTGGAAGGAGCCGGCGATGATGCAGATGAATAAACATTTCCCAGCTGAAAGGCATATAGTCTTAGCGAATGGTTTACGCGTGCATTTGGTACCCCGACCAGATTTTCATCAGATGGCGGCTAACTTAACGGTTGATTTTGGTGGCCGAGATGATACTTTCTATTGGAAAAACCAGACTATTACGCAACCGCTCGGTGTGGCTCATTTTTTGGAACATCGCATATTTGGGCAACCTGACTATGATGCCTTCCAAAAATTAAGTGAATTAGGAGCTGATGCGAACGCATTTACCAGTCAAAGTCGGACGAGTTATTATTTTACAAGCTTAGCTAATAATTTAGCTGCGCTTAGTGAATTATTGCATTTTACACAAACGCCGTATTTCCCCGAAGACGCAGTTAAGCGCGAGGCGCAAATTATTTCACAAGAGGCGGACATGTATCAGGATAATGTCGATGCGCGCCTTTACCGTATGTTGCTGGGACAATTATACCCAGGCGATTTATTAGGTGAGGAGATTGTCGGGAACCATGTTTCGTTAGATCAAATTACTGGACA
Source organism: Weissella viridescens (assembly GCF_014789145.1). Classification (GTDB taxonomy): domain Bacteria; phylum Bacillota; class Bacilli; order Lactobacillales; family Lactobacillaceae; genus Weissella; species Weissella viridescens. The sequence continues at coordinate 1,120,214 of NZ_CP061835.1, read as the reverse complement.
GACATTACAGACTGCTTTTGAAGCCTTTTATCAACCTGGTAATATGGATATTTTTGTTACAGGGGCCTTTGATGCTGACGCAGTTTTAGCAACGATTGAACAGTCGACTGCCGGACAACGATCGGGGAAGGTGGTTGCTCAAGTCAACACACCAAAATTGGCAGAACCACAAACAGAACCAAAAATTGTGTCGTTACCAACCAATCGAACCAAAGTTGCACTCGGTCAACGCTGGCGAACGCCTGAGACGATGCCGACTGGTCGAGCAGGATTAAAGGAAATGATTGCGGTTAGTTTGGCTTTAGATTTGGTATTTGGCGAGTTATCACCACAATACATGGATTGGTATGATGCGGGAATAATTGATGATGACTTTAGTGTTGAATTTGAATGGGAGCGTGGCTTTGCGTTCATTACGGTAGCAACCGACACACCGGAACCAGAAACTGTTATTTCTGAGATATCGACAGTCTTACGTCATTTAGCGCATACCTTTGCGCAACTACAATCGGAATTTGACTTAGTTAAAAAGGACGCGATGGGACGGGCAGTTAACCGCTTTAACTTCATGGAAGAAGATGCCGTGAGTTTTGAAGGAAATCTGTTTGACGGTAGTACGGTCATGGATGAATATAGTATTTTAGAGGAAATTGACATGACGTTTGTACAGTCAGTTTTAGACCAAAATCCACTTCCTGAAATATCGAGCATAATTGTCCGCCCAAATCTTGGGTTGTTATGATATAATTACGGTATATATGACAAATTTATTTAGATAGTTAGGTGATCAAAATGAGTGAAGAACACAATCAAGAAATTGGACAAGCATTACAAGATGCACGAATCGAAAAAGGTTTGTCACTTGATGATATTCAACAAATGACGAAAATTCAAAAGCGTTATTTACAAGCAATTGAAAATGGTCAATTTGATCAATTGCCAGGTAAGTTCTACGAACGCGCTTTTGTGCGACAATATGCAGCCTCAGTTGGTCTGGATGCTGATGAATTTATTAAGGATCATGCTAGTGATGAAGATTTGAAGCCGGTTGAACCTGATTTTGAAGGCGCACGGGTTGATACCGATAATATTACGCGAGCAGGTATGCATCGTGAAACTGAATCACCAGTTGATAAGACGCGTCAAGTGATGCCAAAAGTATTGATTGCAGTTGCAGCGGTTGCAATCGTATTGATTGTTTGGGCATTAGTCTCAGCTTTCTCTGGTACATCAAAGTCTGCGACAAACAGTTCATCTGTTGCAGTTTCAAGCTCAAAGGTTGAATCATCAAGTTCATCCAAGAAGGCGTCTTCAAAGCCAGCACCGAAGCCAGCGCCTAAGCAACCAGCTGTCAAGGTAGGTAACGGAGTTGCTTCTGGAAACACGGTGACATATAACAACATCCAAGCGCCAAAGAAGGAAGAAGTTCTTCAATTGGCTGCAACAAGTGATGCTTGGTTACAAGTGACTGATAATGCTGGAACAATGCTCTTCAATGGAACTGTTAAGGCAAACGCACCACAATCAATTAAGGTGCCAGCCACAGCAACAAACATCAAGATGCAAATCGGTAATGCTAACCCACTTAAAGTTAAGTTTGGAAATCAAGACATTGATATGAAGAACAATGGTGCCACCGTTTGGAATGCAAATTTGATGATTAAGCGTTAATCAATCGAGGCGAAATATGAATTTACCAAATAAGTTAACGGTTTTTAGAATGCTTTTAATCCCTGTCTTCATGGTGGTTTTGGCATTCAATCCTGACTGGGGAACTTGGTCGGTTTTAGGAACACAACTACCGGTTAGTCACTTTGTTGCTGCAATTATTTTTATTGTTGCATCGCTAACTGATTTTCTTGATGGACAAATTGCCCGTCGTGAAAATTTGGTGACTAACTTTGGTAAGTTTGCTGATCCATTGGCCGATAAACTCCTTGTTATGACGGCTTTGATTTTCTTCGTACAATTCCAATGGGTGGCAGCTTGGATGGTTGCCATCATTGTAATTCGCGAATTATCAATTACTGGACTACGGACGTTAATTGTTGAAAATAATGGAAAAGTTTTAGCAGCAGCGATGCCTGGTAAAATTAAAACATTCTCGCAAATGATTGCGATTATTTTCTTCCTATTACACAACGTTGGTTTTGCTGCAATCAATGTGCCATTTGCACAAATCATGATTTGGATTGCTTTGATTGCGACCGTCTACTCTGGAGTTGATTACTTTTACAAAAATCGTCAAGTCTTCAGTGATGGATTTAAATAAACGAAAAGCAGGTCAGCTGACCTGCTTTTTTGTTACACTTAATAATAAGAAAAATAAAAAATTCTTCCAAAAATGAGTCTTTAATAAAGAAGGTGGTAGTCAGATGCAAATTGAAGAGATGGTTGGCCAGCAGTTAATTCAGCATCAACTCAGTATCACAAGCGCAGAATCATTGACAGCTGGTTTATTCGTGAGTCAATTAGCCAATGTGAGTGGTATCTCAGCAGTATTGCCAGGAGCGTTTGTCACTTATTCAGCCGCGGCAAAACATCAATTAGTAGGGGTGCCAAATGATTTGATTGAAAATTATGGCGTGGTTTCGGAGCAGGTAGCTTTAGCTATGGCTAGCGGGGCTCAAGCAGCTTTAAACACTGACTTTGCAGTCAGTTTTACAGGTGTAGCTGGGCCAGATGCTTTGGAAGGTCATCCAGCAGGCACGGTTTTTATTGGCTTAGTCGGACCACAACAGTACGCAAAGGTAATAAAAGTAGGCCTCACAGGTGATCGCAGTGCGGTCAGACAACAAAGTGTGACACAAGGAATGCAAATGATATTAGATGCCTTAGCAGATTTAAAAATTTCTGATTAAAAAAGATTGCAGTTCGGTGTAAATTAGTTGTATACTAGTTTTACTTAAGTTAAAGTTAACAAACGGAGGCGTTTAAGATGGCAAGTGGAAAAAATATTAATCCTAATAAAAAAATTGAAGGTCGTATTGAGAATCAAAAGGACCGTGAAAAAGCGCTGGATGATGCATTAAAGAAGATTGAAAAGTCATTTGGAAAGGGTTCTGTCATGAAGTTGGGTGACAGCAAGTTTACCAAAACTGAAGCAACCTCAACAGGTTCATTAAAGTTGGACATTGCGCTAGGTATTGGCGGTTACCCTAAGGGTCGAATTGTTGAAATCTACGGTCCTGAATCTTCAGGTAAGACGACTTTGGCTTTGCATGCTGCGGCTGAAGCCCAAAAAAATGGGGGAATTGTTGCCTATATTGATGCGGAAAATGCAATTGATGTGCAATATGCCCGTGCACTTGGGGTTGATGTTGATGAATTGTTGCTTTCACAACCAGATACTGGTGAACAAGGGCTAGCGATTGCTGATGAATTGATTAGCTCTGGAGCGGTCGATCTTGTGGTTGTTGACTCTGTTGCGGCACTGACACCAAAGGCTGAAATTGATGGTGAAATCGGTGATTCAACAGTGGGACTACAAGCTCGAATGATGTCACAAGCTTTGCGTAAGATGTCAGGATCAATCCTTAAGACAGGAACAACTGTCATTTTCATCAATCAGTTGCGTGAAAAAATTGGTGTGATGTTCGGTAATCCCGAGACAACACCAGGTGGACGAGCACTTAAGTTTTATTCTTCTGTCCGTCTAGATGTTCGTCGTAAGGGTGGTATTGATGCGACTAAGGCCGATGGAGACAACGTCAAGTCAATCGGTAACTTGACTCGAATCAAGGTTGTTAAGAACAAGGTTGCAGCCCCATTCCGTGAAGTTGAACTGGAGATTATGTTCGGTAAGGGAATTTCAAAGACCGGCGAAATGATTGATTTGGCAGTAGATAAGGATATTATTGATAAGTCTGGTTCTTGGTTTGCATACAATGGTGAAAAAATTGGTCAAGGTAAGGTTAATGTTATTCGTTGGCTAGAAGATCCTGAGCACCAAGCCATTTATGATGAAATCTATACCCGCGTTCGAAATGCTTATCTTGGAGAACATGATGGATCAGAAGATTCAGATGATGCTAAGTTAGCTGATTCAGGAGAAAATGCTGGCGCTGATACAGATGAAATTGACCTATTAAAATAGTATAAAATAAATACCCATTGATGATAACTTTATGTTACGTCAATGGTTTTTTTTAGAGAAATGGCTAGAAAATGGTTTTTTTCTGAAATATGGTGTATCATGGAATGACTAAATTCGTTGGGAGGAACCCGAATGTTAGAACCTTATAAATCTGAACAACATCGCTTAGATGGTGTATTAGAAAAAATTCAGGACGCAAAAGTTGCCAATGAATTAGAACGAGACAATGCTGATAAAAAGAAGGCTGACGTCGATGCAGGATGGAAAGATGTGCGCTATCGTTCATCGACTTACAGTGGTCTTTTTGAAACCGCTATGTCGGTGCGTCAACAGCAACAAATGCTCGAACAGCGTGAGGCTGAGATGAACTCGGTTGAACACCAAGCTGAGGTTCTAGAACATTTGAAAGAGCGACCTTATTTTGCACGAATTGATGTGCAAGATGCAGGTTCTGATGTAACTGAGCCGATTTATATTGGGTTGGCGTCATTTTCAGATGAACCAGATCATTTCTTGATCTATGACTGGCGTGCGCCAATTTCATCGATTTACTATGACGATGGTGTGGGTGAAGTGACATATACGACACCAGCTGGTGACCAACAAGCAACTGTCCACCTCAAACGACAATTCCAAATTGAGGATGGTAAAATTGAAACTATCTTTGATACCGATGAGGCCGTTGGTGACCAAATGCTCTTGAATGCATTATCTGGTGAATCAACCACGAAAATGCAGTCAATCGTTACAACGATTCAACGTGAACAAAATAAAATTATCCGAAATACTTCTGCGGATTTGTTATTTGTACAAGGTGCAGCAGGATCTGGTAAAACTTCAGCTGTCTTACAGCGGGTAGCTTACTTGTTGTATCGATATCGTGGTCAACTAACATCAGGTCAAGTCGTGATGTTTTCACCAAACCAACTATTTAATGACTACATTGATCAAGTCTTACCTGAACTTGGTGAACAAAACATGGTTCAGATGACTTATTATCAATATGCTTCACGACGCTTACCACGATTTGAATTGGAAACTTTGCAAGAAAGATTTGAAGCTCAACCTGGGACTGTTCAAAAAGAGTTGATTGATTTGAAGGGAACTTTGGATTACTTCAATGTGATGCAAACGTATGCTAAAGGTTTGAATCAAAAGGGAATTCAAGTGCGTCCAATTAAATTTAGAGGCGAAGAAGTGATTAGTGCGGATCGCATTAAGGAAATCTATTATAGTTTCAATGAAAACTATAATCTAGGAAACCGTCTCTTTGCGACAAAGGAACGCCTACTTAAAATGTTGCAGTCACATGTGCGTTCAGAAATGAATGCTGAATGGGTTGATGAGCAAATTGAAAATCTATCTAAAGAAGAATATGATTCAATGATGGGTGATCAAGAAAAAGAATTTAAGTCAGATAAAGAAGAGCACAATTACATCGCGAAAATTATTGTGACGAATGAAATGGCACCAATTATTCGTGGTATTAATCGTAATCGTTTCATTAATATCAATCGCCAATTCGTCCACTTTTTGAAGAGTGTGCCTTATTTGATGGATTTGACGCAATACCAGCTTACTCAAGCTGATTGGGATGCCGGAGTAGAGGCAACGGTTGCTCAAATGCAACAAGGCAAATTGAGCTTAGCAGATATGACACCATTTATGTTGTTGTTTGATTTAATTAAAGGAACACATGGTGAACGTGATATTCGCTTCTTGTTTATTGATGAGATTCAAGACTACACACCATTCCAATTAGCCTTCTTGAAGCGTAGTTTTCCAAAGGCACGATTTACAATGTTGGGTGATTTAAATCAAGCCATCTTTACTAAAGAAAATGCAGCTGGCTTACAAGCCGATTTGACACATTTGTTTAATCCAGAAAAGTCAGAGTACATTGAGTTGACCGATACTTATCGTTCAACACAGCAAATTACGGATTATGCAAAAGCTATTTTAGTTGATGGTGCAACGATTAATGCCTTTGAACGCGAGGGTGATAAACCAAGTGTCAAAGTGACGCAGAATGAAACTGAAATGATTGATGCGGCTGTTGCTAAAGTTAATCAAGCCAATGATGCACACGAAACAACGGCGATTATCACAAAGACCTTAGCTGACGCCGAGGAGGCCTATGCACAATTGCGTGATCAGTTAGACGTCACAATCATCAGAACTGAAAATCAACGCCTAGTTCCAGGTACAATCATTGTGCCAGCCTATCTTGCCAAAGGGTTGGAATTTGATGCGGTTATTATGTGGGACGCCAACGCAGAGAAATACCATGCTGAGGATGAACGTCAATTGGTTTATACAATCGCCTCACGTGCAATGCACCAGTTAACTGTACTAGCTGATCAAAAGTTGTCACCCTTGTTAAGCGATATTGATGAGAGTTTATATGTGAAGGAATAATGAATATGACAGAGCCATCAATGAATTATCAAGTAATTAAACGTGAGGACTGGCGTAAGCTTGGGCAAACGACATCGAATGATGTGAAGTCTAAAGTAACCCCTCAAGTACTGTCTGAACTTAAAGCGTTTAATGATCAAATATCATTAGATGAAGTTGATGCTATCTATAAGCCTTTGGTGGCATATATTAAGACCCAGTATCGTCAGTATGGGCAAGATCGCAAGGTACAGGCTGAATTCCTTGAACAGCCACAGACGCCGAGTCCATTTGTGATTGGGATTGCAGGTTCAGTTGCTGTTGGCAAAACAACCACGGCACAGTTGTTGCAGTATTTATTGCAAGCTGAATTTGGTCAAAGCGAAGTTGCCTTAGCAACAACTGATGGATTTTTACGCTCAAATGAGGAACTTGTTCAGCAAGGTATCATGGAGCGAAAAGGGTTTCCAGAATCATATAATATGCCGAAACTACTTGAATTTGTCGATGCTATTAAAGATGGGGACGAAGAAATTCGGGCTCCAAAGTACTCACATGATATTTCAGATGTACTGCCAAATGAGTATGATTATTTTAAGCGTCCAAAAATTTTCATTTTAGAAGGAATCAATACATTGCAAGCCACGCCAGATGCACCGGTATATTTGTCAGATTTTTTTGATTTGTCAATTTACTTGGATGCTGATACTGATTTAATCGCTCATTGGTATTTAGATCGATTTGTTGCGTTACTTAATCAAACGGCACAAACTCAAGATCCAAATAATTTCTTCTATTCTTGGACACAAATGCCGTTTGACCAGGCCATTAGTCAGGCTCGCCAGGTTTGGGAAACGGTTAATTTACCTAATTTAGAGGATTACATTTTACCAACAAGAGAACGCGCAGATCTTATCTTGCACAAAACGGTTGGGCATATCATCGATGAAATATGGTTACGCAAATTTTAATTAATTAACTTTTATAGATGTCAATAATGTGACAAACAGTAAAAGAGCCGTGGTTTTATTTAAAATCACGGCTCTTTTTTATAAATTAAGGCCATTTTTTTAACGAAAACCATTTTAATATAAGTCTGAAAACCCCTTAAATAGTCAGTGTTTTAGCCTGTTACACTGCTTTTTATGTCGTGAATGTTACATATTGTGAACGTAATTATATTTCTTATAACTAGATGTAACGTTTTCGTAATTTACAAAGAGCTTGAATTGGTAAACTTATCTTTGTTGTTGCGAAGGAGTTTTCGCAAGCGAATTATATTAATTGAAATAATTAATTATTAAAATAAAAGCGTAACTAAGGGGATTTAATTTCATGAGTAATACGACTAAAAATGCTGCACTTGCAGTTGCTGGGTTAGCTTCTGTTTTTGCTGCCGGACAAACAGTGGCCAATGCCGCAACTTACACTGTTCAAAAGGGTGACACACTTTCAGAAATTGCTAGTAAGTTCAATCTAACGGTTGAAGATCTTGTTTCAACAAACAAAATTGCTGATAAGAACTTGGTTTTCACTGATCAAAAGATTGAAGTAGCAAAGGCAAGTGATGCTGATAAGGCGAATGATGCTGATGCAGAGAAGGCTGCTCAAAAGGCTGCTCTTGAAGCAAAGCAAGCCGCCCAAGAACAAGCTGCTCAAAAGGCTGCTGCCGAAGCTGCTGCCCAAAAGGCCGCTGAAGCGAACAATGAAGAGGCAAAGCCAGCTGCTGAAGTAAAGTCTACTACTCAAGAAACTGAACAACCTGCAGCTGTTGAAGCGGTTAAGCCTGTGGCAAAGCCAGCTGCTACTTCAGGTTCAGGATCTACTTATGATGAATTTATTGCTAATGGTGGAACAGACGCTATGTGGCAAACAATTGTTCAACCAGAATCAGGTGGAAACCCTAACGCGGTTTCACCAAATGGTTATACTGGTTTGGGACAAACCAAGGAAAGCTGGGGAACAGGTTCTGTTGCTGATCAAACCAAGGGTATGGTTGGATATGCAACAAGCCGTTATGGTTCAGTTGAAAGTGCCATTTCATTCCGTCAAGCAAACGGTTGGTGGTAATCTAAAATATTATGAAAGAGTGAGTGTAAGCTCGCTTTTTTTTTGCGTTCAAAAAGTTGTTAACTTATTTGACAAAAAAACCTTGTATTTTAGTGTGATTCATTTATAATTAGTGTCTGTTCTCTTTTACTAACTGTTGGTAAGAGAAGTTAATTTGAATTTGAAACGGAAGGTATATAAGTATGTCAGAGACTGCTATGCATGCACAACCAGTGGATGTGCATGGAAAACCTTATAACCGAACAATCATGATCGTTTTGATTTTGGTTGCGACTTTTGCAGGGGTTTTGATGCAAACATCTCTTGGAACTGCGATTCCAACTTTGATGGATGCATTTGATATTAATTTAGCTACAGCCCAACAGGCCACAACCTGGTTCTTGTTGGCCAATGGAATTATGATTCCGGTTTCGGCTTATTTCACAAGTCGAATTCCAACGAAATGGCTATATTTGATTGCCTTTGGTCTATTGTGGGCCGGAATGGCGATTACAGCTTTTACCCCAGAACAACATGATATGTGGTGGATGTTCCTATCTGGACGTGTGCTTGCCGCACTAGGAGTTGGAATTTCAATGCCGTTGATGCAGGTTGTTATGGTAAATATTTTTCCAGCTGAACAACGTGGTGTGGCCATGGGGCTTGGTGGATTAGTTGTTGGGATGGCACCCGCTATCGGACCGACTTTATCTGGTTGGATTTTGGATAAGAATCACGTCATCTTAGGTCTTACAATATCTGATTCATGGCGTTCAATTTTCTACCTACCAATGGCGGTTTTGGCAATTGTGTTTATTTTGAGTTTCTTCTTTATGAAGGATGTTTTATACACACACGATGTCAAGCTTGATGTTTTGTCTTTGATCTATTCAATTATTGGTTTTGGTAGCTTCCTACTTGGATTTACCAATGTTGGTAGCGATGGGTGGGGCGATGTTAAAACGGTTATTGCACCGATTGTTATCGGAATCATTTTCATTGCCATTTTCATCGTCCGCCAATTACATTTAACGGAAACCTTCTTAAATGTCCGTGTCTTCATGAATAAGCAATTTACGATTACAACGATTGCCGTTATGATGGCAATGATGGCGATGATGGGTGTTGAGATGATGTTGCCAACGTACTTGCAAAATGTACACAATTTGAGTGCATTAACGTCAGGTTTGATTTTGTTACCTGGAGCATTGATGATGGGGATTATGTCACCAATCGCCGGGATGGCATATGACAAGGTTGGGGCACGCCGCCTTGCCTTAGTTGGTTTCGGTCTGCTTGCCATTGGAACAGTGCCATTCATGTTCTTAACAGCTGATACACCAATTCACTTCATTACGGCACTTTATACTGCACGTATGTTTGGTGTTGCTATGGTGATGATGCCATTAACAGCTTCTGCGATGTCTGCATTACCAGCTGCCGAAGCTAATCATGCTACGGCTTCGAATAACACGGCGCGTCAATTGGCGTCAGCTGTAGTTGTGGCGTTACTAACATCAATTACGCAAAACATTATTACGAACAACAAGCCAAGCGATGCACTACGTACGGCGAACCCATTAAGTTATGGGGCAAAGATGATTGATGCTTCAATGGATGGATTCCAAGTTTCATTCTTCATTGGCTTCCTCTTTGCAGCCATTGGTCTTGTAATTGCTTTGTTCTTACGTAAAGGTAAGATTATTGCAGATGAGACGACTGATGAAATGACGAAGGAGAACTAAAACATGATTATTGTCTTATTATTACTTTTTGTCGTGTTGACCTTTGTTTCATGGATTTATATTAAACCTGTAATTTTACGTGCTATCGCGGGGACAATCTCATTAATTTTGTTGATGGCCAGCGTTTGGGCAATGACAGTAAACTTTACGGATCATTTTGGTATGAAGAAGGTTACGACAACACAGACAACACAGATTTATACTGCTGGTGATACAGCATCTCCAGCAAACATGTTGTTAGCCCAAGAAATTGGGAACAAGTCAAATAACTACGTTATGATTTACCGTAACAAGGCGAATGATAAAGAGCCAGTTGCTCACAATAAGCCAGATACAAAGCATATTGTTGAAGCTGTGAAAAAGACGGCTACTTATCAAACTACCAGCGGGAGTCAAGCAACTGCGGAAACAACCACTACGCGTTGGCGTTTTAAGAATGATTTCTATAAAATGTTGTTTGGGGTGAGTGATCAACAAAATCAACTTATCAAGCAACATACGGTTGTACGAGTACCGGATAAGACATGGGCGGTTTTGTCACCTGATCAAGCAAAAACATTAGGTGCTAAGCAGAAGCAAATGCCTGTTCAAGCACAACAAGCACAACAGATGCAAATGAAGCAAGGTGTCCAAGCCAAAATGATGGCTTACATGCAAGCTCATCCAACGGCATCAGCAGCTGAACAAAAAGCACAAGCAAATGCATTTGCTGCCGAATTGGCAACAAGTGCGATTAAGCAACAAGTTTCAAAGTAATTCGAAATTGGGGCTAGCACATATTTGGAAGCTGTGCTATACTATAAATATAGTTTAAAAGATTTTTGTTTTATGTTTCGATCCTTTTTGAAATATGGCATGGTCGTTTTGGATTATTAAAAAAAGATTGGCAATATGCCAGGAGGTTCGTAACAATGGAACAAGGTACAGTTAAGTGGTTTAACGCAGATAAGGGATTTGGATTTATTGCTCGCGATAACGGAGACGATGTATTCGTACATTTCTCAGCTATCCAAGGTGACGGATTTAAGTCATTAGACGAAGGTCAAAAGGTTGAATTCAACGTTGTTGATGGAGATCGTGGATTACAAGCTGCGGATGTTACAAAGCTTTAATCACAATTAAAGAACAGCTCTTCATTGAGCTGTTCTTTTTTTTATGGAAAACGTGAGTAAAAATGACAGAATGGATTAAGACAGTTACCTTACCAGAAAATCAACCAGCCATCACTTTGCGTGAACAAATGCAAATCTGGCGGCTACCCAAACGTATACAGGGGCAATTACGGCAACAAAAGCGAATTTATGTGAATCAGGCCTATCGGAATATGAAAACGATATTGTACGCAGGTGATGTTGTGACCATGCGTCTTTTGGAAGAAGATTTTGTAACACCAATTTCGAGTTATGTCTCTGATGTTCGTCAGCCAATTGATGTTCTGTATGAAAATGATGATCTATTAGTCGTAAACAAGTGTAATGGCATCAAAACGCATCCTAATTCACCGCTAGAAGACGGTACGTTGATGAACTATGTGCAAGGTTACCTAGCTGAGTGGTCGCACGAAAATGCATACATGGTCCATCGTTTAGATGAGGCTACCTCTGGGGCGATTCTAGTCGCTAAGAATCCGATGGCTGCAGTTTTGCTAAATGCCTATCTGCGAGACAAAACAATTAAACGAAGCTACGTGGCACGTGTGACAGGTCATTTAGAGGAAGCGAGTGGCACGATTCGATTGCCGATAGGGTTAGATCCGTATCATTCACGGTTACGCATGGTTAATGGCGTAGAGGCTCAGGATGCTGTTACGCACTGGCGACTAATTGAAACTGATTCAAATAGTTCATTGGTAGCTATAGAGCTTGAAACTGGTCGGACACACCAAATACGTGTCCATTTTGCAGCGATAGGGCATCCAATCGTGGGTGATAGCCTGTATAATCAGCAATATAATGGTGATGCAAGATTAATGCTGCATGGGTCGGAAGTCGGGTTTATAAAACCTTTCTCGCAAACAGAAATGAGAGTGAGTGCACCGATACCAGGCCTGTTTTGGAACAAAGGTTAAACAGTGTCATCGCGATAAAAAGAGCTTTGTTGAGAACGGAAAATAATTTTAACTAAAATCAATATAAAAATGATGTGGAAGTAATTTTAGTTCAGTTTAAGGCTAGCTTTTTTCGCCAAAAAAAGGCATAATTGTATATAAATGAATACATAATTAGATTTGTAATTACCCGATATATATAAACTCTTCTAAGAAGGATGCCTATGCTTTATCGAAATTATTTTAAACGCTTGATAGATATGTTAGTTGCTGCGCTTGTGTTAATTATTGGATGTATCCCAATGCTAATCGTAGCGATTATTGTAAAAATAACCTCTCCCGGGCCAGTGTTCTTTAAACAACGCCGTTATGGCTTGAACTCAGAGCCTTTTAATATGTATAAATTTCGTTCGATGTCCGAGCGGGCTCCTGAATTAGCCAATCAAAACTTTGCGGATATGGATGCTTATATCACGCCTGTTGGCAGTTTCTTAAGAAAAACATCGATTGATGAATTACCACAGCTGATTAATGTGTTTCTTGGGAAAATGAGTTTGATTGGGCCTAGACCATTGGCTGATACAGATCGAAAAGTGCTAGATTTACGCCGTGAGTTTGGTGCTGATCAAGTACGTCCAGGTATCACAGGTTTAGCTCAAGTTAATGGACGTAATAATATTAGTGATGTTGAAAAGGCTGAATACGACACTGAGTATGCACAACATGTTACCGCGCGAAATGATTTTGCGATTGTTGTGCAAACAATTGTCAAAGTCGTCAAGCAAGCCGACATTAACCATGAATAAAAAAGACCTTTGGCACTATATTGTGCCGAAGGTCTTTTTTATTGTTAATTGTTAAGCCCAGTCACCATTACGGAAGACAGGAACGGTTTTTCCGTCAAACGTAATGCCGTCAACATCCATATCAGCAGAGCCAATCATGAAATCAACGTGAACTAATGATTCGTTTTGGCCATGCGCTTGACGCTCTTCAAGTGGCATTTGTGTACCACCTTGAATGTTTGAAGGGTAGGCCGCACCAAGTGCCAAATGGTCTGAGGCGTTTTCATCAAATAGGGTATTATAGAATGTGATTCCAGATTGTGAGATTGGGGAAGGATCCGGTACAAGCGAAACTTCACCAAGTGAGCTAGCACCTGCATCAGTTGCAATCAGTTGTTTGAGAATAGACTCGCCGGTAGAAGCGTGGGCTTCAGTTACATGCCCATCCTTGAAGGTGAGTTGGATATCTTTAATGAGCGTCCCAGCGTATGACAGTGGTTTTGTCGATTGAACGTGTCCATCGATATGACGATAATCTGGAGAAGTGAATACTTCTTCAGTTGGCATGTTTGCGATGAAGGTGTGTCCAGACTTATCAGCTGAATCGGCAGCCTCCCAAAAATGGTTTTCAGCTAGACCGATGTTAATGTCAGTGATGGGGGACTTAAAGTGGAGTGACTTAAAGTTTTGTTGGTTTAGCCACTGTGACTTAGTCTTTAACTTGGCCACGTGTGCTGCCCAATCGGCTTCAGGGTCGTTGTCGACTGAGATGCGTGAGACTTTGAAAATTTCAGCCCACAATTGGTCTTGTGCATAGGGAGCCTCTAAGTCAGGGAAAACTTTTTGAGCCCATGCTTGCCCGGCGGCGCCAATAACAATCCAATCAAGATCATTGTTCATGGTTGCCTGACGGACGGGAGAATTGGCCCGTTGCATGGCTTGTTCTAGCGTCGAAATGCGGTTGTCATCAATATGACTATAACCATCAGGGTCTGCAGACAAGATTGAGATACGGGTGGTGTTAGCATCGGCAATGTTTTGTGAACGTACAGGTACCCAAGTTGGCACTGTTGCCAGTGCTTCCTCTGGTGCATTTTCTAGGAACGCGCGTTTGGTGTGTAGGTCAGACCATTCCACATCAACACGTGCTGCACCACGTTCATAGGCTGCATCAGTTAACTTATGTACGAATGGAGCTTGTTCGATTTCAGCGTAAATTAAAATAGATTGTCCTTTGCGGACATTAACGCCAATTGATGTCACTAAATGGGCATACTTATCAAGTAATAAATCAAAATGTTCAAGTGTCATAGTTGGGCCTCGTTTCAATTATTAGAATATACTCATTCTACAATACCTCTGGTCGAAACACTAGTCACTTGAGCTTATCAAAAAATGGTAAGTTTTTGGGAAGTTGACTGAAATGTAGTATAATTGAAGAAATGTGATTTAAATGCAGGCCGGAGGAAGTATTAAATGCGACGAGTGATTACGTATGGCACATTTGATATGCTACATTATGGGCATATCAATCTATTGCGCAGAGCCAAGGAACGAGGCGATTATTTAATTGTCGGTTTGTCAACAGATGAATTTAACTGGGAAGCAAAACATAAAAAAACATACTTCAGCTATGAGAAACGCAAACAGTTACTAGAAGCCATTCGTTATGTGGATTTAGTGATTCCTGAAGAATCTTGGGCCCAAAAATCACAAGACATCATCCTATATCAAGTGGATGAATTTGTAATGGGTGATGATTGGCAAGGCAAATTCGACTATTTGGCTGATGAGACTGGTGTTGAAGTGACATACTTGGAACGCACACCTGAAATCTCAACGACTCAAATTAAGGCTGATTTGAATGATAAAAACTTAGCCGACATTGACGATTAGGTGTTTGTTTAATTTTGTTAAAATTTAATTAATCGTTTACGCTGAATTTTTGGCGTGAGCGTATAATACATAGAAATGAATGGATGAATGGAGAGCAACTGTGACTGATTCAGATAAAAAAATTAAAGTACAGGCTTCATTTGTGACGAAACGTTATGAAATGGCACCTACGAATGCTGATAAAATGAAGGCGGCCCTTTCGAATAAAACCTTTCCAAGTTTCTGGGCCTTACGTGGTGTAAGTTTTACAGCCTATGAAGGTGAAACGATTGCAGTCGTTGGGACCAATGGGTCTGGTAAATCGACATTAATGAAAGTGATGTCTGGGATTATTCCGGCCACCTCTGGTGAAATGAAGGTAAATGGCGCTGTGTCGTTAATTGCGATTAATGCCGGTTTACGAGGCAATATGAGTGGGCGTGAAAATATTCGTCTGAAGGGTTTGATGATGGGGATGTCCAATCAAGAAATTGATCAAAAGATGGACGATATCATCGCTTTCTCTGAACTAGGTGATTTCATTGATCAACAGGTTAAAAACTATTCTTCAGGAATGAAATCAAAACTAGGGTTCTCTATTTCAGTACATGCTGATCCGGATATCTTAATTATTGATGAGGCATTGTCGGTTGGGGATGCAACATTTAACCGTAAATCACTAGAGAAAATCCGAGAATTTCAGGCGCAGGGTAAGACGATTTTCTTCGTTTCGCATGACTTGCAACAAGTTCGTGAGATGGCTGACCGCGTTTTGTGGTTGCATTTTGGAAAAGTGCGCATGTTCGGACCAACAAATGAAGTGATGGATCATTACGATGAATTCGTGAATGAGTATAAGCAGTTGAGTCAAAGTGAGCAGGCGCAATATCGCAATGAACTACGCGATGCGCAAGAGCAGTTTACGCTTGATGACCTATATCATGAAACGGTTTCAGATGTGGCATCGACACAACAAGCTAAACAGTTAAAAAAAGAAATTTATTATGAGCAACATCCTAGTAAAATGGCGCGCTGGGAAAAATGGATTATCGTTGTATTGGCGTGTCTAACGATTTTAGTTGGAGATAAAATTGCCCTTAATCTGGGATTCAAAACCATTGTGGAAAAGCCGGCAACTTTGGTAACGGGCTGGACCCCCAAAAAATTGCATGCGCTCGATGAACGTCATGCTAAAGAAACTAAAGAAAAGGCTGCCTTACATAAGCAACAGCAAAACGGTAAGCGGAAAGAGAGTGAGTGACCATGAGAGATTTGATGCAAGTTTTGCAAGAAGTTTGGCATAACTTTCCAATTGCAAATCGGTTGGCGCGCTTTAACGTTCGTTCTCGTTGGGCTGACAACTATCTCGGATCGGTATGGGATTATCTAGAACCGCTCATGTATATTGGAACTTATTTCGTTGTTTTTGGAATGGGACTCTATAATGGAAATGTTGCCGGTGTGCCATATATCCTTTGGCTATTAACAGGAATTGTGCCATGGTATTTTATTCAAGGTGCCTTCAATAAAGGGTTGACCAGTGTTAGTTCGCAATTGAATCTCTTAACTAAAACGAACTATCCCATGTCAATTGCACCGTTGATGCCGCTATTGGAAGAAATTCGACGATACTTTGTTTTGACTATTTTTATGGTCATGGTGCTGATTGCGTTTGGCTATCATCCAAGTATCTACTGGATTCAAATTTTATATGCAATTCCATGTATGCTGATTTGTATGTTTGCCATTGATTTATTAAACTCAACGTTGACGATCGTTGTGCCTGATTATAAGACATTCGCGAACTCATTGTTCCGATTGATTTTCTTCTTTTCAGGAATTGTTATTAACATTGATGCAAAAAACTTACCGGTTGCAGTGGTTTCGGTGATTAAAATGATGCCGTTCTACTATATCATTCAGATGTTTCGAGATACCTTTTTATACCATCGGTGGTTTTGGCAACAACCGTCGAATACGTTATTCTTCTGGTTGGTCGTTACTTTAATTTTGATTGGTGGCGCGCATCTACATGTGCGCTTTAGAAATCGATTTACTGACTTGATGTAAAAGTTAAAACTCATTTTGCGGATTGCAAAATGAGTTTTTTATAGGAAGAGAAATATGCAAAAAATTAAAAATGTCATCAAAGATTCGACTGTCCTTGGTTTTATCTATCTTGGAATGATGCGGGTGTTTTTAGCGGGATTGCAGCTATTTGTTAAGGTAAACCCTCAACAGATTATGTTTGCTTCATACAGTGGGCGTCAAATATCTGATACACCACTTGCTGCCTTTGAAATTTTACGTGATGATCCTGAATTTGCGGATTATGACTTTATTTGGGCGGTCAATGAGCCCAATGATTTCGCAGACGTACCGGGTGCGAAAAAAATTAAAATGGATTCAATGCGTTATTTTTGGTATTTGCTCCAATCTAAATATTGGGTCAGTAATGCTTCGATTGAACGATTGATTCCATTTCATCATCCTAAGAATGTGTATATTCAATTTTGGCATGGGATTCCGTTGAAGACATTAGGGCATGCGGAGCCAGATTTACCTAAGCTTGTTCAAAAGTGGTATGACGAAGTTGAAATTGACTATCTATTTGCGAATGGCCCTTATGATGCTGAAAAACTACATGAATTATTTCCGAAGGCTAAAAAGGTCATGGAACATGGACAGCTACGTAAATGGTTATCTGATAAAGCTGCGCAACAATTAACTAAATTTGCGTCAAAACAATTCGATACTGATAAACCAGTGCTGTTATATGTGCCAACCTATCGTAATGAAGCTGCACCAAATGCTTTTTTAAATCCCGAACAGTTAACCGAATTGATGGAAACGTATCAGGTTATCTATCGTGGACATTATTTTTCTGAACATTTAACCTTACCAGAACTTATCAATGGTAATGAATTTGATCTTTATGATTTATTTGCCAAAGCTGACGTCTTGATAACGGACTATTCAAGTGTGTTCTTCGATTTTGCTTATTGGCAAAAGCCAATTTATTTATATGAATCGGATTTAAATGATTATCAAGCGAAGCGTGGCTTTTACTTTGATCCACATACACTGGGTTTGCCAATTGCGCGTGATTTTAATGAATTGAAGGAAGTGCTAGCGAACCAGACCTGTTCTAAAGATAGTTTAAATCAGTTAGAACAACAGTTTGATCCGCATCCAACCTCGGAAACAGTTCAAATACTGAAAGCGTGTTTTAAATGAAATCATTAAAAAACCACCAAACTTTTAGGAGTTTAGTGGTTTTTTTGGTTTTTATCGTATAATTATTAAAAAGGGACGTTGTGTGGAATCCAAGGTCTTCATATAATAGAAAGAATAACCATTTCGATTTGATTGATTCAATAGAAGTGAATCGAAATAAAGAGAGTTAAATAAAACGATGACAAAGAAAAGTAAAAGCTACATATTTTCAAAACGGTTTTTAGATATCTCCATTGCGATTTTTGCATTGATTGTCTTGTCACCGGTATTTCTGGCAGTTTCGCTACTATATTTATATGGTGCAAATCGCGGTCCGGTGTTTTACCGTCAAACCCGAATTGGATTGAACCACAAGCCGTTTCAAATTTATAAGTTTCGCTCAATGATTGTTGATGCGGATAAAAAGTTGTATGCTAATCCAGATTTGTACGCGAAATTTGTAGCGAATGGTTATAAATTACCGACTGAAGAAGATCCACGGATTACTAAATTAGGTGCTTTTTTGCGAAAAACCTCTATTGATGAATTACCGCAATTTATTAATATTCTAAAAGGTGACATGAGTATTATTGGTCCACGTCCAGTTGTTGAGAATGAATTAGTTGAATACGGTGATCGGGTTGATGTCTTTTTATCAGTCCGACCTGGCGCGATGGGGTTGTGGCAAGCAAGCGGACGGAGTACCATTCATTATCCAGAACGAGCAGAATTAGAAATTGAATATGCAACACATGCGAACATGTGGTTCGATTTTAAAATTATCTTTATGACGATTCGGGCTATCTTTAAAAAAGTTGGAGCGATGTAAAAATGACAAGGGAGGCCTAGGCGATGCCTAAACCAAAAAGAAACTGGGTAATTTGGGTGCTGTTGGTTATCTTATTGTTAACGATGGCGTTTGGAAGTTATTACATTCAAAATGTACAGCATGCCCGATTGCAAAAACAACAAAATCAGACTGCGACGGTTGGCCGTGAATCGCGAACTGTGCAAGTGGCCCGTCGAGATTTACAACGAGCTGATATCTCGACGAAACACGTCTCGACTGCTCAAATGCAACGCGTTATCAATGCGGCAAAACAAGCTGATGTTTCGGTGGTGACATATGCCAAGAAACATCCCAATACGTTGAATTAATCGTTTAAAGGAGCGTCGAAATGAAAATAATTGTTGCAGCGCATAAGCCGTATCAAATGCCGGAAGATTCGATTTATCAACCAGTCTATGTTGGTAGTGCCCTGAAGGGGGATTGTCCAGCTGGATATATTGGTGATGATACCGGTAAAAACATGTCTGAAATGAATCCATACTATAATGAATTAACAGCGATGTATTGGGCAAAATATAATCTACAAAACGAAGATATCATCGGGTTAGCACATTATCGACGATACTTAGGATCTAAGAGCAGTCATTCGCTTCAAGATGTTTTAACAGAAACTGAAATTCGCAAGGGGCTTGAAGGTGCGGATGTCTTATTGCCCAAGGTTCGAAATTACTACATTGAAAATCAAAAAGACCATTATTTGAATGCACATTTAAATGAGCCGTATTTTGTATTAGAGCAGGTCATCCATGATGATTATCCGGATTTTGAGCCAGCCTTTTTAGCGTTGGAGAAATCAACAAAGATACATCTATATAATATGAGCATTATGCCGCAAGTCTTGTTCCAAGATTATACAGACTTTGTGTTTGGTGTGTTAGCGAAGGTTCAAGAAAAGATTCCATATGATACGTATCAAGGTCAAGATGCGCGAGTTTTTGGCTTTTTATCCGAACGCTTAATGGACATTTGGGTTGAAACAAGACAGCATAAGTATCGCGAATATCCTTTGGTAACGACTGAGAAAACGAATTGGTTAGACAAGGGCAGTCAGTTCCTGAAGCGGAAGTTTTTAAATAGTGATCAAACAAAAACGCATTTTTAAAGAGAAATCAAAAAGATTTCTCTTTTTTTGTGGGAAAAATTACGAAATAGATGGTGCAAATCCTTGATATAATCAGCTTTTTAAAGTGTTTTGGCACTCTTTATATTTAAGTGCTAAAAGTGTTGACAAGTGGTAGGGAGGCGTGTATTATAATAGATGTTAGCAGGAAAGGTTAATGAGTGCTAATGAAAGAGGTGAAGCAGAATGTTAACGGATAGGCAGAGTTTGATTTTAGCAACAATCGTTAAAGATTACGCTAAAAATGGAAAGGCTGTCGGGTCTAAAACATTGCTTCAGGACTTAGACTTAGGTGTAAGCTCTGCAACGATTCGAAATGAAATGGCCGTTTTGGAAGATCGTGGATTGTTGCAAAAAGAGCATACATCTTCTGGAAGAGTGCCTTCGCAAGGCGGATATCGCTATTACGTTGATCGGTTGATGACTGATGATCAAAGTGATTTGGAAATTCAAAAAGCATTGCAACGTGTCTTTGCTCGAAATTTCCAACAAGTTGATGATTTGTTACAACAAGCGGTTGATGAATTGGTTAATTTAACTGGTTATACAGCGATGGCATTGAAGCCTGAAGCGATGGGGACTCGACTCTCTGGGTTTAGACTTGTGCCACTAGATGGTCAACAAATTTTAGCAATTGTTGTTACAAATGACGGTGATGTTACGAGTCAAAGTTTTAGATTACCGGAAGGCATGGATGTTTCCGAGTTGGATGGCATGGTGGCTTATATTAATGATACGTTGGTTGACTGTTTAGTCGTCGACGTATTAAAAACTCTGAGCGGCGATTTACCATTGAAAATGGAACGTGTGATTCGCACGCCGGCTGCGTTCTTGCAGTTGTTTGGTGATGTGTTAGCACGTTCAATCTCGGACGAAGTGTTCATTGGTGGTCAATTAAATGTTTTGGATTATACAAGTGATACGGATCCGAAAGCGCTAAAGCAAATTTTGCAAGTGATTCAATCTCCTGAGGCAATGCGCAAGGTTGTTGGTACAGCCAACGAAGGCGTGATGGTTCAAATTGGTGATGAAAATCGCAATGATTTATTTGATCAGTATAGTTTGGTTTCGGCGACGTATCATATCCCAAGACATGGTGCTGGTGCGATTGCGCTCTTAGGACCGACGCGTATGCCATATGCAAAAATGGTGGCAACGGTTGATCAGTTTAGAAATGCAATTGGTCAGAAATTAATCGAATATTATTAATGAAGAGAGGTGTCGGAATGGCAGAGGAAAAACAAACTGAAAATCAGGAAAATGAGGCAACGCCTCTAAATGATGAAGAGGTTGATGTCGAAGTGATTGAGCCAGAAGACGATGTGGTTGAAGTTGATGAAACTGCAACTGAATCGGTTGCTGATGAGATTGCTGACTTGAAACAACAACTTTCTGATGCGGACGACAAGTTCTTACGGGCACAAGCGGAGATGCAGAATATGCAGACACGTTTGGCTAAGGAACAAGCACAAGCTTTGAAGTATGCTAATCAAAAGTTAGGCTTGGCTGTTTTGCCTGCTCTGGACAATTTGGAGCGAGCATTGCAGGTTGAGGCTGATGATGATGCATCAGAGCAATTGAAGAAGGGCGTTGAAATGGTCTTTGGTACTTTGAAGCAGGCGTTATCTGATAATGGTATTAAAGAAGTTGGTCAAGTGGGTGAGACCTTTGATCCGAACTATGCACAAGCCATTCAATCTGTACCAGCTGATGATGAACATCCAGCAGATACGATTGCTAGCGTCATGCAAAAAGGCTATATGCTTGAAGATCGCGTGATTCGCCCCGCAATGGTTGCAGTTTATAACTAACTGACAACCGGCACTATAGATTGAAACAAAAAAATAAAAAATAAAAATCGAGAGGTATTATATATTATGTCTAAGATTATTGGAATTGATTTAGGAACTACAAATTCAGCTGTTGCCGTTATGGAAGGTGATGCTCCAAAGGTTATCACAAACCCAAATGGTGGACGTACAACACCATCTGTTGTCTCATTTAAGAATGGTGAAGTGCAAGTTGGGGATACTGCAAAGCGTCAAGCTATTACAAACCCTGATACTGTATCTTCAATTAAGTCTCACATGGGTGAGGCAAACTATACCGTTGATATTGATGGTAAGGAATACAAGCCACAAGAAATTTCAGCTATGATTTTGCAATATTTGAAGGGTTACGCTGAAGACTATTTGGGTGAAAAGGTTACTGAAGCTGTTATCACAGTGCCTGCTTACTTCAATGATGCACAACGTCAAGCAACTAAGGATGCTGGAAAGATTGCTGGGCTTGATGTAAAGCGTATCATCAACGAACCAACGGCTGCTGCTTTGGCATACGGTCTTGATGGTGATGACAAGGATGAAAAGGTTTTGGTCTATGACCTTGGTGGTGGAACATTTGACATTTCAATCCTTGAATTAGGTGATGGTGTCTTTGAAGTTTTGTCAACAAATGGTGATACACATCTTGGTGGTGATGACTTTGACCAAAAGATTATTGACTGGTTGGCAGATGACTTTGAGAAAGAAAATGGCATTGACTTGCGTGATGACAAGCTTGCCCTACAACGTTTAAAGGATGCTGCTGAGACAGCTAAGAAGACTTTGTCACAAGCAACGGAAGCACAAATCGACTTGCCATTCATTACTGCAACTGATGCTGGTCCATTGCACATTCAAAAGACTTTGACACGTAGCCAATTCAACCAAATGACGGCTGAACTTGTTGAGCGTGCTGAAGGACCTGTTAAGGCTGCTTTGAAGGATGCTGGACTTTCAATGAATGATATCGATAAGGTTATTTTGAACGGTGGATCAACACGTATCCCTGCTGTTCAAGAATCTGTTAAGAAGTTGACTGGTAAGGAACCAGACCACTCAATCAACCCTGATGAAGCGGTTGCTTTGGGAGCTGCTATCCAAGCTGGAGTTTTGACGGGTGATGTTAAGGATGTCGTTTTGCTTGATGTGACACCTCTTTCACTTGGAATCGAAACAATGGGTGGTGTCTTCACAAAGTTGATTGATCGTAACACGACTATCCCAACTTCAAAGTCACAAACATTCTCAACTGCTGCAGATAACCAACCAGCCGTTGATATCCATGTTTTGCAAGGTGAGCGTGCGATGGCTGCTGATAACAAGACTTTGGGACAATTCCAATTGACAGATATCCCAGCTGCACCACGTGGTGTGCCACAAATTGAAGTGACATTTGATATTGACCGTAATGGTATCGTTTCTGTTTCTGCCAAGGATCTTGGTACTAACAAGGAACAAAAGATTACCATCCAAGATTCAGGTTCACTTTCTGACGAAGATATCGAACGTATGATGAACGATGCTAAGGCTAACGAAGAAGCTGACAAGCAACGCAAGGAAGAAGCTGACTTGCGTAATGAAGTTGACCAATTGATCTTCAGTTCAGAAAAGACACTTGAAGATGTTGGTGACAAGGTAAGTGATGACGAAAAGAAGCCTGTTGAAGATGCTGTTGAAGCATTGAAGGCAGCTAAGGAATCTGATAACCTTGATGATATGAAGGAAAAGAAGGAAGCTTTGGAAAAGGTTGCTCAAGAATTAGCGATGAAGCTATATCAACAACAAGCTGACCAAGCACAACCAGATGCTGATGCTACCAATGATGATGGCACAGTGGATGGAGAATTCACAGACGAATCAGATAAGTAATCTGGAACATCTTATCGTTACACAGACACAAAACGGGGCTCGGGCCTCGTTTTGTGATACATAAAATAAAAAAGGAGGGGATGCCGCATGAACAATTCAGAATTCTACGATACATTAGGTGTATCTAAAGACGCATCTCAAGATGATATTAAAAAGGCTTATCGTAAGCTGTCAAAGAAGTACCATCCAGATATCAATCATGAAGAAGGTGCTGAAGACAAATACAAGGCCGTTCAGGAAGCCTATGAAACTTTAGGGGATGAACAAAAGCGTCAAATGTATGATCAGTATGGTAAAGCTGGTGCTGATGGTGGTTTTGGCGGTGGTCAAGGCTTTGGTGGTTTTGGCGGCTTTGGCGGTGGTCAAGGCGCCCAATTCAGCGGTGATTTGAATGATTTGTTCGAGCAAATGTTTGGTGGCGGATTCTCTTCTGATCCAAATCGTCCGCGTCAAGGACGTGATTTGCAGTACCGGATGAACCTTACTTTTGAAGAAGCGATTTTTGGTGAAGAAACAACCATCAACTATACCCGTCAAGGTGAAAATGGTGAACAAGAGCGTAAAGAACTCAAAGTCACGATACCAGCGGGAGTGGAAGATGGTCAGCAAATGCGCCTAGAAGGTCAAGGTGAAGCCGGAACTAATGGTGGACCTTACGGTGACTTATATGTCGTCTTCTATGTTTCTGCCTCAAAGGATGGTTTTGATCGTGACGGTGGTACGATTTATTCACGTGTTGCCATTGACTATCCAACCGCTGTGTTAGGTGGTGAAATTTCAGTCAAAACGGTACATGGTGATGTTTCTTTGAAGATTCCAGCAGGAACGCAAACTGAAACGAACTTCCGTTTGCGTGGTAAGGGTGCTCCGTTGATGCGTGGTAACAATAATGGTGATCATATTGTAACGGTATTCATTGATGTGCCAAAGAAATTGAATAAAGACCAAAAGAAGGCTTTGACAAACTATCAGGAAACTTTAGATGGTCAAGAAGCTAAGCGTGGCTTGTTTGGTAAATAAACAGAAATAAAAGTAGAACCGTTTCGTGCACTTGGGCATGGGATGGTTTTATTTTTTATTTCTTTAAGGTTTAGTCGTTATATTAATTAAGGAGGCTCAGGATGTTATTATTGGACTTTAAACTAAGTGTCGTAGGGATGCCGTTGGATCGTCCACTTTTTATGCATGATGGGCCAAATCAGATAGCACCGGTGATGCTAGCTGGTGTTGATATAGATACAGCTTTTTTAAAAATAACGGAACAGCCAGATTCTGGCATGGTCTTGGAAGACCTGTTAGCTTTGTCTGATTCGCTTGAAATTGTTGGATTGGACGAAGCTGGTAATTCAGTCAGAATTTATGGTTACCAAGTTCAATCGGAAAAATTGGTGCTAGGCTAAGGAGCAAGCGATGAAAAAGAGCACAATGTATTTTGCATTCTCAACAGTATTGCTAATTCTTATTGGCGTCGGATATGTTTGGATGCAAGGGGATTTGTCAATTAATGGGCAAACTGGTGATAATAAAAGGCGCGAGAAAGTGTCTGAATCCAGTGTTGTCTATGATGTCCCTAAGTCGGATTTGAAATCTAAAAATTTTGTAAAAAACGCGATGCCAACTCAAACGGGCGATTACACGGTTACGCGTCAAGGCGTGCGGGTACGTTTGGCAGAGGATAAACCGCTAAAAGGTGAAGTGACAAGTGGGCCGGTAAGTTATAAGTTAAGACGCATTCAATTGTTGGAGAATGAAGCACGAACTGGTGAAGCACAAAACGTTGTCCGTAAGACGTTGAACACACCGGATTTGCCTAAGAATTATACAGCTGCCGAAATCCACTATGACATTACCAACAACACTAATCAGACGATTTTGACAGACGGTGTTGCGACAGTTTCGTATGGATACAAGGATGTCATGACAACTTTAGGTGGACTCATTAATGGTGCTGAATTGAGCAATGAAGGTGTGGCGCCAGGATCCACTCAAGAAGGATATGCGATTGTTTGGGTGCCAAAGCAATCAGTAAAGGATTTTAAGACCTTTAACATTGAATTTGCGTCAACGTATAATGCCGATGGTCGCGAAGTGAGTGAGAAGACATCAAAGATAAAAGTAAATGTCTAAAATGTTTTGAATCGTAGAAAACGTACGCAAGTCTTGTTTTAAATGTTAGAATAGTATAAGTCTAAAACCGCTTTTAGGCGGTTTTTTTATGTGAAATTAAGATGGAGGAACAAGTAATGCAACTTGAATTCTTAGGAACAGGGGCAAGTGTCCCGGCGCGTTTTCGTAATGTGACGAGTATTGCCTTAAGGTTACTTGATGAATTGAATTCCGTTTGGCTATTTGATGTTGGCGAGGGAACACAGATTCAAATGTTGAGTTCAAGTATTCGTCCTCGAAAAATTGATAAAATATTTATTACCCATCTTCATGGTGATCATATTTTTGGATTACCAGGTCTATTAGCATCTCGGTCGTTTCAAGGTGGCGATGACACCATGACAATCTATGGTCCAAAAGGGATTAAACGTTTCGTTGAGACAAGTCTACAGGTGTCACAGACGCATTTAACATATCCACTAGCTTTCGTTGAAATTGACCCTGTAGGGGGTGTTGTTTTTGAAGACGATAAAATGACGGTTACTGCTAAGCCGTTGGATCACAAAATCCTATCTTTTGGTTATCGTATTGATGAACACGATATGGTGGGTGAGTTACAAGTTGATAAATTAAAGGCTTTGAATGTGCCGGCAGGTCCACAATACGGACAATTAAAAAATGGCAATGATATCACGCTTGCAGACGGAACGCTTATTAAAAGTGCCGATGTGATTGGACCGGCTAAAAAAGGCCGTTCTGTTGTTATCTTAGGAGATACGCGCAAGACGGATGAGGCTGCTGAATTAGCTGAGGGGGCGGATGTCCTTGTGCATGAATCAACGTATGGTAAGGGCGAAGGGAAAAAAGCGCGTAACCACTATCATGCGACTAGTCTACAGGCAGCGGAAATTGCTGAAAAAGCACATGTTGGACGACTATTTTTAACGCATATTTCAGCTCGATATGCGGGAAAGTCAGCTAGTGCCCTTGCGTATCAAGCTCGGACTATTTTTGAGAATACGCGTGTTGTCAATGATTTTGATGTGTTTGAAATACCATATGGTGAACAGACTAATAGTAAGCCGATTAAAATTGACCATGTGATTGAAGATCAGGAAGGTTAGTGATGATTGAATCGAAGTATGCATGGCAACTGGTGGCTCCGGATGACCAGCTCGTTAAGACGTTGGAAAACGACTATCAACTGCCAAATTTAGTGGCTAAATATGTTGTAAACCAAGGTTTAAAAACCCCAGAAGAAATTCAAGCCTTTTTGCAACCAGGTATGGAAGCTTTGTATGATCCTGCAGAACTAGCAGGGATGGATGCGGCAATTGCACGTTTAATGCAGGCGATTGAATCTGGTGAAAGTATTGTGGTTTATGGAGACTACGATGTGGATGGTATGACCAGTACCGCAATTATGTTTTGGGCCCTTGAAATTATGGGTGCTCAAGTTGATTACTTTGTACCAAGCCGTTTTGAACAAGGGTACGGACCAAACTTAGCGAAGTATCAAGAACTTGCCGCTAATGGGATGCAACTCTTAGTAACCGTCGACAACGGCGTGACGGGAGCAGATGAGATTGCGTGGCTGAAGTCACAGGGGATAGACACGATTGTAACGGACCATCATGAGTTACCGGAACAACTTCCCGACGCAGTGGCGGTCGTTCATCCGCGCTTACCACGTGAGGCACCAAGCTATCCCTTTGGTGACCTTTCAGGAGCCGGGGTGGCCTTTAAAGTTGCGTCAGCATTGCTTGAAGCACCAGCAGATGAAGTTATTGACCTAGCTGCGCTTGGTACGGTTGCGGATATTATGCCGCTCGTTGATGAAAATCGTATCATTGTTGCGCAAGGTCTTATGGCGATGCGGGAAGATGCACGCCCAGGCGTTGCAGCAATCTTGTCTATTGCTGGAAAAAATCCAGAAGACTTAGATGCAATGAGTATTGGCTTTACAATTGGACCACGCTTAAATGCGATTGGGCGGTTAGACAATCCGATGCTGGGGGTTCAGTTGTTATTAAGTGATGAACCTGAGGAGGCTGAAACGTTGGCCCAACAGGTTGAAACACTCAATCAAGAGCGTCAAATGCTGGTCGAAGATGTTACAAACGCTGCGACTCAAATGTTAACAGATCAGGCAACGACGCATGCGGTAAATGTCGTAGTGGGCGAAGGTTGGCATGAGGGTGTTCTCGGTATTGTAGCAAGTCGATTAGTTGATGCGACTGGCAAACCATCCATCGTATTATCGAGTGATGGCACACAAGCTAAAGGATCTGCTCGTTCCATTGATGGGTTTGATTTGTTTACGCCGTTGGATCAACATCGGGAACTTTTCACTGCTTTCGGTGGGCATGCCGGTGCAGCTGGTATGACGTTACCGCTTGACAATGTTGGGCAATTACAAAAAGTCCTAGATGAAGCGGCGGTTGCCCAAAATCTTTCAGAAAAAGGCAAAGCAGATCTCTCGATTCTCTCGCAAATGGATGGAAGCGATTTTAATCGAGAAACATTCGAGACGCTTCAAATGCTCGGACCATTCGGTGAAGGAAATCCAGAACCGATTTTTGAAATTAATGTGAGTGCCGTTCAACAGGTGAAAACGATGTCGGATGGGAAACATCTCCGTTTCACAGCGGTGACTGATCAGGGGAATTTACCCGTTATTGGCTTTGGTTTTGGAGCGACTGCTGACCAACTACAGGGTCATTTCCAAACAATTAAACTTGTTGGTGCGATGAGTGAGAACGTTTATCGTGGGATGACAACGTACCAGCTCATGTTGAAGGACTTGCAAGCGGAAGGCTCTTCAATCATGGATTGGCGAACAACTAAGTTAACCCGTCAACTTTTGCAACAAAATGCAGATTATATCTTTTTTAATAAGAAGAATTACGATCAATTGGCCGGTCAGGTCGGTGCGAATGGACGGGCTATCTTTATTGATGATGCCTACAATTATACGCAGCTTGGTACCTTAGCCTTGGTCGATTTACCTAATTCATTGGATGAGTTGGGTGAATTACTGAATTTTGTGCCGGCGCAGGCAATTGCGCCAATTTTTTATACCAAAACACCGACATACCTACAAAAAGTACCTGATAAAGCTGATTTTGGTAAGGTGTTCCGATTTGTACAATCGTTCCAAAATGTGAATTTGTCTGGTCAATTTAAACAGGTTGCCAATCATTTACAAATGGACCAAAGTATGTTGAATTTAATATTTAAGGTGTTTTTAGAAGCTAACTTTGTTACAATAGAAAATGGTTTTTTGAATCCTGTTACAAACCCTAGTACGGTAGATTTAACGGAAACGAAGGCCTATAAGGCGTTTATGAAGCGTCGTGAACTTGAAAAGCAACTTATTTATAGTTCGACGGCAGAACTTGAGACGTTACTTTCAGATTTGAGTAATCAGGAGAAATAAAGTACATGTTAGATTTACATGATTATATTAAAGCGATTCCTAATTTTCCGGAAGAAGGTATCATTTTTCGAGACATCACACCGCTCTTAGCGGATGGAGCAGCTTATCAACAAGCGACTTCAGAAATTGTCGCCTATGCAAAAGCACGTGATGTGAATGTCATCGTTGGACCTGAATCGCGTGGTTTCTTGGTTGGTGCACCTGTTGCGAATGAAATGGGACTAGGTTTAGTTCCAGCGCGCAAGCCTGGTAAATTACCACGCGAGGTTGTTTCTGAGAGTTATCAACTTGAGTATGGTACAGCCAGCCTAGAAATGCATACAGATGCAATTAAGCCAGGTGATAAGGTTTTAATTACCGATGATTTATTGGCTACTGGTGGGACAATCGAGGCGACCATTAAGTTGGTTGAAGCGCTTGGTGGAACTGTGGTTGGCTTAGCTTTCTTTATTGAACTAGCCGGTCTTAAAGGCCGTGAACGCTTAGACGGCTATGATATTCTCGCTTTGCTTGAATACTAAACATATCAAGATAAAATAAAAGCCCGTTACGTTAATTTAGCGTAATGGGCTTTTTTATTGAATGTTTGGACGATATAGACTTTTGACTTTACCTAATATCGTTAAGGAACGTGAGATTACTGGCGTGAGTTTGGTGTTTTCAGGTTCAAGTCGAAAATGGTCAGCCTCATGAAAAAAACGATAGACTTGCTTGGGGTGTTCAGGTAAGTCGACTAAAATAATGTCACCATCCTGAGCAGTGTCTTGCCGGTGGACGATTAGCATATCTCCAGGCAAAATTCCTAGTTCAATCATGGTTTCATTTTGTTGGGCAACGATGAAGAAAGCATCTTGATCGGCGATTAATTGTTCAGGAACAGGAATGTAATCAACATGATCTTGATTTTCAATGTTATTATCTGGGTCAAAGCGCGGAACCATATTTAGGGATGCTGGGGCTTGCTCTAGCACTCGTAATCCGCTAGGGGTCACATGAAAAGAGCGAGATTTGGTCGCTTTTTTTGTTAGTAATCCTTTTTTGATTAGGCGATTGATGTGACCATGCACGGTTGCGGTTGAGGCTAAGTGGACATGTTCGGCAATTTCACGTACGGTTGGGGCATATCCAGTCATTGTTTGTTGTTCATGGATGTACCTGAGAATTGCAATTTGATTTGATTCAGCCATTTAGTTATGCTCGTTTCACATTTTTTAATATAATAAGCCAAAAAATGGATAATTGCCAGCCGAAATTGAGAAATTCATGTTAAAATATATGGTAGAAGACTAGAAGGAGACGTGATAGCGATGGCTGAAAATGAAGATAAGCATGTAGAAGAAGTCGATTTAGAAATTGATCCTGTCAACACAGAGGATATTGAACACGATGCTTCTGAAGCAGAAGATAGTCAAGCACCGGTGGATGATCACATGGTTGCTGTTCGTGAACGGATTAATGAATTAGCTGCTAAAGCTAAGACTGATGAAGGATTGACCGAGGAAGAAACGAAAGAACGCGCTGACTTACGTCAAGAGTTTTTAGAGAACTTCCGGAAGTCATTCCGTTCGCAAATTGAAATGTTACAAGTTTATGATGACGATGGTAATGAAGTGACGCCTGAAAAGGTGCGCCAAATCCAACGTGATAAAGGTTTGCGTGACGACTAATTGGCGTAACCAATGCTATAAAAATTAAGAATTAAATGGAGAGTATCATGAGTACAGGAATTTGGATTTTGATTGTTGTTGTAGCAGCTTTGCTAGGGGCTGCTGGTGGTTTCTTTTTGGCTCGTCGCACAATGGAGAGCTACTTGAAGAAGAACCCACCAATTAGTGAAGACATGATGCGTTCAATGATGACGTCAATGGGGCAAAAGCCTTCACAAAAGAAGTTGAACCAAATGATGGCGCAAATGAAAGCCCAATCAGCTCAATCAACTAAGAAGTAAAATAAAAAAGGTTACCCAGCGGGTAACCTTTTTTTATTTTGCCTTTGGATCAACATAGACGAAGTTAGGGTCTAGTTGTGTATCTAAGGTTTTAAATGCATCTGTTAATTGTTTATCAATTGCGGCAGTTGTGTCATCGTTTAATTTCATTTTTTTATCGATTGAGATGGGTTCGCCAACTCCGATTGCAACGCCTCCACGTTTAAATGGGTTAAACAATTCACCCAAAGTTAGCGGTCCTTGATAAACAACTGGAACCAGTGGCTTACCTGATGTTTTGGCAATGACAACTGAACCACCCTTTAACTTTTGCGAGTGACGTGATCCAGAAGGGAACATAATCAAGCTTAAGTCAGTTTTCTTTAAAATGTTGACAGGTGTTTTGATTGCTGAAAGTCCTGGATTTTCGCGATCAACTGAAAAGGCATTGGCATGGACTAAAATCCAGCGTAAAATAGGGTTCTTAAAGAGCTCTTTTTTAGCCATAAAGGCAAAATGCTTGGGCCAGGCCATCATGGCAAAATAAATCATATCCCACAGGGCACGGTGCGGTCCAACAATAATATAGTTGCCAGTCGTGGGTAGGTTTTCTTTTCCCACAACGCGATAGCGACCATTAAATACCCAAAGAACAAATGTGACGACATAGCGTCCGACTGTATAAAACATAATTAACCTCCTGATTGTGACAATATATTATCCCACACGGGTTTGCGTATGGCAATGGATGAGAAATGGAGTAAGGGAATGGATGTAGAATTAAAACCAGGTGAACGTATTGATATGTTGTATCAAGATCAGGTTCACATTATTCAAAGTAAAGATGTTTTTTCATTTTCGCTTGATGCTGTTTTGTTAGCAAACTTTGCCAACCCAAGAAAAAATGGGCGTGGCTTGACGGTTGATTTAGGGAGTGGCAATGGGGCCATTCCATTATTCATGGCACACAAGGTGCAAGGGCAAATCGTGGGTGTAGAAATCCAACCTGAATTAGCCGAAATGGCCCGACGCTCAGTTTCAATGAATCAACTTGAAGATAAGATTACCATTAAAAACGAAGATATGCGGGATATCTTTAGTGATATTCGTCCGGGAAGTGCCGATACAGTTGTCTCAAATCCGCCTTACTTTGCAGTCGATTCCGAAAAGACGGTGATGAAAGAAGATGAACATTATGCGATTGCTCGCCATGAAATCAAGGCTGACCTCACGCTTGTGACGAAAACTGCCAATAAGTTGCTGAAAAATAAAGCACACTTTTATATGGTGCATCGTCCAGATCGTCTTTTTGAAATTCTAGATGCCTTGCGAGCAGCACATCTATCGCCTAAAAAATTGCAATTTGTTTATCCTAAACCAAACTCCGAAGCCAATATTGTTCTAATTGATGCAATCAAGGATGGGGATGGTACAGGTGCACGTATTTTACCACCAATCATTACACACAATCCCGATGGTAGCTATCGTCAAGAAATCCTCGATATTTACGAAGGCAAAAACCAAGATGACTAAACAGTACTATATGTATGTCTTGTTAACGGCTGATGGTTTATTTTACGGTGGTTTTACTGATGATGTTGGTAAACGTCTAGCGACGCATAATGCAGGTAAGGGCGCTAAATTTACGCGGCCTAAAGCCCGGCGCCCATTACGATTATTGTATGCAGAGGCGTTTGATAACAAAAGTGATGCGCTTAAGGCAGAAGCGGCCTTTAAGAAACTAACGCGATCGAATAAAGAAATATTCTTACACGAACGAGGCGTCTTTGATTTTTAGACTTGCAGTCTGTTTGGAAATCATGTAAAATATCTTATTGTTCGTGAAATCGGACAAAATACGCACTAATTTCAATAGTTTGGCAGGTGCCCCAACTGGGTCGTCGAATTACAGGCGAAATTAGGTGGAAAAACATCTGGAGGAAGATA
Source organism: Weissella viridescens (assembly GCF_014789145.1). Taxonomy (GTDB): domain Bacteria; phylum Bacillota; class Bacilli; order Lactobacillales; family Lactobacillaceae; genus Weissella; species Weissella viridescens. Next base: position 1,086,923 of record NZ_CP061835.1, on the reverse strand, counting down.
TACTCATGGCAGTAATCTCAATGAAGCAATTGCTTGAAGCTGGTGTCCACTTCGGTCACCAAACACGTCGTTGGAACCCAAAGATGCAAGAATTCATCTTTACGGAACGTAACGGAATCTACATCATCGATTTGCAAAAGACAGTTAAGTTGGTTGATAAGGCTTACAACTTTATGCGCGATGAAGCAGCTGATGGTGCTATCTTCTTGTTCGTTGGAACTAAGAAGCAAGCACAAGACGCTATTGCTGAAGAAGCAACACGTGCTAACCAATACTTCGTTAACCACCGTTGGTTGGGTGGAACTTTGACAAACTGGGAAACAATCCAAAAGCGTGTTGCACGTTTGAAGGAATTGCGTGCCATGTCTGAAGACGGTACTTTTGAAGTATTGCCAAAGAAGGAAGTTTCATTGTTGATCAAGCAACGTGAAAAGTTGGAAAAGTTCTTGGGTGGTATCGCTGACATGCCACGTATCCCTGATGTTATGTACATCGTGGATCCACACAAGGAACAATTGGCTGTTGAAGAAGCACACAAGTTGAACATTCCTATCGTGGCTATGGTTGACACAAATGCTGATCCAGACCAAATCGATGTTATCATCCCATCTAACGATGATGCTATTCGTGCCGTTCGTTTGATCACTGCTAAGATGGCAGATGCAATCATCGAAGGTAACCAAGGTGAAGACTCAGTTGAAGAAGAATTGACTGCAGTTAACGCTGAAGAAGACGGTCGTGTTGACACAATCGTTGACTTGACTGAACTTGTTGAAGGTAACAAGGAAGTTTAAGTGAAATAAAACTACAAGTCTCGTGCTTGTAGTTTTTTTTTATCAATTCACAGATACTTTTGAAGATATTGTGAAAATCGCTAGAAATTTCGCCGAATTTCAGTTATACTGAATTAGAAAAAATTATGCATTAAACAAGGAGACCACAAAAATGGCAATTAAAGCTGCTCAAGTTAAAGAATTACGTGAAATGACTGGTGTTGGAATGATGGACGCCAAGAAGGCTTTGGTAGAAACAGACGGAGATATGGAAAAGGCCGTTGATGTTTTGCGCGAAAAGGGAATGGCAAAGGCTGCTAAGAAGGCTGATGCTGTTGCTGCTGAAGGAATGACATTCGTTGTTGAAGCTGGAAACAAGGCTGCTATCATCGAATTGAACTCACAAACTGATTTCGTGGCCGGAAACAAGGAATTTAATGACTTGTTGAAGACTGTTGCGCAAACAATTGTTGATAACGAACCAGCTGATGTTGAAGCTGCTTTGAGCTTGGACATCGATGGCGAAACAATGAACGAATTGATCATTCACACAACTCAAGTGACTGGTGAAAAGATTACATTGCGTCGTTTCCAAGTTATCGAAAAGCAAGACGGTCAATCAATGGGTATCTACTCACACATGGGTGGACGTATCTCAGCTATCGTACTTATCGATGGTGCTGATGACGAAACTGCTAAGGACGTTGCTATGCACGTTGCAGCTATCAACCCTAAGTTCATCTCAAGCGACCAAGTGCCTGAAGACCAATTGGCACACGAAAAGGAAGTCTTGATGAATGCTGAAGACCTTGAAGGTAAGCCTGAAAACATCAAGGAAAAGATGGTTGAAGGACGTTTGAAGAAGTATCTTTCAGAAATTTCATTGAACGACCAACCTTACGTTAAGGGTGACGGTAAGGAAACTGTAAGCGAATACGTATCATCTAAGGGTGGTAAGGTTGTTGAATTCGTTCGCTACGAAGTTGGTGAAGGTATGGAAAAGGCTGAAAATGACTTCGCTGCTGAAGTTGCGGCACAAATTGGTTAATCCGAACTAGTAGAGGATAGATAAATCATGGCAAATGTTAAATATAAGCGTATTTTATTGAAATTATCCGGTGAAGCCCTTGCTGGAGAACGTGGTTTTGGGATTGATCCTGAAACTGTGACTCAAGTTGCGGCTGACATCAAGGATGTCTATGAGCTTGGAATTGAAATTGCCATTGTTGTTGGTGGTGGAAATCTTTGGCGTGGTGAAGCCGGTGCCCAAATGGGTATGGAACGCGCCCAAGCTGACTATGTTGGTATGTTAGGAACAACAATGAATGCCTTAGCATTGCAAGATGCTTTGGAATCAGCCGGTGTCCCAACACGTGTCCAAACAGCGATTGAAATGCGCCAAGTTGCCGAACCTTACGTTCGTCGTAAGGCTGTCCGTCATTTGGAAAAGGGTCGTGTTGTTATTTTTGGTGCCGGAACCGGTTCACCATACTTTTCAACAGACACCACTGCCGCATTGCGCGCAGCTGAAATCAATGCTGAAGCCATTTTAATGGCTAAGAATGGTGTTGATGGTGTCTATTCTGCCGATCCTCGTACACATCCAGATGCAACTATGTTTGAATCATTAACGCACGAAGATATCATTGATAAAGATTTAAAGGTTATGGACTCAACTGCCTCAACCCTTGCACGTGATAACGATATTAACTTGGTGATTTTCAATATGAATACAGCAGGTAACATCAAGCGTGTGGTTGAAGGTGAAAACGTTGGAACTACCGTGGAGGCTAGTCATTAATGGCAAACGAAATTATTGAGCAAGCGCAAGACAAGATGGCTAAGGCCAACGATGCTTTGCGTAAAGAATTAAGTGAAATTCGAGCTGGGGTGGCAAACCCTTCAATTTTACGTAATGTCAATGTTGATTACTATGGTGCCGAAACACCATTGAACCAAATTGCATCAATTTCTGTACCAGAAGCACGCGTGCTTTTGATTACACCTTTTGATAAGTCTGCTCTAAAGGACATCGAACAAGCTTTGTTCGCTGCTGACCTTGGATTGACTCCTGCTAATGATGGTTCAGTGATTCGTTTGGTGATTCCTGCTTTGACTGAAGAAAGTCGTAAGGACTTAGCTAAAGAAGTTAAGGGAATTGCTGAAAAGTCAAAGGTGGCTGTTCGTTCAGCTCGCCGAGACGCCATGGATGCAAGCAAGCGTGCTTTGAAAGATGGTGATTTGTCTGAAGATGAAGCCCACCAATTAGAAGACGATATCCAAAAGGCAACTGATGCTGCAACTAAGCAAGTTGATGAAATTGCTGCGGATAAAGAAAAAGAATTACTTACAATTTAATTTCAACTTAAAAAAAGCAGTTATCAGGTCAATGGCCTGGGACTGCTTTTTTGTCTAATAACTATGATGTAAGGGAAGAACAATGCAGAAAAAAAGAATTCACGCCATTGATATTGCTAAAGGCATGGCAATTCTATTGGTTGTTTTTGGTCACGCCGTACAAGGGATTAATTCAAGTGAACACTTAGGCTTTACGACTGCTTGGAGTTCCATTTATATTACGAAAGCAGTGATTTATTCATTTCACATGCCTGCTTTCTTTATCTTGAGTGGTCTATTTGTCAATCATTGGCTACAAAAACCAACGAGGGTCGCTTTTTGGGATAAAGTTAAACGGTTGGTTTATCCGTACTTTGTTTGGTCTATTATTTTAGGAACGATCATGCAGGTTGTTCAAAAATATACCAATGGTGGGTTGGGCTTTAAAGAAGTCATCCAAGCACCAATCGTGCCTTTTTCCGAATATTGGTATTTATACTTGCTCTTCTTCTTCTTTATGACCTATTTAGTGGTTGCAAAGCTTTGCCCACGTGGATACAAACCATTGTTACTCATTATTGGAGCCTTGTTATTTATCGGATACCCATTTTTCCCAGATGTCTGGATTTTAATCAAGTTTAGTAAGTTCTTTATCTTCTTTGCTTTAGGGACCTATTTATTGGAGTTCTTTACGGCTGAAGAAAAGCGAAACCATACGTGGATTGGCTTTGGGCTTAGTACGGGCGCATTTATTTTTGTTGAAACATTATATATTCTCATCCTGCGCGCCAATCATGTTGTATTAAGTAACTATACTTGGTTTTTTACGGCAATTATTGGAACGGCGATGCTTTGTTTTGCTGCTAAATTAATTGCGACGCAAGCAAATCACAGGTCAGTAAGAGCGTTAGAATATACGGGTGTCATTTCGATGCAAATTTATGTGATGCATATTATTCCGTTAGCTGGAACACGAATCTTCTTACTTCGTTTTGTGCATGTTACGAATTTATGGTTAGTCGCGATGATTATTTTCATGGTGGCTTTGATTTTTTCATATCTTGGATCATATATCATTAAGCGGTGTCATTTAAATGAATGGTTGTTTGCTGAGAAATAAAAGTCTTTTCCAATCGTTGCAGCTTAAGGTAGGATTTAAAAATAATATGTATTATTTGTTTCGAGAATGTTATAATTGTGTATTATTAAAGCTTTGAAACGAGGGAATTAAGCATGGCTAATGAATATAATTCACGTTCGGAACGTCGCGAACATGAAGAAGAAGAACACCGGCATCAAGAAACCACTGGGGCGGCAACTGCCAATGCAAATGGGTCTGGACCAAAAAAGCCTCGTCATAAAAAAAGTCCATGGCGCTGGTTGCTATATCTTTTAATTTTGATTGTGATTGCACTCTTTGTTTTTGGTGGCATGCTCTATGCTAAGTCAAAAGGTGCGGTTGATAGTTCATACAAGCCTTCTAACATCAAGAAAGCGCGGGATGTCGATCAAGTCTTAAAGGATGGTAAGCCATTCTCAGTTTTGCTTCTAGGAACTGATACGGGTGAATTTGGTCGGGACTACAAGGGTCGTACCGATTCAATGATGTTGGTTACCGTTAATCCAAAGGAAGAAAAGACGACTATTATGTCAATTCCGCGTGATTCATTGGTCGCCGTACCAGGACACGAAAGTGAATTCCCTTCAAAGATTAACGCTGCCTATGAATTCGGTTCTTCGGCTGCAATCATTAAAACCGTACAAGATTGGTTGAACGTACCCATTGATTTCTATGCCTTAGTTAACATGGGTGGTTTGGAAAAAGTGGTTGATCAAGTTGGTGGTATTGAAGTGACGTCACCTTTGACCTTTGATTTCAATCCTGAAACTGCACATTCTGAAGGTGATAATCTTTATCACTTTACGAAGGGGTCATCAACCTTCACGCATACTAAGAACGGAAAGACCACCACATCTAACACAATGAATGGTGATGATGCCTTAGCGTTCTCAAGAATGCGTTATGCTGATCCAAACGGAGACTATGGTCGTCAAGAACGTCAACGTTTAGTAATGCAAGGTATCCTAGATAAAATCAAACAAAACCCAACAAAGGTACTTTCAAGTAACTTTATTGAAGAAATTGGGAAGTCAACGCAAACTGATATGACATTCGGAGATGTTATGAAGGTCGGTACCAAGTATATAAGTGCGGCGAATAATATTGAGTCTGACCACATTCAAGGAAATGGTTACAACCTTTCATCTGGATCTACCGAAGTTGTTTATCGTGGTGAACAACAACGTGCCACGGATGTGTTACGCAAATCATTAGATTTGAATCCAAAGCAAACTGGAAACCTTTATAGCGGTGATGTTTCAGACGAAACAATTGTTGCGAATGGGGTACCAACACTTGCACAGTCAGAAGCATTGTCAAATAAGGATGGCGATACAGCGGATATTGCCCCACAAACTGATGGCGTTGCAACGGGCTCTGCCGGTGGAACAGTATCAAATTAATCGAAAAAGCATTGAAGTATAGGCTTCAATGCTTTTTTGTCTATACCAATTTGAAATAAGCAGCCATAAAATCTCGTGTTTAAAGCCCTAACTATACCAATTCAATCAATTGGTTCGTTGACTATACCATTATTCAAATTGTATAATAATGAAAGTGATAAAATCAAACAACGCATAATAGCGCATTTTAAAGGAGATTACACATATGTATTGTGGAATTGTTGGATATACAGGGTTAAACTACCAATCTGCTCCCATCTTATTAAAGGGACTACAAAAATTAGAATATCGTGGTTATGATTCAGCTGGAATTTTTGTTCCAGATGTTGCTGATAACATGGACCAATTGGTTAAAGAAAAGGGTCGTGTTGCAGAATTGGTTGACCTTGTTGATCGTTCAGATGTTTCAGGAACTGCCGGAATTGCGCACACACGTTGGGCAACTCATGGTGTGCCATCAGTCGAAAATGCTCACCCACAAATGAGTGCCAACGAGCGTTTTTACTTGGTTCACAACGGGGTGATTGAAAACTACCTTGAACTAAAGCACAAGTACTTGACTGATGTACCATTCGTTTCTGATACAGACACTGAAGTTGCTGTACAATTAGTGGCTAAGTTTGTTGAAGAAGGTTTGACAACATTTGAAGCTTTGCAAAAGATGACGAGTCTGCTTGCTGATAACTCAGCTTATGGATTCTTATTGATGGATGATCAAGAACCAGATACGATGTATGTGGCTAAGCGTAAGTCACCACTTTTGATTGGAATTGGTGAAGACTTTAACGTTGTTACTTCAGACGCCATCGCCATGCTTGACGAAACACATGACTTCATTGAATTGAATGATGATGAAATTGGTGTGATTAAGCCTGAATCTGTTCGTTTGTTCAACCGTGAAGGTGAAGAAATTACCCGTGAACCTTTCCACGTGGATATCGACGCTTCTGAAACAGATAAGGGAACGTACGAATATTATATGCTTAAGGAAATTGATGAGCAACCTGTTGCCATCCGTCGCATGTTGGATAAGTATTTTGGCGACACTGGTGAAATCTTGATTGGTGACCAAATTTTGAATGATATTAAGGCCGCTGATCGTATCTATATCGTCGCAGCTGGTACGTCATACCACTCAGGTCTAATTGGGGCCCGCATGTTTGAAAGTTGGTCAGGTATTCCAACTGAAGTCCATGTTTCATCTGAATTTGCATATGAACAACCATTGCTTTCAGAAAACCCATTCTTTATCTTCTTATCACAATCAGGAGAAACAGCTGATTCACGTGAAGTTTTGCAAAACGTGAACCGCGCTGGATTTAAGTCATTGACGATGACTAACGTTGAAAAGTCAACACTTTGGCGTGAAGCAACATATGCTTTGCCATTGATGGCTGGTCCTGAAATTGCTGTTGCCTCAACGAAGGCATACATTGCGCAAGTTACATTGCAAGCCATTTTGGCCTATGCATTGTCAGATCGCATTGACCTTGATCTTGAACAAGAACTATCAAAGATCGCTGTTGATATTCAAGCAATTGTTGACGATAAGGCTGTCTTTGAGAAGGTTGCTAATGAATTATTGGTACCAGCACACAGCGCCTTTTACATTGGTCGTGGAGCTGATGCCGACGTTTCATTGGAAGCGGCTTTGAAGTTGAAGGAAATCTCATATGTACAAGCTGAAGGATTCCCGGCTGGAGAATTGAAGCACGGTACATTGGCTTTGATTGAAGATGGTACACCAGTGATTGCTTTGTTGACGCAACCAAAGACTGCTGGATTGGTTCGTGGAAATATTGCTGAAACACAGGCACGTGGGGCTAACGCGTACACGATTACAACAAAGGCTTTGGCTGAACCAGGTGACACGGGCTATGTCCTACCTGATGTTGATCCATTGCTTGCACCCTTGTTATCAGTTGTGCCAACACAACTTTTGGCCTACTACACATCATTGGGCCGTGGTTTGGATGTTGACCATCCTCGTAACTTGGCTAAGTCAGTGACTGTGCAATAAACACATCAAAATAAAAAGTTCGATTGGTTGCAACCAGTCGGGCTTTTTTTGTGGTTAGATGGATTCGTCAGTTCAGAGCAGGGACCTAATTTCTTTAAATGAAGCCCGCCGATTATCCTAAATATTTGCTATACTAAAGAGAAAGAAAAAAAGGAGACCACATATGAAACTGGCGACACTACCCAAAGAATTTCAAGATGCCTTACCTATTTTAGAGACAATCGAAGCTGCTGGCTATGAAGCCTATTTTGTTGGGGGTTCTGTCCGGGACACCCTCTTGGGTAAGCCAATTCATGATGTGGACATCGCCACGTCGGCTTTTCCTGCTGAAATTAAAAGTTTGTTTAACAAGACAGTTGATACCGGCATTGAGCATGGAACAGTCATGATTTTGGACCATGGAACTGGTTATGAAACAACGACATTTCGAACAGAATCAGACTACACGGATTTTCGACGCCCTGATTCAGTATCTTTTGTTCGTTCGTTGAGTGAAGACTTAAAGCGCCGAGACTTTACAGTAAATGCACTGGCTTTAACTGCAAGCGGCGAAGTGATTGACCATTTTGGTGGGCTAGATGATTTGGATAACCATGTGTTGCGGGCAGTTGGTGAACCGTCAGAACGTTTCCACGAAGATGCTTTACGGATGATGCGAGCCGTTCGTTTTGCAGCTCAATTAAATTTTGAAATCGAATCAAATACCCAACAAGCCATCCTTGACCATGCGGCCTTGTTGGCCAATATATCAATTGAACGGATTAATGTTGAATTTACCAAGTTATTACAAGCGCCAGCAGCGACCTATGGTATTTTAGAAATGCTTAAAGGTCATTTAAATGCATATATGTCAGGCTTGGCTTCATCTGATATCGATTTAATTGGTCTAGCTGAATTAGAAGAGACGGCGCAACCACAAGATGACGCCCAAGCATGGACGTTATTAGTTTTTGAATTAGGATTAACGCCTGACGATGCGGGGATTTTTCTGCGTAACTGGAAACATAGCAAAGACTTAATCAAAACAGTTCAGACGAGCATTACGCTACTAAACGCACTTCGGTTAGGCGAAGTGTCTGATTGGGAGTTGTATCAAGCTGGACCAGCCATTCAAACGGCGTTAGCAGTCGTAGCCTTGTCAGAACTACCAATTGATGGTCAGGCCTTACAGGTGCGCTATCAAGCCCTGCCAATCCACAGTCGTGCAGAATTAGCTATTACTGGTGGTGACTTGGCAAAAAATTTGCAGCAAAAGCCCGGACCATTGTTCGGAAAAATCTTAAATCAATTGGAACATGAAGTTGTTCTAAAACAAATTGCGAATTTGAACTCGGCGTTAGTTTATCGCGCAATTGAACTGATGGGAAAAGAGAAAAAATAACACATGAAACAATTTAGAGCAGAAAATTTAACAAGCATCTATGGGGAGAAGACGCTCTTAGATCACGTCTCATTTCTAGTTGAGACGGGTGATCGTATTGGTGTCATTGGCGTCAATGGATCTGGAAAGACGACACTGTTAAATGCCGTTTCTGGTGCTGTACCTGCCGACTCGGGGACAATTGAGACACCAAATGATTACTCGATTGGGTATTTAAAGCAAGATCCTGATTTGGATGAAGACAAAAAGGTTTTGGATGCCATCTTTTCCGGGGCACAACCAGTTTTCCAACTCATTCGGGATTATGAGGCGGCCTTAGAGGCATATTCAGCAAATCCAGAGGACAGTAAGGCAGAACAACGCTTTACTAAGTTACAAAGTCAAATGGATCAAGATGATGCATGGTTAGCAGAATCTGAAGTGAAGTCAATTCTGACCCAGTTACATTTACCGGATTTAGACTTAAAGGTTAGTCAGTTATCTGGTGGACAAAAGAAGCGTGTGGGACTAGCGCAAGTTTTGATTCAAGCGCCAGATTTATTATTGTTAGACGAACCAACCAACCATTTGGATTTTGATTCAATTGCATGGTTGGAAAAATATTTGAGCGAGTATCGTGGAGCAGTTATGACCGTGACCCACGATCGCTATTTCTTAGATCATGTGACAAATCGCATTTTTGAATTATCATTTGGACACTTATATGAGTACACTGGAAATTACCAAGCTTTCGTGCAGGCCAAAGCTGAACGCGTGGCAGCTTCAAAAGTAGCAGATCATAAAAATGAACAAATGTACAAAAAAGAGTTAGCTTGGATGAAAACAGGGGCCAAAGCCCGATCAACCAAGCAAAAAGCGCGTGAAAACCGTTTCTCTGAATTAGCTGACCAACGTGGAACCCTGCAATTGGATGATGAAGTTGAAGTCTCTTTAGGTCAGTCACGACTTGGGAAAAAAGTGATTAACGTTGAACATGCTGATTTAGCTTTTGACGGTCGGGTCATTTTGAATGACTTCAATGAGTTAATTCAAGCCAATGAGCGCATTGGGATTACTGGACCAAATGGAACGGGTAAGTCAACGCTATTAAATGCGATTGCTGGCCGACAAAAATTGGATTCTGGGATTGTTGAAATTGGTGAAACCGTCAAGATGGCATTTTACACGCAGCAAACCGAGCCGATTCCCGAAGATAAGCGCGTCATCGAGTATTTAAGTGACGTGGCTGAAGCAATTGTTGATCAAGATGGGAACCGGGTTTCGGTGTCTGATCTTTTGGAGCAATTCCTATTTCCAAGTATGATGCATGGTACCTTGATTCATAAGCTTTCTGGTGGGGAGAAACGACGTCTGTACTTATTGAAACTGCTTATGCAGACGCCGAACGTTTTGCTCTTAGATGAGCCAACTAATGACTTAGATATCAGCACATTAACAGTGTTAGAAGATTACCTTCAAAAGTTTGTTGGAACTGTCATTACGGTTTCCCATGATCGTTATTTCCTAGACAAGGTCGCTGATAAATTATTGATTCTACACGGTGGTGGTGAAATTAGTCGCTACAATGGGTTGTTCTCGGATTACCTTAAGCAGTATGGCGCACCAACCTTAGAAAATGCACCTAGTCGCCAAAAGACGGAAACACCGCAAAAGGAAGCGAAAGCAAATCCTACACCAGAAGCTGATAAACCCAAAAAGAAAAAATTGACTTGGGCTGAGAAAAAAGAATGGGAAACCATTGAAGATGAAATTGCACAATTGGAGACAAAAGTCACTGAACTAGAAACAGCGATGGTTGAAAATGGTGCTGACTTTAGTAAATTAAGTATTTTACAACATGACTTTGATGAGACTAATCAAAGTCTTGAAGCGAAAATGAACCGTTGGGAAGAACTATCAGAACGAATTGAGGATTAAAGATAATGACTAAGATTACGTTAATTTGGGCGCAAACAAATGATGGGACCATTGCGTTGAATCGCCAAATTCCTTGGCATGAGAAAGACGATCTTAAAATTTTTAAAGCTTTGACTGTAGAGAAGGTTGTTGTGATGGGGCGTCATACGATGGAAAGTTTCAATGGTCGTCCATTACCAGAACGTATGAATCTCGTATTAACCCACGACGAAAGTTTAGAAGTCCCTATGGGATTCCAAAAAGTCTATAGTATCGAGTCAGCGTTGACGATAGCTGAAGAATCAGGGACTGATTTGGTAATTATTGGTGGTAAACCAGTTTATGAAGCTTTCATGGACCTAGCCAGTGATTTATATGTGACTTATTTGGATACTGATTTTACTGGGGATGTTAAAATGCCAGTTGTTGACAAGACGGAATGGCAAGGAACTGAATATGCACATGGTGTGACAAATGAAGAAAATGACTATGATTATAGTGTGATGCATTACACGCGTCGCTAAAAATTGAGATTTTCTTCACAAGAAACATGACATTCTGAGATGATAAGCGTACAATAAAGGTATCTTGAAGTTTAGGTGGTAAGATTCATGAAGTATTTAACATTATTTTTTTGGATGTTCATTTTAGGTGAAGTTGTTGGATATATTTCCAGCGCACTTATGGGTGTCAGCTATGATGCGACAGCAGTTTCATTGTTCTCAGCAATTATTGGAACGGTGGGGGCGGTCGTAGAGTATTATATTTCAAAATCAGCCGCACCTAAGCCACGTGAACATTAAATGGCATTTTTAAAAAGGTCAATCTCTTGTAGATTGGTCTTTTTATTTTGGCTTTAAAGGATAAATTAATGCTATGATAAAAGAACACAATTCAAATTAGAAAGGGGGCGCAAAAAAATGGTGCCACTCAAAACACGTTCGGCCTTTAGTCTTTTAAAGAGCCCCACATTACCATCTGATCTTGTGCAAGATGCACAAGCGAAGGGCTATCAAGCGATTGCCTTAACGGATGAAAATACGTTATATGGGATGGATAATTTTTACCGGTCTGCTAAAAAAGCTCAGATTAAGCCAATTCTTGGGTTAACGGCTAGCCTAACAGGAACACAACTTTCTCAAAACTTTCCAATTGTTTTTCTGGTTGAAAATCAGACAGGATACACCAATTTGTTAGCAATCAGTAGTCGTTTAATGACGACTGATGAACCCCCACGTTTAGCGGATTTACAACCTTATTTAGCAGGCTTATATGTCATCTTTCCGGAGATTAGTGAACTATCAGTATTGGCTAGTTCAAATCAGGCAGCGGCGACAGACTTGCTTCAAACGACACAAGACTTGGTGCCAAAAGACCATTTATTTATCGGCGTGACCCCACAAATGCCAACTGATCAACTCACACTCTATCGTCAGTTAGCTGAGAGCTATCAAACGCCATTGGTTGCCATGGGTGAAGTTGCCTATGCGACACCTCAAGATGGTTTTGCGATGCAAGTTGTCGAGAAAATTGGACTAGGGGAAACCATTCAAAATATTGGTCAAGCGCAAGCTACGCCAGCTGAAGCATATTTACCAAGTGTGGATGATTGGACGAACCAATTCAAACAAGCTGGCCTGCAAGAGGCTGTGCAAATGAGTGATTGGCTGGCTGAACATAGTCACTTTGAGCCTGTTGTACAGGAAATTAATTTACCATCAATAGGGTTACCCGCTGATACGACGGCTCAGGCATACCTCACTGAATTGGCCCAAGCTGGCTTAGAACAGCGTATTGCAAATCCAAATGATGAATATGTTACACGCTTAGAATATGAGTTATCGACTATTGATGAACTAGGCTTCAACGATTATTTCTTAATTGTTTGGGATGTGATGAATTACATGCATCAACAGGATATTCGCACCGGACCAGGACGTGGATCGGCAGCGGGATCATTAGTTGCTTACGCACTGGGTATTACCGATGTTGATCCAATTCAATATGATTTACTTTTTGAGCGTTTCTTAAATCCGCAACGGGCTCAGATGCCAGATATTGATATTGATATCCCAGATAATCGCCGTGAGCAAGTTTTAGAGTATTTGCATGATAAATACGGGCATGAGCAAGTCGCACAAATCATTACATTTTCAACAATGAGTGCACGCGCCGTTATTCGTGATGTGGCTCGTGTGTTTGGACTATCACCGGCGCAAATTGATCAATTAGCTAAGACCATGCCACGTCAACCAAATCTGACGTTACAAGCGGCTTTTGAGGAATCACAGTCATTTCGTAATGCATTATTTGACTTGCCAGTTGATGGTGAGCTCTTATTTGATACGGCCAAGCGATTAGAGGGGCTCCCACGTAATGCATCATTGCATGCGGCTGGAGTCGTTCTTTCCGCCACGCCGATTGAACAAACAATCCCGGTGCAACTGGGTGAAGATGGGCGGTTGGTGACGCAACTACCAAAAGGTCCAGTCGAAGCTTTAGGCCTATTAAAAGTTGATTTCTTGGCCTTATCAAATTTGAATATTTTAGATACAGCCTTGCGTGAGGTTCAAAAACAAGATGCCGAATTTGATATTCAAACGATTGATTTAAATGATGGACAGACCCTAGCCTTATTTCAACAAGGCAAAACGAATGGCATTTTCCAATTCGAATCAGCGGGTATGAAAAACATGCTGATTCAAATGCATCCTGATAGTTTTGAAGATATCGTGGCGGCAAATGCCTTATTCCGACCGGGTCCAAGTCAAAACATTGGTCATTTTATTGCGCGTAAACATGGGCAAGAAGCGCAAGATGTGCCTGATCCAAGTTTAGCGGATATCTTAGCACCGACATATGGCATTATTGTTTATCAGGAACAGGTCATGCGTGTGGCTGAGCAATTTGCTGGCTTTACTTTAGGGGAAGCCGATTTATTGCGCCGTGCGATGTCAAAAAAAGATGCCAACAAATTGGCAGATATTAAAGTTGATTTTATGGCTGGTGCTGAAAAGCAGGGGCATGATGTACCAACAGCTGAGCAAGTTTATGGCTACATTGAAACATTTGCACAGTATGGATTTAACCGATCACATGCCGTTGCCTACTCTAAGTTGGCTTTCCAATTAGCGTATGTGAAGGCACACTATCCGTTGGCTTTTTACAAAGCGGTTTTGAATGACGCAATTAATGATAAAACCAAAGTGGCCGCCTATATCGCTGAAGCACGTGAAGTCGGCGTCCAAATTAAAGGACCTAGTTTAAATCAAAGTTGGCAAGGCTACAGTGTGAATCAACAAGGCCAACTACAGATGGGGTTTGCATCAATTTTGGGACTGCGTCGTGATTTTCGTGAGGCTATTCTTGAAGCACGTAAGCAGTTAGGTGGTTTCAAGGATTTGACCCAGTTTATTGGTAGTTTGCCGAACAAATATCGCAAAGTCGAGCAACTTGAGCCACTCGTATATGCTGGTGCGCTTGATGATTTTGGCTATAATCGTCGTTCCATTTTGGAGTCCTTGCAAGGTTACTTAGACGCGGTTGGGCTAGCAGGTGATTCAATGTCACTCTTTGAAACGTTGACGCCAAAAGTGCGTGAACTCGCTGAATTTCCAACAGAGGAACGTTTGGCCTATGAATATGATACTTTGGGTGTTTATTTAAGTGGACATCCGATTGAAGCCTACTTAGGACAGCCACATTCAGATATTAATACGTTAGTCGCTGGGTTAGACCAAGCCACTGTGATTGGCTATGTGCAAAATGTCAAAGTCATTCGAACCAAAAAGGGTGATCAAATGGCGTTTGTCGATGTCATGGATCTAACCGGAACCTTGTCGATTACTGTATTTCCTAAATTGTACCAGCAGGTGGGCAATTTACTCGAAAAAGGAACAACGTTACGCATTCAAGGTAAGGTTGAGCAGCAACGTGGGCGTGATAGCTTGCAGCTGATTGCTAATCAATTGCAAGCTGCGCAAGCAACTAAACCACAAGTCGTCGTTGATGAAGTCCCAGCAGATGGACGGTGGTTTTTACGAATTCCTAGTGCGATTGATCCAAATATGGTGTACCAAAAACTTCAACCAATTTTGGCGCAACATCATGGTAAGAATCAGGTCATTATTATTGAAGAAGCAACTGGGCGAAAGGTTGCCTTAGAGGCTAACCAGGGGTTAACAAATGAACCTCAAGTGCAGCTTGACTTACAACAAATTGTGGGAATTAACAATGTGGCTTTTCAAAATGCAAATTGATGTATGAGGTGAGTGCTAACGGCTCACGCAAATCAGTTGATAAATGTGAGATTATTTTAATCTTAGACTACATTCAAGGCATGACTTGCGTTACAATTAGTATTAATTAAACTAGGTGTGCTGACGGATTGTGTTACGCACGAAATGAACTGAGGGATAGGATATGGTAGAAGCAAAAGTAGTCACAGCAGATGACGTCCATCGCACTGTTGCAACTTATATGAATCCAGAACATGTGGAGAAAGTGGATCGCGCGTATCAATTTGCAGCTGATTTGCATGAAGATCAGGTACGTCAATCCGGTGAACCGTACATTATGCATCCAATACAAGTAGCTGGAATTTTAGCTGATTTAAAAATGGATCCAGATACGGTTGTTTCCGGCTACTTGCATGATGTTATTGAAGATACAGATGCGACGCTGGATGATCTACGTGAGCATTTTGGTGATGACGTGGCAAACATTGTTGATGGTGTGTCAAAAATTTCTAAAATTAAGTACAAGTCATCGCGTGAACAACTTGCTGAGAATCACCGGAAGTTATTGCTAGCTATGTCTGATGATATTCGGGTCATTATTGTTAAACTTGCTGATCGCCTACATAACATGCGTACACTTGAGGCCTTACGCCCTGAAAAACAAAAGCGCATTGCTTCAGAAACGCTCGAAATCTATGCACCACTGGCCGATCGTTTGGGAATCATGACGATTAAGTGGGAGTTGGAAGACTTATCACTCCGCTATTTGGATCCAGATGCTTACCATGAAATTGCAAGTTCAATGAAAATGCGCCGTCGCGAGCGTTTGGAAGTTGTTGACGAAGCCGTCAATGAAATTGAAGGAACGATTAAGGACTTAGAGTTGGAAAATGTGGATGTCTACGGACGTCCAAAACACATTTATTCTATTTATCGTAAAATGGTTGATAAGAAGAAGGATTTTAAAGATATTTACGATCTATCAGCCATTCGGGTGATTGTTAACTCAATTCCAGACTGTTACGCTGTTCTTGGCGCGATTCATGCCCGTTGGACACCAATGCCGGGTCGGTTTAAAGATTATATTGCCTTACCTAAGGCAAATGGCTACCAATCATTACATACCACGGTCATTGGGCCAAGTGGTCGACCTCTTGAGGTTCAGATTCGTACCCATGAAATGCATGAAATTGCTGAATATGGTGTGGCGGCACATTGGGCTTACAAAGAAGGTAACTTTAACGGAGCAGATGTTGAAAATAATGATGAACAAAAGTTAAATGTCATTCAAGGCATTTTGGACTTGGAGGATGATGCTCGTGATGCTGATGACTTTATGGAATCAGTTAAGGGTGATCTTTTTTCAGATCGCGTTTATGCCTTTACACCAGAAGGGGATGTGATTGAATTAGCCCAGGGGTCTGGTCCGTTGGACATGGCCTATAGTATTCATACCAATATTGGGAATCACACAACTGGTGCGCGCGTGAATGAACGGATTGTGCCACTTGATTATCAAATTAAGACAGGCGATATTGTTGAAATTATTACATCGCCAACAGCTAAGCCCAACCGTGACTGGTTAAATATGGTCAAGACGCGCCGCGCTCGGAATAAGATTCGTCAATATTTCCGTAAGCAAGATCGTGACGATAATGTCACGGCAGGCCGCCAAATGCTCACAAATTTCTTAAAAGAAAATGGGTTTGATCCAGAAGAAATTATGACACCGGAGAATGAAGAAAATGCGGCCACAAAATCGCATTTCAATAGTCCCGATGACATGTTTGCTAGTATTGGGTTCGGTGACAGTAATCCACAAGGAATTGCGAATAAATTAACCGAAGACAAGCGGGCGCAAATGGAAGCAGAGCGTCAGGCTGCTGAACAAAAGGCGATTTTGGAAGAACACGAAACTATCGAAAAAGATGCGGTCAAACATGATAAAGATCGAAATAAACGTAAAGATCGCATTGTCATTGATGGCGTTGATAATATGTTGATTCGTTTTGGTCACTGTTGTACACCAGTACCAGGAGATAAAATTACTGGTTATGTGACCCGTGGCCGCGGTGTCTCAGTACATCGGGTCGATTGTCCAAATGTGGAAGCTGCTGAGCAACAAGGACAACGATTAATTGACGTGGCTTGGGAAAATGAAGATGGCTTTGCCAATGAAGAATTTGAAGCTAATTTGACGGTTCGTGGCTTAAATCGTGATAAATTGTTGAATGATGTGATGCGGACAGTAACGAACAACACCAAAACATTGACATCAATTAATGGACGCATTGAAAATAAAAATGAAGCTAAAATTGCTCTGACCGTGGGCGTACGGGATCTTAGCCAGTTAGAGCATATTATTGAAATGGTACGTAACGTTCCTGATATCTATGAAGTAAAGCGAGTCTTTAATTAATGAAAGTTGTATTACAACGTGTAAAATCAGCAGAAGTCCAGGTTGATGACGTCTCAGTTGGCCAAATTGCACAAGGCTATTTACTACTTGTGGGCATTCAAGATGCAGATACTGTGGCAGAAATTGATTATTTAGTTAGAAAAATCGTGAATTTAAGGGTTTTTGAAGATTCATCGAGAAAAATGAACTTAAACATTAAAGATGTCAGTGGGGCTATTTTATCCGTTTCACAATTTACGTTGTACGCACAAACCAAAAAGGGGAATCGGCCAAACTTTATGCATGCTGGAAAACCAGAATATGCAAAAGAAATGTATAATTTGTTTAATGACAAATTACGCGAGGCAGGTCTTTTGGTTGAATGTGGTATCTTCGGGGCAGATATGCAAGTCAATTTAATTAACGATGGACCGGTGACAATTATTTTTGATACCGATTCAAATTATTAAAATCTTGTATGTCATTTTGACACATGTTAATATTAAAAACATGTATTTGTAAAAATATTGAAACGATTAACTTAAACCGCATCTGATATACTAATACATGTAATTTTAAAGAAAGTAAGGGGAGTGAGAAGCATGTCAGAAAAATTGATCCAACTTCGCGTTGAAGATAACGTGAAAGATAAAGCAGATGAAATTTTTAAGGCGCAAGGGTTAACCACCCAAACCGCAATCAAGATTTTCTTGACTCAAGTTGCCAACACTGGTGAGTCACCATTTGATAACTTGTTTTCAGGTAAGTAATTGAATATTTATTCGGTTGAGCTAACGCTTCAAGATCGACTATTTGGGGGAATAGTCTGTCTTGAAGTGTTTTTTTTTAATTAGGAAATGGAGTGTTTATGGAAATTTTATATTTTGGTGTTTTAATTATTGCAGCCTTGGCTGGTGGTAAATTAGCTGAGAAGATGGGGCTATCAAATGTTGTGGGACAACTCTTAGCAGGTATCATCGTGGGTCCAGCAATGTTGAATTGGGTACCGAGCTTACACATGATTCATGTGATTGGTGAATATGGGGTATTGCTATTAATGCTTAATGCAGGACTTGAAACTGATGTTAAACAACTGAAGCAAAACATGAAAGCGGCAACGTATGCGGCTGTGCTAGGTGTCGTCCTACCTTTGGTAACTTTCCCCATTCTGGCGTTAATGTTTGGTATCCAACTGCAAACAGCGATTTTTTGGGGAATCGTATTTGCTGCAACTTCTGTATCAATCACCATTGCGGTATTAAATGAGCAAGGGAAGTTGGCCTCAACGGCTGGTTCAGTCATCCTAGGAGCAGCCGTGTTAGATGATGTCATGGCATTGTTGTTAGTTGCTGGATACGCCATGTTCATTGGGGGATCAGGGTTGGGGCCCGATTCAGTAATGCCACTTGTTGCTTTTGGATTAGGATTATTGATGCGTCGCTGGTCAGGATCAAGCCACTTTTTGGAGTTGAGTAATAGCATTGGTAAGTGGACCTTGTTCCCTATTTTCTTTGGCTCAATTGGATTAATGGTAAGCTTCGACAATTTCTGGAATGAAGCTGTGCTACTCGTAATCTTAACCATTGTTGCGGTAGCAACCAAGTATTATGGTGCCGGATGGGGAGCCCAATTGGCTGGGATTGGTAAAACCGATAGTCGCGCCATAGGTGCGGGAATGATATCTCGAGGAGAGATGGCCTTAGTAATTGCACAAATTGGTCTATCAACTAAAATTATTAATCACATGGAGTTTTCGAGTTTTGTTATCGTCATTATTTTATCAACAATCATTGCACCAATCATACTTCGTCCATTATTGGAGCAGGTGACGGACTAGTCAAAAAGAACATGACTTGGCAGATTTCTATAAAATGGGTATACTAAAAGAAAACAAAAATGAGGAAATAATGATAGATGAATCAGCCAATAATGAACGATGCATTAATTCATGCCTTGCAAGCAAATGATTTGGACCTAAATTCAGATAAATTTCGAAATATTTTAGCTGATGCAACATTGCTGGTGCGTGGACAGGAAGATGAGGAACAATACCAATTCGAACTTGTGGCACAGCCAGACATAGACCCTGACCGTTACTTGGTTGATACGTATACAAATTGGGCCCAGCTAACTGGTGATGAATCGGTGTTTACGATGCATTTTCAAGATTTAATTAATAGTATTCGCACGACAACTGACATTCAAGGTATTCTAATTAACCAAAGTGTTGTTTTACCACGCGAGTTTTTCTTTTCGGAAGGTCGTACAATGTTAGCGTCTCTAACGGAAGATGATGCTGAAATTGAAGCCGATTTGATTCCATGGTTGAGCCAGGTGGCTAATCAGGCGTACTTGGGTAAGCTTATTCAAAACGATGGCACCGAGTTACTTATGGTCATTGATGCTTTCAATGCTGAAAATGTTGCAACAATCAATCAATATTGGACTGACTATCGCAAGAAACATTCTGAAGCGCCTAATTTGCGCGTTGTCACTGAAGATAGTGATGAAGGTCAATTTATAATGGAAAATTTCAGCCCAATTTTTAAACAAACCAAATAAAAAACGCAGATGTCATCGACATTTGCGTTTTTTTGTTTATTTAGGTTCAACTTCGTAACGGGCCTCACGCAATTCCTTACGTTGGGCCTTGGTAGGCGCATATAAGAATGTGAAGTAGGCTGCACGCCAGTCATCGAATGAAGCGGCTAATTCAGCAATATCATCAGGAATATCGGCACGTGGAATGCGATCAATATCAGGGTGGGTGGCGACGTAGCTTTCCATCCAATCGTTAATCTTTTCATGACCTGCATTCTCAGCTTCAACATTGAACCAGTTTGTTGGTTCGTATTGAATCTTTTCATCAGGGATTTCAAAGAGTTCCATAGTACCGTGGACCTTGAATGGACGAATCAATTTAACATCAGGATTGAATTTCCAAATATAGTGTCCATCTTCGGTTGGTTCAACATCTTCTAATTGAACAACCGCACCAGCCATATTTGAAGGTAGACCAGCTTCCTTTAAAGCGTATGATGTAATTAATAAATCACCACGTAAATCTGTATCAAAATCATAGATAACACCAGTTTTAGCACCGACGAGAATATCGATTAAAACTTGTGGTTCCATTCCAACTGCTTGCATGTTTATTTTCCAACTTTCATTAGTTATTTAATTCCATTCTAGCAAAAACAGGCCAAATTGCCTATAAAAATAATAATCTCAAGCATATCAGGCGCAATTATGCGAGACATCTGTTAAACTAGAGTATTAGATGAAAATAACATGTATAAAACGTAATTTGAAATAGGAGAAACAATGGCACATAAAGTTGGCGAAATTGTTCAGGCAAAGATTACTGACGAAAATAGCACACACTACTTTGCCCAAATTGATGGGGTAACCTATGAATTGAATAAAGCAGAATTTGACGTTCCATTTGCATTTGGTGATACAGTCACTGGGTTTGCATATGAAAACAATCAACATGAATTAGCAATTACTGAAAAAATCCCAGAGGTGCGTCTGGGTCACTTTGCCTTTGGCACGGTTACTGATATTCGACGCGACCTAGGTGTCTTTGTTGATATTGGATTACCTGATAAAGACGTTGTGGTGTCGTTGGATGAATTGCCAACGATTAAGGAACTTTGGCCACAACGTGGGGATCGTCTTTTATTGACGCTCCGTGTTGATAAAAAAGAACGACTATGGGGAGAACTTGCGCCAGCTGAAGTTTATCAAGCTTTGCAAGTTCCTGCTAAAAAGACAATGCAAAACAAAAACGTTAAGGCAACTGTTTACCGCCTAAAGATGGTTGGGACGTATGTTTTGACGGACGATTATCATATCGGATTTATCCATCCAGATGAACGTTATCGCGAACCACGCTTGGGCGAACATCTTGATGCTCGCGTCATTGGTGTTCGGGATGATGGCGTTTTGAATTTATCATTGCGTCCACGAGCATATGAATCAATTGGGGATGATGCTGAAATGATTTTGAAATTATTACAAGCGTCAGCCACGAATTCTTTGCCTTACAACGATAAGTCAGATCCAAAAGCAATTAAAAAATATTTTAATATGTCAAAGGGTCAATTCAAGCGCGCTTTGGGAAATCTTTACAAGCAACGATTGATTACGCAAGATGATCAAGGTGTTTATTTGGTTGAACAAGAGGAAAAATAAATGGCAACACAAAATGAGGTGGGCGTTTACACAGATCAGCTAGCAGATTATTTACACTACGTGACTGTGGAACGGGGCCTATCGACAAATACGCGGACGTCATACCGCCAAGATTTGGTACAGTTCTTTCATTTTCTAATGCATGAACGCAACAGTATGCCATTGCAAGATGTCGATCGGTTCACCATCTTAGATTTTTTGAAATCACTTGAAACGTCAGGAAAATCGCGTAATTCAGTGATTCATATGGTGTCGTCGCTACGTAAGTTCTTCCAGTATGCCTATAATAATCAATGGGTGACCAAAAATCCAATGGATCAAGTTGACCCACCCAAGAAGGCGCAGCATTTACCTGCCGTGTTGTCAGTCGCTGAAGTTGATGCACTGCTAGCTGTTCCGGATACAAATACACCACTAGGATTGCGGAATCGTACCATGTTGGAAGTGATGTATGCCACAGGGTTGCGCGTCAGTGAATTAGTCAATTTAAAATTAGATGATTTACATTTAGAAATTGGATTGATTCAAACGATTGGAAAAGGAGACAAAGAGCGCATTATTCCGATTGGGGATGTTGCTGCACACTGGTTGCAACGCTATCTAACAGATGGCCGTCCTTTTTTGGGCAAACAACAGACCGCTGATGTCATCTTCTTAAACGATCATGGTCGTCAGTTAACCCGGCAAGGGGTTTGGAAACTGATTAAACAGATGGTGCAACAGGCTGGAATTACTAAAGATGTCTCACCCCATACGCTGAGACATTCATTTGCAACACATATTCTGGAAAATGGCGCTGATTTGCGTATTGTGCAAGAATTGTTGGGACATGCTGATATCTCAACCACGCAAATTTATACCCACATTTCTGATAAACGTCTGACAGAGGTATATGATAAAAGTCATCCGCGGGCGTAATAGCAATGTTTTAAAAGGAGGTAAACATGTTAATAACTGTTCGTGAGGATCAATTAAAAATTGCGATGGGGTTACTCTCTTATTTACCTGAGTATAAAAACATTGCGACAACCCAACGAGAAATTGATTGGTATCAAAATAATCCAAATCGCAGCTTGTTGTTGTGGCAAGATCCTGAATCAAGACATTTTGTCGCCATGGTTGGGATTGAATACATGTACCATGCGGTCGTTATTCGACAATTAGTTTATGGCGTTGAAGTACCACCTACAGATCGTTTAAAGGTGCGTCAAGAAATGCTAGATGCCCTTGATCGACAAAATCAAGATTTGGTCTTGATGGGGACGGTACGGATTCAACATGTTGTTAATGATTGGCGAGAGGCTAAGCAAGATGACTGATCAAATTACCTATCATTTAGAAGACTTTGATGGGCCTTTGGATTTGTTGCTGCATTTAATTCGCGTTAATGAGATGGATATTTTTGATATTCAAATTACCGAAATTACACAACAATATCTAGATTTTATTCACCAAGCTGAAGATCGCAACTTAGATGTTGCTGGTGATTTTTTAGTCATGGCGGCTAATCTGATGGCGATTAAATCTAAAGATTTGATTCCAGTTATGGTTGACGAACAAGATGATAGTTTGGCTGAATATGTTGATGAGCCAGATCCTAAAGCTGAGTTGATGCAACAACTGCTTGATTACCAGCAATACCAAAATGCAGCGACACAACTGCGCGTTTTGGAAGAAGATCGGCAACAACAATTTTCACGCGCCCCTGAAACAACTGATCCACTGGCAGATGCCGATGCTTTTATTCCAACACCAGTGGGTGTGCAGGTAGACGCATTGCAACAAGCTTTTAATAAATTGTTAGCACGTCGTCAAATTCAAGTTGATCGTGCTAAAACACGTTCATTAGCACCGGCTCGACCATCAATTGAAGTTAAAATTGAAGCCATTAAAGCTCGATTTGCACATCAATCCGTCTTGCGTTTTGATGATCTTTTTGAGGGGCAGACATCCAAGTCGGATGTGATTGTAACATTTTTGGGTGTCTTAGAATTGGTGCGATACCAGCAACTTTATGTGACACAGCAGGATAATTTTGATCAGATTATCCTAAAAAATCAACTAACAGGTGAACAGAACGATGAATGATTTGGATGCACAAATTGAAGCCTTATTATTTGTATCGGGGGATGAAGGCGTTAAACTGGCTGAACTCACGGCAGCAACAGAGGCTAAAGCAGATCAGGTTATGGAGACACTCCAACGATTGCAAACGAAATATGCGACAGATGCGGGATCAGGTTTAATGTTGGTCAAACATGGGCAGCAGTATCAACTTGTTACGAAAACTGAACTGGCTCCAGTTATCCATCAGTATTTCACAGCGCCAATTACGTCTAATCTATCGCAATCGGCACTCGAAGTATTGGCAATTGTTGCTTATCAACAACCAGTCACACGGATTGATGTTGATGAAATTCGTGGGGTAAAGTCGAGTGCGATGCTACAAAAATTAGTATTGCGTAATTTAATTAGTGTCCAAGGTCGGGCTGATGAAGCGGGACGACCTAACTTATATGGCACCACTGAATACTTCTTAGATTATTTTGGACTTGATGCGCTAACAGATTTACCTGAATTGGGGACGGCCCAAACGCTTGAGCATCTACAAGCAAGTGATCAAAATGATGCGGAAGTACCGTTATTTAAAGAAACCGAGTCAGCTTTTACAAGTGACTTATTAGATGAAAGTGAGACAAACTAAATATGGCAGAACGCTTACAAAAGGTAATGGCCCAAGCTGGGGTAGCATCACGTCGTGCCTCTGAAAAATTAATTACAGAAGGTCAAGTGACAGTAAACGGTAAACGCGTTACTGAGTTAGGTACCAAGGTTGAACCAAACGATAAAATTGAAGTGAATGGGACACCTGTTGAAGGAAATGAAAAAAAGGTTTATTTCCTATTGAACAAGCCACGCGAAGTCGTGACCACCGCATCTGATGACAAAGACCGTGCAACGGTCTTAGATATCTTAAAAGATGTACCACAACGGATTTACCCAGTGGGACGCTTAGACTACGACACGACTGGTGTTTTATTGCTTACAAACGATGGCGATTTGGCCAATCAATTGATGCATCCTTCATACAAAATTGATAAGGTATATGTCGCCAAGGTAAAAGGGATTCCAACCAACGACGAATTGAAGGCCTTGCGTTTAGGTGTAACTGTACACACAATTGAAAACAAACGTCATCGCACTTTCCATGCGGCACCAGCAAAGGCTGAAATTATTGGTGTTGATAAGGCTAAGAACACAGCTATGGTCCAATTGACCATCCATGAAGGACGCTATCACCAAGTTAAAGAAATGATGAAGGCGGTGGGACACCCTGTCTTGAAATTGACCCGTGAACGATATGGGATGCTTGATGTGGATAATATGGCTCCTGGCGAATACCGTGAGCTATCTTACGATGAAGTACAAAACTTGAAAAACGGAAAACAATACCGTCGTTCATCAGGACGACTATAAAAGTTAAAAAAAACACTTTATTTGAAATGAAATATATATTATTATATTTCACGGACCTAAATAAGGTGTTTTTTAATAAAATAAGAGGAAGAGCGGAGAATCATGACATTTTATACGATTGATTACATTAAAAGTCAGGATAATATGACTAATATTATCCATTGGACTGTTTTAGGTATTTTAGTTTTTGCTGGGCTTGTACTAGCCTTTATGTATTTCAAACATCAACAAAAAGGACGTTACCGTGATTTAGCAATTTTGGTTTTGTTAGTTGGACTATTTACGATTGGTTTGCAATTGCAAAATATGAATGGTATCAAGCAAGTTGATGCTAAAAAATCTCAATTGGTCGATATTTTAAATGATGTTGCCAAGAAGGAAAATGTTCCAGTTGATCAAATTGCGGTTGATGGTAAGACAAGTCAGTCACAAATGTTGATTAAGGCTGGGAAAAAAGATCAATATTTAGATTTGACTTTTAATCCAGATATGACGTCATATACGGTAGCCCCAACCGAGATTGCGGTACCAAAGGACCAAATTACAGTAAAGACAGGTGATAAATAATGGGTGATTATTCAGATATTATTGTTAAATTAGCCGTTGGAATTGTGGCCTTAATTATTCAAATTAACATCTTGGGTAAGGGAAATTTGGCCCCGATCTCTGCAATGGACCAAGTGCAAAACTATGCCTTGGGTGGCATTATTGGAGGTGTGATTTATAATAAAGATATTTCAACCCTCCAATTTATTATGGTTTTGATTATTTGGACTTTCTTAGTTTTGCTTTTAAAGGTTGCTAAAGAATATAGCTATACAATCCGTACCATCATTGATGGACGCCCAATCGTTGTGATTCGTCGCGGTGAAATTCAAATGGATACAGTGATGCGCATTGGACTTTCAGCAAATGAATTAATGTTTAAGTTGCGATCAAGTGGCTTTGATGAAATTCAACAAGTTAAGTTGGCAACTTTGGAACAGAATGGTCAGTTGACAATCAACAAATATGGCGAAGAAGATACAAAGTATCCAATCATCCAAGATGGACAAATCAATGTCGGCCTATTGGATGTCGTAGATGTTGACGAAGAATGGGTTGAAAAGCAAGTTGAAGCCCAATACCCAGATAAGACTGTTGATGATGTGTACCTAGGTGAATTGATTCATGGTGAGGTTAATCTTTATTTGTTCCCAGAGGCCGGATCAGAAAAAGAAAATAAGCAAGCGCAAGCAAAGTAAGTTCAAGCTTGCTTATTGACAAATAATAAGGAAAACTCTATTCTAGAGTTAATATGAATAATATCTTCAGGGCAGGGTGAAATTCCCGACCGGTGGTGAGCATTGCTTCTCAATGTAAGTCCGCGACTCAAACTGCATGGTGCATTTGATTGATATGGTGAAATTCCATAACCGACAGTACAGTCTGGTATATAGAAGATTTTAAAGTCAAGACAGTAAGAGTCTTCTTTAGGTTGCCCTGAAACCTAGAGAAGACTTTTTTCGTCTCACGAGGAGAAAACAATGCATCGAACACAACGATTAAGCGTGATTGCGCTACTAGCAGCTTTATCATTTATTTTAATGTTAATTAGCCAATTTCCAATTATTCCAGGGGCGACCTTTTTGAAAATGGATTTTTCATTTATTCCAATTTTCTTTGGTGCCATTCTATTAGATTTACGTGCGGGTTATTTGGTCCTACTGTTACGGTCAATTTTAAAAGTTCTACTCGACGGTGCAGGCGTCAATGATTACATTGGATTACCCATGAATATTATTGGTTTAGGCGTGCTTTTGTTAGGATTGTATTGGGGCATGCAAGCTGGTAAAAACTGGCAATGGCGTGCGCTTCTAAAGGGTGGTATTGCTGGAACATTAGGCTTAACGATTACAATGCTGTTGTTAAACGTTGTTTATGCCATGCCACTGTATGCGCGTTTTGCCAACTTTGATATTGCCAAAACAATTGGAACCAAGGTATATTTAACATATATGGTCTTGCCCTTTAATTTAATTGAAGGAAGCATACTCACACTGTTATCTGGCTTCATTTTGATGGGCTTCAAGAATGTCTTTATTCGGTTGAAGCGCCAAATGTAGGTAGATGGAAAGGAGGCTGTTGTGAAACCAGAATTTTATTTGACTTTATTTTCAAAACAACAACCTCGGCGGAGCCATGTCATATTTGCCTTATTAAAACAACAAACAACGGGATCTGCTGAATATTGGGGGTTACGTTATCAATTATTAGATTGGTTTGGTTTACTGCCACAATTACGAAAAAATGAATATGAACAAGCTTTGCAGCAGTTGCAACAAAACAAAGATCTGGAACAAATTGAACCAGGTCTTTATTTATTGACCGAAAAGGGTGATAAAGTGCGGATGCAATATGCCCAGCAACATTATCTCCCACAACAGAATGCAGCGCGGATTCAATATCAAACCGGAGCGTTTATGCCATTATTCTTACAAGCTAATCAAGTTGTTTCAGAATGGTCATACCATAACCGCCAATACTATCCCATGCAAGCAAGTTTAAAGCAAAGACAAAGCCTTAAACAATGGTTTAAAAATCAAGATAAAACACAACTTGTACCACACTGGTTTAACACGTTGAAAGCTTTTTTGACGACATTGCCAGAAGCGACAGCGAATAGTTTAGCGGCGAGCTGGGTTGGGCATGAAACTGCGGGCTTAAATTATGATCAGATGGATTTACCGAAGACTTGGACTGAATTTGATTTCTATCTTTGGCAATTAGAGCAATACACAGCGCTGTTAATCTATCTGGAACAACATACAACTATTGAAGACCCAATTGTTCAATTATACGCAATAGTTGGTAAACGCATGCAGTTTCCAACTAGTTTACAAACGAGCTTTGATGCAGCAAAAAATGGTCAGACATTGGTAGATATTGCTCATACGCGTCAGTTAAAATTAGGGACAGTACAGGAACATTTGTTGACGGCAGCGATTTGGCTACCCCTGGATCAATTTCCTTATGAGCAATATCTGACTAAAGACTTAAAAGGAACATTTGCGCAAAAACTCACGGATCCAGATATTGATGCTTGGCGTTTTAAAACAGTTCGAGAAACGGCAGATATCCAAGAATTCTTTAACTTTAGGTTATACGCGATTTGGCAAACAAAGCGGGAGCAGGGTCATGCTTAATCAAACAGATATTCAAGCAACATTAAAACAACATTTTGGGTTTGAGTCATTTCGACCAGGTCAGTTAGAGATTATTGAGGCGTTACTTAGAGGAGATGCCGCTTTGGGAATGTTACCGACTGGTGGTGGGAAGAGTTTAATTTATCAAATGATGGGGTATCTACGACCCGGTACAGTGGTAATCGTGACGCCGCTATTATCGTTGATGCAAGATCAGGTAGCCCGTTTTAATTATTTAGGTGAAAAATCGGTCGTTGCGCTCAATTCGACGATGGATGCACAAGAGAAATTCACCATTTTAGGCCATTTGAATCGATATCGGTTTGTCTTTATTTCACCTGAGATGCTAAACCAAGCCAATGTCCTACAAGCGTTTCAACGTATTCAAATCAATACATTTGTAATTGATGAAGCGCATACGTTGTTAAGTTGGGGCCCGGATTTCCGACCTGATTACCTTGATTTACCACGCGTGCATCATTTGCTAGGTGCGCCGAGTTTACTACTGCTGACAGCAACGGCGACACCAGCTATGCAGGAAGACTTAAAAGGGCGGTTTGACCTTGGGACGGCGCAGTGGTTCACTTACACGGAATCTAGCGATCGCCCAAACATTTATTTACATACCGAAGAATTAACCAACCAGGACGATAAACGGCAACGGCTCCAGTTTTTGGTGCATCAAATTCCAGGAGCTGGAATTGTCTATGTTTCTAGTCGCAAAATGGCGAATAGTTTGGCTGAATTTTTACGTCAAGAAACCGGCAAGCGTGTAGCTGCCTATCATGGTGGCTTAGATAACGTGGCGCGTTATCGTCTACAACAACAATTTATGGAGAATCAGTTAGATGTGATTGTCGCAACTTCGGCTTTTGGTATGGGAATTGATAAAGACGATATTCGATTTGTTATTCACTATCATTTGAGCCAAGACTTGGCTAATTATATGCAAGAAATTGGTCGTGCCGGTCGCGACGGTCAAAATGCGGTGGCTATCTTACTGTATATTAAGGGTGATGAACGTATTCAACAACATTTGATTGATGCGTCATTACCAACAGATGCCATGATTGAGGGTTACTATGCAAAAGTGTTAACGCAACGTGATATTGGTGAGGAGCGCGCGCGCTTACTAGATTACTATGGACAACAAAAATTATCTGTACCAGCAATTCAACAGCTTTTTGCAGAGCGACGTGTCGTCCGCGAGGCTGATTTAAATCAGATGGTTAAGTATGCTCAGTCTCGCTCAGCACTCAGACCGAAGCTACTGGGGTATTTTGGCGAAAAAACATCGAGTGATTTCGAGTCCATTGGCATGGCTAACTGGACGTTGACCGCAGTCGGATTACCAGCAGCACCAAAAGAACAACCCCATGTAAATCAAACAGATTGGTCGACAATTTTAACAAAACTCTTTAAATTAAGTTAAGAAAGTTCAATGCTGATAGCACTACCTATTTTTTTGGTGTATGCTATGGCATAGTAAATTCGAGATTAGGAGGCCTATCATGACCGATCAAGATAAAAAACCGGAGCCATGGGAGGAAACTTTTAAAGAAGACCAACCCGACCAGTATTCAAGAACTGAACATCGTCGTAAGTCACAACGTGTGAATTGGACAATTGGGGTTTTAGTGGTGATTGTGGTGGTCTTATCATTTGTGCCAATATATGAATATTTGCAAACATTAAATAAGCCAACCAATGCAGAACAGACATGGTCATCTGCGTCAACATCTAAGACAAAAGTCACTGACAACGCTAAGTCAGAGTCATTGGCAAAGAAACGCTCATCAGAGAGTCGTGCCAAGTCAGAATCAAGTGTTAAGGCTGCTGAAGCTTCAAGTAAGGCAGCCGTAGCGCAATCTAAGGCGGCTGAAAGTTCAAGCAAGGCAGCACAAGCGCAGGCTGAAAAGGCAGCTAGTGAGAGAGCAGCCCGTGAAAAGACTGCAGCTGCACAGAGCTCTAAGAAACCTGATGACGGTAACAAACAATATGCTACCGTGGCAGCTGGACAAGGGGCTTACCGTGTTGCAACGAATGCCGGTATTTCACAAGCTAAATTACAAGAATTAAATCCAGGCGTGAACCTAGCCAATGTATCAGCTGGACAACAATTAAGAGTTAAGTAAAAAAGATTACCGCTTCGGTAATCTTTTTTTGTTTGAACAATTCACTTTCCTTACAGAATAGCGTAAAATAATAGGGTAAATAAATTAATAAAGGATGTAATGATGAAGTCAATGCAGATTGCGATTGATGGACCAGCTTCAGCTGGGAAGTCAACGATTGCTAAAATTTTAGCAAATGATTTAGATTATGTGTATGTTGACACTGGTGCCATGTACCGTGTTGTCACATTGGCCGCATTGCAAGCTGGCATCGATCCGAACGATGAACAAGCTGTTACCGACCTATTGCCAAATGTAAAAATCACATTTAAGCCAGGGACGCCAACGCAACACGTGTACTTAAATGGGCAAGAAGTGACAGAAGCAATTCGATCAGACGAGGTCGCACGCAACGTTTCTGCTGTTGCATCTTATGCCGCTGTTCGATCAACTATGACAGAACTGCAACGCGAAATTGCAAGTAACGCTGGAGTCGTCATGGACGGACGTGACATTGGAACAACGGTGTTGCCACATGCAGATGTCAAAATTTTCTTAATTGCGTCAGTTCAAGAACGAGCTGAACGTCGCTATAAGGAAAATCAGGCTAAGGGAATTGATACAGACACGACCTTAGCTGAATTAACACAAGCAATTGAGCAACGTGACTATTTAGATTCACATCGTGAAATTTCGCCATTAAAAAAGGCTGATGACGCAGTGGAGTTAGATACAACTGGACTTTCGATTGATGAAGTTGTTGATCGGGCGAAGGCCATCATCGCTGATAAGGCATAATTTATTTGAATCATAAAAAAACCACGATTAATGCTAGCAATACAGACAAGGATACTGTATAATAATCGCTAGAGTCGTGTGACCAGGAGGATATATTGTAATGAACGAAGAGAACAATGAGCTATTGGCAGCTCTTGATAGTGTAGCCGAAGTTAAAGTTGGCGATGTAGTCAAGGGTGAAGTCTTAGCAATTGATGATAACCGTCAAGTGATTGTAGGTATTGAAGGTGCCGGTGTTGAGGGTGTTATCCCAATGCGCGAACTTTCTTCAGACCGTGATGCTGACGTTAACGATCTTGTTAAGGTTGGAGATGTATTGGATTTGGTAGTTGTATCAACTATCGGTTCTGACAAAGAAGGTGGATCATACCTATTGTCAAAGCGTCGCCTTGAAGCTCGTCGTGCTTGGGAGGAAGTCGCAAGCAAGTATAACGAGGGTGATATTGTTGAAGCACCTGTAACACAAGTTGTTAAGGGTGGATTGGTTGTTGATGTTGACGGTGTACGTGGATTCGTACCTGCTTCAATGATCGAAAACCGCTTTGTGCAAGATTTGAACCAATACAAGGGACAAACTATTCGCGCAAAGATTATCGAAATCGACCCAGCAGAAAGCCGCTTGATTTTGTCACGTCGTGACGTTTTGAACGCCGAACGTGAAGAAGCATTGAAGCATGTCTTTGATGAATTGTCAGTTGGTGATGTTGTTGAAGGTAAGGTTGCTCGTATGACTAACTTTGGTGCCTTCATCGACCTTGGTGGTGTAGATGGATTAGTTCACGTATCTGAAATCTCACACGATCGCGTTTCACAACCATCAGACGTATTGTCAGTTGGTGAACCTGTGAAGGTAAAGGTTTTGGGCTTGGATCCAGAACGTGAGCGTATCTCATTGTCAATCAAGGCCACTGAAGCTGGTCCTTGGGATGATATTGAAGAAAAAGCTCCAGTTGGTTCAGTTCTTGAAGGAACTGTTAAGCGTGTTGTTGACTTTGGTGCCTTTGTGGAAGTATTCCCAGGCGTTGAAGGACTTGTTCACGTTTCACAAATTTCACACAAGCACGTTAACAACCCAACTGATGTTTTGAAGGCTGGAGACAAGGTACAAGTTAAGGTTTTGGATGTAAAT
Source organism: Weissella viridescens (assembly GCF_014789145.1). Taxonomy (GTDB): domain Bacteria; phylum Bacillota; class Bacilli; order Lactobacillales; family Lactobacillaceae; genus Weissella; species Weissella viridescens. The sequence continues at coordinate 1,054,457 of NZ_CP061835.1, read as the reverse complement.
CCAGAAAAGCAACGCTTGTCATTGTCAATCAAGGCTTTGGAAGAAGCGCCTGAAGGTGAAGAAGAATCAAACAATGCCTCATCATCTGCTAACAACAGCAACAATGGTGGTGGTAACTCTGATCGTCCTCGTCGTCAAGCACGTCGTCCACGTCAAGATCGTGCACCAAAGAATTACTCAACTTCAGAAGAAGAAGGTAATGCAACTTTGGGTGATGCATTCGGTGATATCTTCAAGGATTTTAACTAATTTTTGATGAATAACTAAATTTAAGCGTGTGTTGGGTTAATCCTGACGCACGCTTAATTTTATTTAGCGACAAAATGCCTAAAGTATAGTAACATTACAAGTAATAGCTAAGTTTCAAGGAGGTAGCAGAAATGGCACTACCAGTAGTAGCGATTGTGGGACGTCCCAATGTTGGGAAGTCGACAATCTTTAACGAAATGGCCGGGGATCGAATCTCAATTGTTGAAGATACCCCTGGTGTAACGCGTGATCGTATTTATACACGCGCAGAATGGTTAACCCGAGAATTCCGCTTGATTGATACTGGTGGAATTGAAATGGGCGATGAACCGTTCATGACGCAAATTGTGCAACAAGCAGAAATTGCCATCGATGAAGCTGATGTCATTGTTTTCATGGTCTCAGCTAAAGAGGGACTGACAGAAGCCGATGAGCGTGTAGCAAAGATTTTATATCGGACAGATAAGCCAGTTATTTTAGCCGTGAACAAGGTTGATAACCCTGAAAAGCGTTCTGAAATTTATGATTTTTATGCCCTTGGCTTTGGCGATCCATACCCAATTTCAGGGACACACCGTACAGGTGTTGGTGATCTACTTGATAAAGTTGTGAGCGAATTCCCAGAAGTTGATGCAGAGGAAGAAGATGATTCAATCCGTTTCTCATTGATTGGACGTCCGAATGTCGGAAAGTCTTCCATCGTGAATGCATTATTGGGTGAAGACCGCGTAATTGTTTCTGACATTGCTGGAACAACTCGTGATGCTGTTGATACAAAGTTCACTGATGCTGAAGGTGACGAATTTGTCATGGTTGACACGGCTGGAATCCGTAAGCGTGGTAAAGTCTATGAAAATACTGAAAAGTATTCTGTCATGCGTGCTATGCGAGCGATTGATGATTCTAACGTCGTTTTGATGGTCTTGAATGCTGAAGAAGGTATTCGAGATCAAGATAAGCACGTTGCCGGGTATGCGCATGAAGCTGGACGAGCTATCATTATTGTTGTGAACAAGTGGGATACGATTGAAAAAGATACGTATACCATGAAGGATTTCGAACAAACCATTCGTGATGAGTTCCAATATCTATCATATGCACCAATTGTGTTTGTTTCAGCTAAGACGAAACAACGCTTGAACAAGTTGCCTGAAATGATTAAGCAAGTTGATGCAAATCACAAGCGTCGTATTCAGTCAGCAACGTTGAATGAAGTGATTATGGATGCCTTGGCAACTAATCCTACACCAACGGTTAATGGTAAGCGTTTGCGTGTTTACTACGCAACACAAGTTGCAATTCAACCACCAACATTTGTTGTGTTTGTCAATGACCCTGAGTTGATGCATTTCTCATATGAACGGTTCCTAGAGAACCAGATCCGTAAGGCGTTTGACTTTACTGGAACGCCAATTCATTTGATTAAGCGGGCTCGAAAGTAATTTTGTCGGTAAAAACTTGACAAACGGCTAGCAAAATAGGTCGTGAATTGTTTATAAATGTTTAAAAAGGCTGATATATCAGCGTTTTCAGTGAAAAAATGTTGTTTATCACATGGAGTTATGATATTCTAAATAGCGAAATGGTGATATGGATAACATATAACTAATTTTAACTATATTGTAAATGATTATGCAGGAGGATATTTCGCATGGCTAACAAGCAAGAATTGGTAAACGATGTTGCAACAGCAACTGGTTTGACAAAGAAGGACGCAACTGCTGCAGTTGACGCCGTTTTCTCATCAATCCAAGATACTTTGGCAAAGGGTGAAAAGGTTCAATTGATTGGATTTGGTAACTTCGAAGTTCGTTCACGTGCAGCTCGTAAGGGTCGCAACCCACAAACTAAGGAAGAAATTGAAATTCCAGCATCAAAGATCCCTGCATTCAAGCCTGGTAAGGCTTTGAAGGATGCCGTTAAGTAATTAAATCGCACGCATACTGCGGTTTAACGCTTAATTTGGGGCTTTTGGGAACACCTCGGTGTTCCGGTCCTTTTATAAATGAAAAGAGCTAACTTAATTTGAGTTAGCTCTTTTTTTATAAATAAATATGTTTTGTAGCTAAGTTGTCGAGACATTCTTGATAGTACGCATCATCATGTTCGGGATAAATGGGGTGGGTGAGTGGTACTGCTGGAAGTTCAACATATGCCGGTGTGTGTGTACCACGATATAGTGGATCAAGCCATGCTAAATCGGGTTTAAAATAGCGACGTTGCATTTCTACTATGACTTTTTGATGGTATTGCACTAATTTATAAGGTGAGTGATTAAATACATAATCGACAGTACGATGTTTTTTACCCCAGCCACCACCACGAAGTGCACAGCATTCACGATGTTGGCCCAGGAGTTGTTGACGTGGTAATTTTGAAATCAGTTTCTCATGCCATAGTCGCATAGTGTAGCCCCTTTCTTATGTTATGCCTAGTGGTAGACATAGAGAGATATTGTATAATGTGTGTCTCTTGTAATTTCATTTTAAACTAGTTTGATTAGTTTATTATAGCTGAATTTACTGTGATTGAAACCAGGATGTTAGCATGAAAAAAAAGTCTTTTTCCGTAGATGTGTGTGTGAAATTGCAATTGCCCGTTTTTGACTCAAAATGGGTGGTAAATTAATAGTGTTGAAAAATCTAATCATTCAACAGGCGGCATTCAGAAAAATCTGAATGCCTTTTTTATTCCAAAAATTCGGGGCCCCGTTTTATACGGAAGGATATTTGGAGAGAAAAAATGATATTATATGCAAACACAACGGCTTATGCTAACCCAAACGGATCAATTGCTACTGGAATTTATACGCAGGCAGAACTAGAGCAACTGGCTGCCATTACCCATGGAAGTCAGTACAGTGGTAATACTGACTTAGATCGTGTTGCAACTGAGCACACATATAGAAATGGCTATGGCAACTACATGAACCTTGTTGGTCCTGATGGTGTTTTGAAATTATATAACGATTCAAAGTTTTTACCAAAGGAGGCTGAAACAGCGGTAGCAGGTTTTTGGAATAATTTGGCGGGAACTGAGATCGTTCGATTTGTCGATCTAATTGAAACAAGTGATGAAACCATCCACGATGTTTATGGTGAAGTTGGCGCGCTGGCTGCACAAACATACAATGGTAATGGATTAATTTTTTATCCAGATACTTGGCAAACAACCCATCTTACTTGGCAACAAAAGGAAAATTGGCATGTGACTGCGTTACTCCATGAAATTGGGCACGCGTTGGGAGTGTCACATTTAGGTGGTGGCGCTGATGGTTCAAATGCTGGAACAAGCGGTCATTTTGGTAGCGAAATTATGGGGCCATGGGATGTCCGTGACAACCTAAATGGTGCCATCAGTACAAAAATTGATGCAGCGGCTTTGGCTATGGCTGCCTTAACATGGCGTAAGCCACGTAAAGTTGCTACATGGGTGCTACAAAATGATGCGGACAAATATCAAGCACGTTACGATAATCGTCAAATCTATGCGAACATGCCGTTTGTTTCCGAACCAGATGATGGTTGGGGCATTCTATATGAGAATTTTATGATTCAATCAAAAGTGGTCACGTATCGAACAATTAACAAAGATTATAAGCTTTATCAATTTGAAGAACGGCAACTTGATGGAAAGTCACTTGTGAAAGCTAAGTTGGTCGGAAGTACTGCGGATAGCAAACATCATTTGCTCGGCAAGGTGGTTCAAATCATGGCGGTATATCCAACAGATGTTGAAGGTCAACGCGTGGTTCGGTTCAAGCAAGATGGTGAGGAACTAACGGTTCTGGAAGCAGCTTTGGATAAAGCGGTATAATTTGTCTGAAAGTGATAGTAACGATTAAGCTCGTTAACATTAACCGAGGTAATCTCTTTCGAATATCACATATGGATACGAGTTATGGTTAAACTTTATTGAAATAAGGCCAAATAAGTTATAAAAGGAACTGAATACCAACTTAATGTTGTCGATATTTTGCAATCTTGGTCATGATTTCACTGCTATTTAGAGCAATAACAGCAAATAAAATAAAGTTTTGTATTTTTTTTGCTAAACTACGTCTTTCTCATGACAGATGATAAAGCTGGACTGAAAGGGATTTGACTAACCTTACGTGTGTAAAAAGGTGTTTCATGACAAGAATTGTCATAAATCGTTATATTTCTGATATAAACATGGTGATATTCCACGGTATAGTATTCCTTGTCGTTAAGGCGACCTACAAAAAATAAATTAAACATTAAATGCTAGTATTATCGAGGAGATTAATTCAATGAATATCAAACAAACAATTCTTATGACAACTGCCGCCGCTGCTGGTCTTTTGGGAGCTACTGGAATCGCTTCTGCTGATCAAATTACGATTAAGTCAGGCGATACACTTGCTGCAATCGCCCAAGCTAACAACACAACAGTTGATCACTTGGCTGCTTTGAATAACATTACTAATGTTGACATGATTTTTGCTGGTGAAACACTTGAAACTGAAGGTCAAGCGACGACTGTTGCTGCTCCAGTCCAACAAGCTGCTGCTCCTGTTGCTCAAGCAACACCTGCTCAACAAGCACCAGTCCAACAAGCTGCTGCTCCTGTTGCTCAAGCAACAACTGTTCAACAAGCACCAGTCCAACAGGCCGCACCTAAGCAAGCTACACCTGCTGTACAAGCAGCTCCAGCACAACAAACCGCTGCTCCAGCTGCCTCAGGTTCAACTTATGCACAATTCATTGCTAATGGTGGAACTGATGCAATGTGGCACACAATCGTTCGCCCAGAATCAGGCGGAAACCCTAATGCTGTTTCACCAAATGGTTACCGTGGATTAGGTCAAACTAAGGAAGGTTGGGGAACTGGTTCAGTTGCACAACAAACACAAGGTATGGTTAATTACGCAACCTCACGTTATGGTTCGGTTTCAAATGCCGTTTCATTCCGTCAAGCTAATGGTTGGTGGTAAGATTTAAATTAATGAAAAGCGGCGTCTCTCAATTTTTGAGAGACGCCGCTTTTTTGTATAAAAGCTCAAACGATCTGCTAATTAAGCTTTTCCGTTTGAACGATATTTAATGACCAACAAAGTTGCCACAATCAGAGCTAAAATCAACAAAACCCAGTATGCACCGGTCATTGAAATTAGTCGGGTATCCTTAAAGAGATTACCTAACCACATGACAATGCCTTGGAAAATAAGCACAAGGAATGTCAAAGCACCCGTAACCGTAGCTACCGTTTACATTAGGGTATAGTTGGTAAAGATAGTGACGATAATCGCCACTACCGAAATTACAAGTAACGCTAGTACTAACCAACCAACAAAATCGGAAAGACGAAACATGTCCTTAGTCGTGAATGATAGATTATCACGTACGCTGTTCTTTAAGTCTAATGTAGATTGCATTGGACGGAAAAGTAGCACAATCATAATCAATTCAAGGACTGCTGAAATTGATAGAGTCTTATTTTGCATAACTTTATCTAACATATCCATACTCCTGCAGCTTTTTACGTGATTCAGGATTGCACGTATTTGCATCAAAATTATATCTAAAATATAGCTATATTGAGTGTAACGTGTTTCCTTGTATAGTCAATGGAGTAAGATGTAAAACATGAAAAATTTGATGACAATCTGTAGCGGTGTCACAGGCAAGCTCAAAATTAAATAGTGTAACCAGGCATAATGAACAGAAAAGTGAGTAAATGTGTGTCATCCTGTCACATGCAACATAAATTTAATTAAAATAATGGGAAAATTTTTCATAATATATTACAGCGCTAAAAGCGCTGTCTGAACGTGTTAATGCGGATAAGCGTATGAGAGTGTGTACAACTATTGCAATAGTTGTAATATAACCTTAAGTTTATTGATACACATTGCGACTGGGTTAGCGTTATAGTAGTCATTGTTGATGAACAACATATATAAATTAAATTTAAAAATTAAAAAAGAATGTTTCAAAGGAGAATTTCGATTATGAATATCAAAAAAGCGATGATTTTAACGGGGGCAACTGCTGCCGGTCTAGTTGGTGCTTCAACTGCTGCTTCAGCTGATCAAATTACAATTAAGAGTGGTGATACTCTAGCCGGAATTGCTCAAGAACATGGAACAACTACTGAAAATCTTGCAGCGATTAATGCAATCACTGATCCTAACTTGATTTTTGCTGGTGAAACCATTGAAACTGAAGGCGAAGTTGCACCTGTTCAACAAGCCCCAGTACAAGCAGCTGCTCCTGTAGCACAACCAGCCGCACAAGCCGCCACTCCAGTTGCACCTGTTCAAACTCCTGCAACACCAGCTCCAGCTTCAGCACCTGCTGGTTCTGGTTCAACGTATGACGAATTTATTGCCAACGGTGGAACTGCTGCAATGTGGCATACAATTGTTCGCCCAGAATCAGGTGGAAACCCTAACGCTGTTTCACCAAATGGTTACCGTGGATTAGGTCAAACTAAGGAAGGTTGGGGAACTGGTACAGTTGCACAACAAACGCAAGGTATGGTTAACTATGCAACTTCACGATACGGTTCTGTAGAAAACGCTATTTCATTCCGTCAATCAAACGGTTGGTGGTAAGATTTATATTAAAAAAAGCATCAGTTTATAAACTGATGCTTTTTTTGTTGAGAAAGTAAATGTTCGAAATTTGGTCACGCATAATTCCAATGATAAAAGTAAATGGTCATTGCAGTCAGAAGTAGCACAAGGACAATCATTAAAACTATTTCATACCGATTATGATCGTGGAGACTGGCCATCATGCGTGGGAGGCATAATAATATTAAACAAATGAGATTAACCGCTATGATAAAATTCAAAGCATCTGTTGTATTTAAGGTCATTTTTGAGACTTCTTTCATTTATAAATTAACGTAGGACCTTAGTTAGTCGATAAAAGTATTATACTTTTTTCTTTTAATGGAATCAAAATTCAAGGAAAAACTGAGGAAGGCATCGCAAATTTCAGGAGTTTGTTAAAAACACAGCTTGTTAGCCACCTCACAATTAAGGTAAGATGAAGTTAAACTAAAAAATGGAGTCGGATAGGATGGCAGTTAAAAAAATTGTAACGATTGCAGGGTCAGATAGCTTGGCTGGTGGTGGAATTCAAGCCGATTTAGCAACCTTCGATGAATATAATTTCCAAGGATTAAGTGTGATAACGAGCATTGTGACGGTGACACAGTCAGATTTTTTGATTCATGAAATTGCTCCAGAGCTTGTGCTTGAACAGATGCAATCAATTTTTGCATTAGATGACATTGCAGCCGTTAAAATTGGTCTGCTTCCCACGCAAACACATATGGCAGTGGTTGCTGATTTTTTGAAATCCCATGTTAAGGGGATTCCCATTATTGTTGATCCGGTGATGGTATTCAAAGAATCAGATCAAGCGAACACGACTACGATGGTTCAGGCCATGAAAACATACTTGTTACCAATTGCAACTGTTGTTACCCCGAACCTGCCCGAGACGGAACTATTGTCAGGTCAAAAAATTACGACCGTTTCTGATTTAACCAGGGCAGCTGAACAACTTCTACAGGATGGTTGTCAGGCTGTTTATGCGAAAGGTGGGACGCGGTTGGATGGAGCCCAAGTTAAAGATGTACTCGTTGAAAAAACAGGAGTTGTAAGCATCTTTGAGCAACCCAAATTAACGACGCACACGAATAATGGGGCTGGGTGCACCTTGTCGGCTGCAATTGCTAGTAATATCGGTCAAGCAAAGTCGCTAACAGATGCAGCGAAGGCGGCGCAAGCTTTTGTGCATGCTGGTATTGAGCATGGGATACTGTTAAATCAATCATTTGAAAGTGGAAACGTTTGGCAAGGCGCACAACGCGCCATTCGGGAAGGAAAAATTGATGAAAACTAAAAAGTTAACGGTTTTAAGCGTCATTATTGCTGTAAATTTGGCATTAAGTTATGTCATTAAACTACCAAGTCCCACCGGTGCTGGGTTTGTTTCACTCGTTGAAGCGGGAATTTTTATTGCGGCTTGGAATTTTGGACCACGGGGTGGGGCCGTTGTTGGTGGCGTCACTGGTCTATTACTAGATTTGATTGCAGGGTATCCACAATGGATGATTATGTCATTGATGATTCATGGTGCTGAAGGGTATGTGTTTGGGTTGAATTCGAAGCGTCTGCAAGACAAGCTAATGATGACTCTAATTGGTGGTACGATCATGGTACTAGGGTATTGGCTTGCTGGTACCATGCTGATGTGGTTAATGGCTGGCATGTCGATGCCATGGTCCGCCGCCTTTTTGGCAACGGCCAGTGACATTCCAGGCAATATCATGCAGGTCTTAGTAGGCTTTGTGGTAGCGTTGATTGTTAATAAACCCATCCAACGTTTGTTGGCAAAAGCAGATCTTAACTAGTCAGAATGGGAGTTAGTTGTGCAAAAAAAATATAAGTTAAGCGTTTATCTTTTATTGAGTTTGAGTGTTGTACTTATCGGCATGAATATGCGGGCACCGGTTACAACACTACCACTAATGTTGAACCAGATTGCGGCAAGTCTACATGTTGCAACCAGCCAGTTGGGTATTTTAACAACAATTCCGTTGGTTATGTTTGTATTAGTGTCGAATTTCGCAGCTAAAACAATGCAATTGATGGGACTTAAGCGCGCAATGGCTTTTGCTGTTGCAATGATTCTTTTGGGTTCACTATGTCGTGTTGTTACTAATATGCCAATGATGTTAATTGGAACGGTCTTGATCGGGTTAGGTATCGCTCATTTGAATGTGTTTATGCCGTCATTCGTAATGGCGTTCTTTCCAACGCAAATCGGACTATATACGTCCATCTATACCATGTCGAATATGTTGGGAACCGCTGTATTTAATATTTTAACGGCTCCGGTCATGATTAATTTTGGTTGGCATGCGATGATGTGGATTTTAGTGTTATTGCCTGCCGTGGCTTTGGTAGTGTGGATTGTGGCAAGTCGATTTGCTGAGCCAGCTGTTCAAGAGCCAGTTGATGACATCGATCAAAGTACCACTAAAAAACCAAAACTATATGTTTGGCGTAATTCACGGGCATGGGCATTGTTGCTAGTCTTTGGGTTTCAGGCAATTTTAAACTATACATTTGTCGCATGGATGCCATCGCTAATGGCATATCACCACGTTAGTGCGGCAAATATTGGCTGGATTATGGCATTGTATTCCGTGATGGGAATGTTTGTCTCACTGTTAGTGCCTAATTTAATTGTCCGCTTATCTAAGCGTGGTTTAGCAGGTTGTGTTGTTTTCATGGGGATGATTGGACTGTTAACGGCCTATATGTTATTTAATCAAAACACGAGTTCAGTTGGCTTCTGGTTAGCGGTGGCGCTGATGATTGGCAGTTTAACGGCATTTTTCTTCTTAATCGCCATGACGATGTTTGCGGCAAAGACAACAACACCATTTCAGACTGCTACTGTTTCGGGCATGGCACAATCGGGCGGTTATTTGATTTCTGCATTTGGTCCAACCCTGTACGGACAAGCATTTCAAGCAAATCCTACTGGTAATGCTCAAAATATAATGTACACGATTATTGTGATTTTATTGGTCGCCATCACACTCTTTGTGATTAAGTCGGATGAAATTTTTACAAAATCATGAACTTTATGAGTGTACGGTTAGAGTTGATTTTATATTATATATTTTGTATTTGTGATTTAGTATACTTGTTTTATTAATGGAGGATATATCATGTCACGTAAAATTGGAATTATTGGAATGGGTAGTGTTGGAAGTGCCATTGCGCACGGATTAATTGCGCAAGGTGTTGCTGATGACTACGTCTTTATTAACCGTGGTGAAGCCAAGGCAGTTGCCAACCAATTGGATTTTGAAGATGCAATGGCTAACTTAGAGACACACGCTAACATTACCATCAATGATTGGTCAGCTTTGGCTGATGCTGATGTTGTTATTTCAACATTAGGAAACATGGCCATGCAACAAAATAATCCAACGGGAGATCGCTTTGCTGAACTTAAGTTTACGAGTTCAATGGTGACTTCGGTTGGAACTGATCTTAAAAATTCTGGTTTTACAGGGGTGTTGATTGTCATTTCAAACCCAGTCGATGTGATTACCACGCTATTTAAGGATGTTACTGGTTTGCCAGCTAGCCACGTTGTGGGGACTGGAACGTTGTTGGATACTGCTCGGATGCAACGTATCGTGGGAGCAAAATTGAATATTGATCCACGCTCGGTCTCAGGGTATAACTTGGGTGAGCATGGGAATACACAATTTGTCGCGTGGTCTACGGTTCGTGCTTTAGGACAACCAATGGAGAAACTTGCGGCTGTTCGTGATCTTGATCTTGCAGAAATTAATGATCAAGCACGTAAAGGAGGCTTTGATATCGTCAACGGTAAAGGATTTACGAGTTACGGTGTCGCCACTTCAGCGATTCGCATTGCCAAGGCTGTCATGTCGGATGCGCGTGAAGAGCTTGTTCTATCAAACTTGCGACCTGAATATGAAGCGTATCTATCATACCCAGCCATCATTGGACGTGAGGGTGTGGTTGAACAATGTCAGTTAGATTTAACTGACGCTGAATTAGAGAAACTAAATGCGTCACATGCTTTCATTGCAGAGCAATACCGCGAAGTGCGGGCAACGCTATAATAGTTAAAACGTTGTAATCATTTTGGTGATTGACAGCGTTTTTTTGTTAAAAGAGGAGTCATATGAAATTCTTACACACAGCTGATTGGCATATCGGCAAAGAGTTGGGGGACTACTCCCTGTTAGAACAGCAACAAACTGCTTTTGAACAAACATTAGCGATAGCACAAGCACATCAGGTTGATGCCGTGTTATTGGCAGGCGATTTGTATGATCGTAGTATTCCACCAGTGGATGCTGTGAATGCTTTAGAACCAATGTTGAAAAGAATGAACATTGAAGCTGGCCTACCTATTTTTGCCGTTTCTGGGAACCATGATGGGCCCACGCGACTGGGTGCCGGTAAGGAATGGCGTGAAAATAATCAATTTTACTTGCGGACAACTTTAGCTGAAGCGTTTGAGCCGATTATTTTTGGTGATACGCAAATTTTTATGTTGCCATTTATCGACCCGTTAGAAGCTCGAGTTTATTATGGCATTAGTAATGAGACAAATGAACTGCGGACGATTAATGAGGTTATGGCGCGTGTGATTACAGACATGCAAGCTAATTTTGACCCTACTAAGCAACATGTATTGGTAAGTCACTATTACGTTGCTGGCAAGCAAAATGAAACGTATGACTTAACCAGTGAAACCAATTCAAAAGCAGGTGGGCTAAAGAGTATTGATGTTAACCAATTTAATGCGTTTGATTATGTTGCCTTGGGCCACTTACATTTAAAGCAAGCCAGCCCGAGCGAAACAGTGCAATATTCAGGTTCACCAATCAAATTCAATACCAAAGAAGCCCAGAGTGAGAAAGGGGTTTTTATTGTCGATGTTAACGCGGACGGTGTTTTCTCGGAATGGGTGCCTTTGCAACCCGAAAAAGATTTAATTTTGTTGGAAGCGGATTTTAAAACATTGACGGATCCGGCATTTTATCAACAATATTCACGCCAAGGGGACAATCTCTTTAGTATAAAAATGACAGATCGGCCAGCAGTGACGGATTTACGGAACCAATTGAACGATATTTATGGTGAAATTGTAGAGATTCAATTTAAACAAAGTCAGGCACAGAGTATCAGTCATACAAAGAAGATGACAGAACGGGCAGAACAGTCAAATCAAGATTTGATTCGCGAATTTTATGAAACAGTCACTGATGCGACATTAACCAAGCATCAAGCTGAAATTATTGACCAGACCTTAACCCGTCTAGAGAGAAAGGAGGATTAAAATGCGTCCAATTAAACTTAAGATGAACTATTTTGGCCCATATGCCGAAACAGAAATTGACTTTCGTAATTTCAATGAGTCTAGTCTGTTCTTGATCAGTGGCGATACGGGTGCGGGAAAAACGACGATGTTTGATGCTATGACATATGCATTGTATGGCACAACGTCAGGAGAACGTCAGCCTGAAGAAATGCGCAGCGAATTTGCGACAGGCGATCAATTGACGGAAGTCCAATTTTATTTTGAACATAATGGGCATTATTATGAAGCGACACGGACCCCAAAACAGTTGGTGACGCCTAAACGTAAAACTGCCAATGGGGCCGACTTAATTGAGCATAAGCCAACGGCTAGCTTTGCTGAAGTGGATGAGACGTTGCAAACACCAATTAAAACGATTGGTGCGAAACAACGTGATGTGAATAGTGCAGTTCAACAATTACTTCATTTAACTGATGACCAATTCCGTAAAATTATTTTATTGCCCCAAAATCAATTTCGCGATTTTTTGGCGGCTGGGAGTGATGAAAAATTAACGATTTTGAGAAGTTTGTATGGAAGTGAGATTTTTGAAGCATTTACGAGTGATTTGAAAGACCAAAGTCGCCAAGCGCGTGATGCAACGAAACAATTAGTAGCGCAACGTGATCATGTTTTTGATCAAAAGGTTTTGGATGAACAGCCTGATTATGAAGGTAGTTTTTCAGATAAGTTGGCTATGTTAACTGAGATATTAGCGGAACAAAGCCAAAAGTCGGATTCTTTACAAATCGCCTTAGCAGATGCACAGAAAAAGCGCGACCAGATGCAGGCTGCTTTAAATGATGCCAAATTAGTTCAGGCGCAATTTGAGCGTAAAGCGACATTGGAAAAACAATTAACAACACTTGAAGAGCAAAAAGAGGTGATTGCTCAAAAACAAGCTGAATTAATGCGTTTAAATTGGTTAGCTGAGCGGCAGCCATGGCAACAGGCGGTTACGCAAAATGAACAATTATTAGAGCGAATTAACCAGCAATTGACCCAAACGAAGCAACAACTTGCAAAGTTAGAACAGCAACAAGTGAAGATCGATGCAATGGTCGCTGAACAAGCCGCGCGAGCTGACGACATTGAAAAAAAACAGTCTCGTGTACGTAAAATCCAAACGGATTTGCTTCCGGCTGCACAGCAAAAACATGAATCAGAAACAAATTTAAGTGATTTACAGCAACAAATTCGTGAAAATGAAACTAAGCTCGCGGACCAAAAACGGGTGCAAGCAGAGATAGTAGCACGACAAAATAAAATAAAGCAAGATCAAGCGGCATTAGCAACGGTAGATGACCAGTTAGCACAACTCCACAAGTTAACGGCCCCACTACAGGCCTTGGCGACCTTAGCGCAACAACAACGTAAGGCAAGTGCCACTTTAATAGATGCTGAGCAAGAACAGGTTGCGCTAAAAACGGCACTGAGTGAAGCGCAAACTCAAGTCCGACAGGCAAAAACAGTTAAACAAGCCCAAGAGCATTTACGCACGCAAGCTTTGGTAGCACAATTGCAAGCTGATTTGGTTGAAGGTGAACCATGTCCCGTCTGTGGGGTTGTTTATGAACATCAAGTTGCACATTCAGATACAGTGGGGAGCGATACAAATCAAACTTTGCGTGAAGCGATGGATGCGGTCGATACTGCTGAAAATGAGCTGATTGCAGCGCAACAACTTGAAAATACGTTAACCGTCAAGTTAGAGCAAGCAACGAATCAAGTGACAAAGGAGACAACTGAGTTATCCGAACTTAAGCAACAACAAGCTGCCCAGCTAACGACTGTGAAGGAGCAAGCGGCTGCGAGTGGCTTTGATGTCTTCATTACGGCAGATGACTTACAAAAAGCATATGATGCGTTGCAAGCAACATTAGCTGATCAGCAACAAGCTGCTAAGGATTTGCAAAAAGCGGCTGAAACGATTGCCATTGAAGTGAGTGATGCCAATCAAAATGTGGCAAAAGCCGAAGAGCGTCAGCAGAATTTGACAGAACAGGGTGTCGATGTCGAAGCACGTCTGGCCAAATTTGATACAGATTTAGCAACGGTGGCAGAATACACAGAAGAGTTGGCTCAGTTAGAACCACTGATTAAGGCGTATCAGCAAAAGCAAACTGAGCTTGCTGCGGAGCAAGCCGATGTTGCTGGACGCTTGGCAACCAGTCAAGATCAGGAAAAAAGTCAACATGCTGACCTTACAGAGCAGCTGCACGTACAAACTGACTTACATCAGGATCTGCTTAGCTTAATGGCTGAGCAAACAGACTACACCAGTCAAACATTCGCGACGGCGATGCAAGCATTCCAAGAACATGATGGTCGTGAAGAACTCCGTGCAGCAGTGCAAGACTATGAAAATGAACGGCGTTATGTTGGACAAGAGTTGGCAGAACTAACAACCAAGTTGGGTACACAGACTGCACCAGATTTAATGGGGTTAAACGAGCACTTAACGCAAGCTGAACATAGATTAGTTGAACAGCAAACACACGTTCAGAATCAAACGTTGATTGTCGCGCAATTAAAGCAACAACAACAACAGGTGTTGGACTTAAATGTGCAGATTGAAAAACTGCAGGCAGAAAGCGTGGACTTAATCGCTTTAACTGATGCAGTTGATGGTTCGAATGAAGCCAAGTTACGCTTAGAGCCGTATGTCTTGCAGAGCTTCTTAGCAGCCGTTTTAGATTATGCGAACGAGAACTTTATTCAACAGTTCTCAGGGAATCGATATTACTTCCAGTTGGGGGATGCCGTCAGTGGTCGTTCTAATCAGAATGGTCTAGAAATCGACGTTATGGATCAAGAAACGGATCAACGCCGTAGTACAAGTACTTTATCGGGTGGTGAGTCGTTTATCGCGGCGTTGTCAATTGCCTTATCAATGGCAGAAGTTGTACAAATGCGTGCTGGTGGGGCGCAAATTGAAGCGCTCTTTATTGATGAAGGATTCGGTTCCCTAGATGGTCAGACGCTTGAACAAGCTATGGAAGCGCTAGGAAACGTCGAACAAATGGGTCGGTTAGTTGGTGTGATTTCGCACGTGGAAAGTATGAAACAACAAATCCCGCAACAATTGCAGGTGAAAAAGATGGGAAATGGGCAGAGTGCCATTCATTATCAGTTAGCTTAGGTCATTGTGGTATTTTTCCCTAAAGTAGCGTATACTAGACGGACAAGAATTAATGAAGGTGAGTTAATATGTCAACAAAAGGTAGTATTAAATCAAACGATTTTGCCCGCGGAGCAGCTAGTAAAGGGCAAGTTTCACAAGCAGATAAGCAAGCGCAACGTGAGGCTTTGCTAGCAAAAGCGCGCCAAAAGGCAGCACAAACACAAACAGATAAGTGAACGATTACTTACTTAAGGGGGCAAGTGAATGGCAAGTTATGCAGAACGCATGTTAAATGAGTTAGAACTAGGTCAAACAGAAGATGCCAAAAAATCATATGCGTTAGCATTACGTCATGATGATGATGACACCATTTATTCATTAGCAGAAGAGTTGTATGGATTAGGCTTTTCAAATCAAGCCAAGCGGGCCTATCAAAAGTTATTAGATAAGTATCCTGACGCCGATGAACTACGTGCTGCTTTAGCGGACATTGCCATCGATGAAGGTGAAACTGAAACGGCGATGAATTATTTAGCAGAAATTCAACCCGATTCAGATGCTTATCTGCAAGCGTTATTGGTATTGGCAGATTTGTACCAGTCTGAGGGAATTTATGAATCAGCTGAAGCGAAGTTGAAAGAGGCCTATGCGCTTGCTCCAGATGAACCAGTCATTCAATTCGCTTTGGCGGAATATTATTTTGCATCTGCTGATTATAAGCAGGCAATTCCATATTATCGAACACTCCTTGAGTCAGACGAACGTTACTTCTCAGGTGTTGACATTGCGTCACGTATTGGGGTTGCGTATGCGTTAGTTGGCGATGTTAAGCGCGCCTTGGGTTACCTTGAGCAAATTGAGGAAACAAGTATGACACCTGATGTGCGTTTCCAGTTGGCAATGATTTATGCGACAGATGAAGAGACACACGACAAGGCGATTGATACATTTGAAGCTTTGCAAAAAATTGATCCGGATTACAGCACATTATATGAACCATTGGGTGAATTGTATGAGCATCAACATCGTGATGAAGAAGCATTGCAAACTTATCAAAACGGCTTAGCCGTTGATCAATTCAATCCTAAGATGTTCGAGCGTGCGGCCATTGTGAGTGAACGTCTTGGAAATACAAACGAAGCCCAAAGTTTCTTCAAGGAAGGATTGGAACATAATCCAGAGGATGTTACGTTGACTTTGGATTATTCTGATTGGCTAACCTTACATGAGAAGTATGAAGAAAACATCAATTTGTTAAATGATTATTTAGCAGATGATGAGGCTGATATTGACCCGGCAATGTATCGAAATTTGGCAAAGAGTTATGAAGGTCTTGAAGACTTTGATATGGCTGATAAGTACTATCAAGCGGCCTTACCATACTTTGATACAGATGCTAGTTTCTTGAAAGATGCCTACTACTTCTTTAGAGAAAGTGGCGAAAAGACCTTTGCTAAAGAAACGTTGCGTTTGTATTTGAACGTTGTTCCTGATGATTTGGAAATGTTAGAAGAAAAAGACATTCAAGATTTACAAGATGATGTGAGTGACTTATATTAAACAAAAAAGCTAGCTGCGGCTAGCTTTTTTTTCGGATTGAACCCAGCGCCATCTACGAGAGATATATGATAGAATAGTAACAATTAAATTGATGAAACGAGAGTAATGAAATGGATGCAATGCACTTATCAGATCGCTTAGCGACCGTAGCAGCGTATGTGCCAGATGGCGCACGTCTTGCCGATATTGGCTCAGACCACGCTTACTTACCAGCAAACTTAATTTTAAATAAGCGCATTAAATTTGCGGTTGCCGGTGAAGTTGCCCAAGGTCCGCTTGAAAATGCGGAGCAAGAAATTAATAAGCATCATTTGAATGATCAATTAATCCCACGGTTAGCAGATGGGTTAGCAGCTATTCAACCTGAAGATCGAATTGATACGGTTGTTATCGCCGGAATGGGCGGTCGGTTAATTCAACAAATTCTTGAAGCAGGATCAAGCGCCACTTACAAACGCTTGATTTTGCAACCAAATATAGATGTTGACGCGGTTCGAACATGGCTACAAGCAAATCAGTATCAAATTACCGATGAACGTGTACTCTTGGATGATGGTCATTACTATGAAGTCGTGGTAGCTGAACCAGGAACTGTTGAATATGATGCGATGCAACTCGCGTTTGGTCCTGTAAATATGGTGAAAAATGATAGTATTTGGCGTCAAAAGTGGGAACGCGAGCAGGGGCGCATGGAAAAAATCATGCAACAACTTGAAGCCGCTAACCAAACGCAAGCGGGGGCCTACCGCAACTATCAAGAACAAGTGGCGCAAATTAAGGAGGTCTTAGCACATGCAGGCGCGTGAGTTAATGGATCAAATTGAAGCTTATGCACCCAAGGCATTGGCCTGGGAGCGTGACCCAATTGGGTTGCGGTTAGGTGATCCAAATCAGGAAATTCATACGGTGATGACAGCCTTAGATGTTCGTCCCGAGGTTGTAGATGAAGCCATTGTTCGTGGTGTTGATTTTATTTTTGCACACCATCCAATGATGTTTCATGCGCCAAAGAATCTTGATTTGAGTGATCCGCAAAATGCGATGTACGCGAAATTAATTGAACATCATATCGTTGTTTATGCCGCCCATACGAATTTGGATGCAACTTATCCAGGGATGAATGATTGGCTTGCTGAAGATTTGATGATTACGAACAATGTGAGACCGTTGCTACCAAATGCTGATGGCAAAACTGGCATTGGTCGAATTGGTGAATTAGCTGAACCAATTACGGTAACGGAATATGCCCAATTGGTTAAAGAAACATTCCAAGTAGCGCATGTGCGTGTCATTGCCAACGATATGACGCAAAAGATTCAACGGATTGCGGTGCTTGGTGGTGATGGTGGTGATGAATATTTGCAAGCTCAAGCTCAGGGTGCGGATGCCTTTGTGACGGCAGATGTTTATTATCATACTGGTCACGATATGTTAGCACATCATATGGTGACCATCGATCCAGATCACCATATGGAAGCAAATGCAAAACCAAGGATGGCGACTTTAGTTAAAAAGTGGCAAAATAGTAATGGATGGCAGTTAACTGATGTTTTTCCATCAGAAACCAATACTGATCCTTATACTTATATTTAGAAAGAGGTAGATTCATGAGTGAATTAACAGAAATTGCAGCAACATACCCAAATTTGGTTGACCGTTTTGTACGTTATGCCAAGGTAAATACGCGTTCAAATGAAGACTCAACGACAGTACCTTCAGACCCTAAGGAAGTTGCTTTCTTGAAGGATTTGGCTGAAGAGTTGAAGACAATTGGTTTGCAAAATGTGCGTACCATGGATGACGGGTACCTATTTGCAGACTTGCCTGCCAATGTTGATGATGATATTCCGTCAATTGGATTTATCTCACACGTGGATACCGCTGATTTTAATTCAGAAAACGTTAATCCTCAATTTGTTGAAGACTATGATGGTAAGTCAACCATTAAGTTAAACGATGAATTTTCTCTTTCACCTGAAGCATTCCCAAGCTTGAAAAAGTATGCTGGACAAACGTTGATCACAACAGATGGTACAACGTTACTTGGTGCTGATGATAAGTCAGGTGTGGCAGAATTGGTTAGTGCTGCTGAATATTTGATTGCTCACCCAGAAGTTAAGCATGGTGATTTGCACTTTGCCTTTGGTCCCGATGAAGAAATTGGAATCGGCGCCGATCACTTCCATGTAAAAGAATTTGGGGCTGGTTTTGCCTACACCATGGATGGTGGACCACTTGGCGAATTGGAATGGGAGACATTCTCAGCTGCTTCTGCTGACATTAAGATTCAAGGATTGAATGTGCACCCTGGTGATGCCAAGGACAAGATGATTAATGCACTTCAAGTGGCGATTGATATTCACAATAAGTTACCAGAACATGATCGTCCAGAGCATACTGAGGGTCGCGAAGGGTTCTTCCATTTGTTGAAGTTGAATGGAACCCCCGATGAAGCAAGTATGTCATACATCATTCGTGATCACGATCGTGAGAAGTTCAATGCTAAGAAGGCATTGTTACAAAGCATTGTTGACGAGATGAACAAGAACTTTGGTGAAGATCGTGTTAAGTTAGAGATGAATGACCAATACTACAACATGGGTGAAGTCCTAAAGGACAACATGCAACCTGTTCATTTGGCCGAACAAGCGTTGATTGACTTGAACATTGAACCAATCATCGAACCCGTTCGTGGTGGAACCGACGGTTCAAAGATTACATTCTTGGGCTTGCCTACACCAAATATCTTTGCCGGTGCCGAAAACATGCACGGCCGCTTTGAATACGTTTCAACGCGTGTGATGAAGCAAGCCGTTGACACTATGTTGAAGATTAACGAATTAAACGTAAATGATTCAATTTTGGATTAATAAATTATCCTGAAAAGATTGTTCAGAAAAGCTATCACTCAGTAATAGACTGGGCCTTAGCTTTTTTTGTTTGGCGGAACCTTTTTTTGGAAATGCGTACACGTAAATATAGGGGTGGCACATCATTAAACAGGTTGAATAGTAATTCAGCGTGATTGTGGGCTCATTTTTAATTTTTATGAAAAAAATAGCCGGTTTTAACGCTTTCTTGCCATTTTGAATTGTAACTGACCGCAGATAACTATATAATTAGTTAGAGGCACTTGGTGCCAGCAACTAAAGCCAGCTCCAACAGAGTGGTTGGCAAGTGAATTTATTTGAAATGTAAAATATATTATTTGAAAACGAGGGAGTTTAAGCATGTCTAAAACATTAGCGATTAATGCTGGTTCATCTTCATTGAAATTCCAATTATTGGAAATGCCAGCTGAAAAGGTCATTGCCAAGGGACAAGTTGAACGCATTGGTATGGATGAAGGGGTCTTTACCCTAAAGTATAATGGTGAGAAGACTGAAGTTTTGAAGGCCTTCCCAGACCATCGTGCTGCCATCGAAGAAGTGCTCGAACAATTTAACGAAAAGCAAGTTGTATCTGACCTATCTGAAATCACTGGTGTTGGACACCGTGTTGTTGCCGGTGGAGAATGGTTTAACAAGTCTGTCATTGTTGATGACGAAGTTTTGGAAAAGATTAACCGTTTGTCTGCTTATGCACCTTTGCATAATCCAGCCAATGCTGCCGGTATCGAAATCTTCCGTGAATTGTTGCCAGATGCTGTTTCAGTTGCCGTATTTGATACAGCTTTCCACCAAACGATGCCACGTGAAAACTACCTATACTCATTGCCATATGAGTACTACACAAAGTATGGTGCTCGTAAGTATGGTGCCCACGGAACATCACACCGTTATGTTTCAGAACGCACTTCAGAAATCTTGGGACAACCATTAGAGGGAATGAACTTGATTACCTTGCACTTGGGGGCTGGTGCTTCAATTACAGCCGTTAAGGATGGAAAGTCATTAGATACATCAATGGGCTTCACACCATTGGCTGGAATTACAATGGCAACACGTTCAGGTGATGTTGATCCTTCATTGGTTTACTATATCCAAGAACATGAAGGACTTACAAATGAACAAATGTTATACATCTTGAACAACAAGTCTGGTTTGCTTGGCATTTCAACTTTGTCTTCTGACATGCGTGATTTGGAAGAAGTTGAAGATACCAACGAGCACGCTAAGTTGGCAATGGACATGTTTATCGACCGTGTTGTCCGTTACATTGGACAATACTATGTTGAAATGGGTGGGGTTGATGCTTTGACCTTTACAGCAGGAATCGGTGAAAATGCCGCTGAAGTGCGTGAAAAGATTATTGACCGTCTTGGATTCATGGGTATCAAGATTGATACTGAAGCGAACAAGGTTCGTGGTGAAGAAAAGGTTGTTTCAACTGACGACTCAGCCGCAAAGGTTTTGGTTGTCCCAACTAACGAAGAATTAGAAATTGCTCGTGACGTTGAAATGTTGAAGAACAAGCAAGGTCGTTAAGATAAAAGATAAGGTCAAGTTCCTATGAAAGGAACTTGGCTTTTTTGTTTTGAAAAATGAAGAGTCCATGACTGGTCTTAAAAACATGTGACGGGTTTACGGCATTTGGTGTAAAATAGTGGTAGATAAATCATGTTAGGTTTATCGGCATTAAATGAGAGATAACCGCACGGATTTTAAGCTAATTGTATGGTCAACATATTAAACTGGTTTTAATCATAAAGGAGGATCTAGATGAGTCTATTATTTTTCATCATTTTAATGATGGTTGTTGGTGTATTTTATGTACGCCGTAAGGCCCGCCGCATGTTTGCAAATATTAACGAACAAATGGATCCTTATCGAGAAACTTTTGATAAGGCAACCAAGAAAACTAAAGTTGATGGTAAACAAGTCTTTGATGGTCAGTTCGAAGAAGTACGAACAACAAAAGAAAATTAATTTAAATTCCTTAAACGCTCAGTGTGCATTGCATGCTGGCGTTTATTTTTTTGCAGTAAAACGGTTTAAAACCGAACGAAAAATTCGCAATATCCGAATGATTTTAATTAAGACAGCAAAAATGATGGTTTTTTACGTAAATCTCATGTATATTAGAGATAAGGTTTGAAAAATTAAATACTTTTTAAAATATTTAAAAAAAGAGGTGTGAGATGAACAAGTTACTAATCGCCAACCGGGGCGAAATTGCCCTTCGGATTATTAGAGCAGCTAAAGAGCTAGGTCTTCAAACAGTTGCTATTTATGCTAAGGCAGATCAGTACGCTGTGCATCGTTTTGCCGCCGACGAAGCTTATCAAGTCGGCACGGATGATATGACGGTTGAAGCCTACCTTGATATTCCTGCGATTATTGAGGTTGCCAAGGCGCATCACGTTGATGCAATTCATCCAGGTTATGGTTTCTTGTCTGAAAATGCTGAATTTGCACAAGCAATCAGTGATGCGGGCATGAAGTTCGTTGGACCAAAGGTGGCCCACCTAGAAATGTTTGGAGATAAGATTAAAGCCAAGCAAGCAGCTTCTGCTGCAAATGTTGCCAGTGTGCCCGGTACAGATCATCCAGTTGAAACATTGGATGAAGCCTTGGCCATTGGTGAAGAATATGGTTACCCCTTGTTTGTTAAGTCAGCAGCCGGTGGGGGTGGCCGAGGAATGCGTGTCGTTGAACATGCTGAAGAACTAAAAGAAGCTTTCCAACGGGCCGCTTCTGAAGCTAAAGCATCATTTGGTAAGAGTGATGTCTATTTGGAGAAGTATTTACAAGATCCTAAGCATATTGAAATTCAAATTCTTGCCGACGAACATGGGCAAGTGATGCATCTCTTTGAGCGTGATTCATCGGTTCAACGTCGTCACCAAAAGATTATTGAATTTGCACCAGCGGTTTCAATTAAAAATGAACTTCGTGAACAAATTCAAGCAGCAGCTGTACGTTTGATGGCTAGTGTTGGTTATCAAAGTGCCGCAACAGTTGAATTTTTGGTTGAGGGGGATGATTTCTATTTCATCGAAGTGAACCCACGTGTCCAGGTTGAACATACTGTTACTGAAGTCGTGACTGATATTGATATTGTCCGTAGCCAACTCTTGATTGCCATGGGTTATGGGTTACATGAAGAACCCCTAAACTTACCTGAGCAGGATCAATTAAAAGAACATGGTGTTGCGGTCCAAGCTCGCATTACAACGGAAGACCCAGCTAACGACTTTATGCCTGACTCAGGGACAATTCGTTGGTATCAACAACCTGCTGGGCCTGGTATTCGTGTTGACGCTGGGACGGTTTATGCTGGTGCTAAGGTGACACCATACTTTGATTCACTTCTATTGAAAATTATTGCCCAAGGGCGTGATTTTGATGAAGCAAACACTCGGATGGAACGTGCTTTACATGAATTGCAATTAGAAGGGGTGAAGACCAACACCGACTTCCTAGTACAGATGTTTGCGCATCCAACTTTCACGAGTGGACAAGCTGCGACAACTTTTGTGGATGACCATGGTCAAGAATTTATTCGTAAGTCACCAGTTGATACGCAACAACAATTGTTGGATTATATGGCTGAAATCACAGTCAATGGTTTTCCTGGCGTTAAAAATCCTGACGCCAAGCCAACATTAATTGAATACACCCCACAAAAATTAGTGTTGCCAGAAGACTTAGTTACAGCTAAGGATGTTTTGGATGCGCACGGACCAGACCAAGTTGTTGATTGGATTAAGGGGCAGTCTGAAGTCTTGCTTACAGATACGACAATGCGCGATGCGCACCAATCACGCTTCGCCACACGTTTCCGTACCAAAGATATGGCTGATATTGCAGAACAAACACAAACAACATTACCAAACCTTTTCTCAAATGAGATGTGGGGTGGTGCCACGTTTGATACGGCCTACCGCTTTTTGGACGAAGATCCATGGAATCGCTTAAAGCAATTGCGTGAGAAGATGCCACGTACGCTTACTCAAATGTTATTCCGTGGTTCAAATGCGGTGGGATATCAAAATTATCCTGATAACGTGATTCAAGAATTTATTCATTTAGCGGCGAAGAATGGGATGGATGTTTTCCGTATCTTTGATAGTTTGAACTGGTTACCTCAAATGGAAACATCAATTCAAGCGGTGCGCGATGAAAATAAGTTGGCGGAAGTCACGATGGCGTATACAGGTGATATTCTGGACCCAAGTCGTACGAAGTATACTTTGCAGTACTATGTTGATTGTGCAAAGCAAATTGAAGCTGCTGGTGCGCACATCCTTGCGATTAAGGATATGTCTGGATTACTCAAGCCAGAAGCGGCCTATCAATTGGTTTCAACTTTGAAGAATGAAATTAATTTACCAATTCATTTGCATACGCATGATACAACGGGTATCGGTGTATCAACATATGCACGCGCTGTTGAAGCTGGCGTGGATATTATCGATGTTGCGCAATCAGCTATGGCAAGTACAACATCACAACCGTCATTATCATCAACGTACTATGCGTTGAGTGGTAACGACCGGCAACCAACGTTGGATATGCCAGCTGTAGAGCGTCTAAACCAATATTGGCAAGGCGTTGTGCCGTACTACCAAGATTTTGAAAATGGTATGCGCAGTCCACAAACTGATATTTTTGAAGTTGAAATGCCTGGTGGACAATATTCTAACTTGCAACAACAAGCGAATGCCTTGCACTTGGGTGATCGTTGGAACGAAATCAAGCAGATGTATGCGGAAGTGAACCAATTGTTTGGTGATATTATCAAGGTGACCCCATCTTCTAAGGTGGTTGGGGATATGGCACTCTTTATGGTGCAAAATGATCTCACACCTGATGATATTTATGCACAAGGGGCACAACTTGACTTCCCACAATCAGTAGTTGATTTCTTCAAGGGTGACATCGGACAACCGGTTGGTGGTTTCCCAACTGATTTGCAAGCAATTATCCTGAAGGGACAAGCACCGTTGACGGAACGTCCAGGTGCTTTGGCCGAGCCATATGATTTGTCACAAATTAAGGCGGATTTGACGATTGAACTTGAGCGCGAACCAACGCCAGAAGAAGTGATTTCTAAGGCCCTTTACCCAGAAGTCTTTAGTGATTACGAACAAAAGCAAGCGATGTTTGGACCAACAACGGTTTTGGACACGCCAACATTCTTCTATGGCTTAAAAGCGCATGAGGAGACCGTGGTGCAATTTGCGCCAGGTATCACAATGGTCGTAACATTAAACGAAATGAGCGCACCAGACGCTGATGGTGTCCGTACACTGTACATGGCTTTGGATGGTCGACCTGTTGAAGTCACTGTGCATGATCAAACTGTGGATGTGCAATCGGTGCAACATCGTCAAGCTAAAGCTAATGTACCTGGAGAAATTGGGGCCACGATGGCCGGAAATGTTGTCAAAGTTTCAGTTGCCGTCGGGGATGAAGTTGCGGTTGGTGACACTTTGGTGATTACTGAAGCAATGAAGATGGAAACAACCATTCAAGCACCCGTGGCTGGAACTGTTTCAGATATCTTAGTCCAAGCAGGTGATCAAATCGCCGGTGGTGACTTGTTGCTTACAATTAGTGAATAATCAAAAAAGACGGTTACTGACCGTCTTTTTTTGATTTGGTTGAAATATGATAGAATTGATTAAGAATAAATAGATGAGACGAGGTGCATCATGCAACAGCAACAATGGTGGCAACATAAAATATTTTTCGGACTCGGGATCGTTGGCGCGTTGACGTACTTCTTCGAAAGTATTGTCGGCGTACTCGTGTGGCCAGCGTACCAGCCTTTAGCTTACCCAATTGCAATTTTAGCGGCTCAAGACGCGCCACACCGGGTGGGTTTCTTAATTGCCCAGGTGGTGGCAGGAATCATGATTGCGATTGCTTTAGCAGCGATTTGGTCGTATCACCAATTTCAGCATGAACGTAGGATGGCACAAGGTAGTTTGGCAATGTTATTCAGTTTTATCATGTGGGTGCTTGTGAATAATGTTTGGCCTAATTTCACCATGGTCAACTACGTTGTACCAGAAAATTTCCCAGCTAAAAACATGGTGATGGCAGTCATTATTGTCGGGTTAGCTGCGGCAATGCTTTATTATGCCAGGCAAATCCAAAAGTTAAATTGGTGGAGTTTGAGCAACGTCTTAACCGTTTTGGCCTTACTTTTCGTGATCTTTAGCGTACTGGAATTTGGCATGCAACTATTGAATTGGCCACTCCGTGGTTTTTTTGATATCTTAGCTACCGATTCACTTGCGTTAGGATTAGGTTTCAGTAGCTGGTACTTTATGCGCCAAGCTATTTAACACTAACTACCTCAAATTGAGGTAGTTTTTTTATAGACTAAATTAAATAGTATGGACGTGGTATACTAATAGTTAAACTTAAAATGGTCTGGATGTGGTATTTTATTGCGCATCACAGTGAATAAAAAGGAACGAATTAAACTATGTTAAAGCAATTATTTGCGGGTAGCCAAGCCACCTTTTATCATGCTGATGATTTAGAAGATGATGAAGTTAAGCAAATGGATATTCCCAAATCATTTATTAATGACGTGAATGACGAAAATGAGGCTGCCCGTTGGCACTACTCGAAGAACGATGAAATTTTAACGCTCTTTATTGACGCCGTTGTGGCAGATAATGATGTCCCGTCTCAAGGTGCATATCACACTGAATCAGTGGCTTTTTTGGTTCAAATGAAAGAGCATCGCGTGTTGATGTTTACACGCTCATCAATGAATTTTTTGGCTGATCACATTGCAACTAAGTTAACTAGCAGTGCGGAAGCAACAACCCCAATCGAACTTTTGTTTACCGCCATTTTGGTTATCTATGGTGACTATGAAGCGGCTTTGAACAAGTTAGATGTGTTGCGACGTAAGTTCCAAAATCAATTTTATCGTAAAACCAGTGGTTTTGGCGGTGACCTAGATAGTATCTGGACGGTGACAAATGCCTTGCTGTATATTGATTCATCAATTGAAGATAATGAAGATGTGATTGATAATTTGACAAGTCAATTTAAAGCCTATAAACCAGATTCTCAAACCGAATTTCTAAAAAATCGAATTGATATTGAAGCGCAACAAGCACATAAAATGGCTGATTTGCTTAGTTCAGTGGTTGGCAATATTGCCGATTCATACTCATCACGGAATGATCGAAATTTGAATTGGATTATGCAAATTTTGACCGTTTATTCAGTTGTTTTGACAATTCCAACGATTATTACTGGTTTTTATGGTCAAAATGTGAAATACTTGCCTTTCGCCTTACATCAGAATAGTTGGCTGATTACGATTATTATCACGCTGGTCCTTATGTTGATTGCAACGATTTGGTTCTGGCGTCATGGATATTTCGATAAATAATTATTTTTGTTGCAAAAGACTTGATAAATTCTTAAATATTCTGTATAGTTATCTTTTGTAATTTACTAGCTATTGTAACGGCGCAAGCTTGGGGTTTGGCCCATGCAGCCATACCTGTCGTTCAATCGGTAGGTGAGAGGCATCTCACAAAATACATTCGAAGGAGTTATGTTAATGCGCATTAACATTTTATTAGAGTCAGCAGAGACTGGCGAACGTATCTATTTAACTTCTAAGAACCGTCGTAACACACCGGATCGTTTGGAGCTTAAGAAGTATTCTCCAAAGTTGCGTCGTGTTACAGTGTTCAAGGAGGTCAAGTAATCATGGCTAAAAAGTCAAAGATCGCTAAAGAAAAGAAGATTGAAGCAACCATCGAAAAGTACGCTGAAAAGCGCGCTGCTT
The DNA here is from genome assembly GCF_014789145.1 of Weissella viridescens. GTDB lineage: Bacteria > Bacillota > Bacilli > Lactobacillales > Lactobacillaceae > Weissella > Weissella viridescens. Next base: position 1,026,908 of record NZ_CP061835.1, on the reverse strand, counting down.
TGAAGGCTGCGGGTGATTACGAAGGTTTGTCAAAGTTGCCTCGTAACGCTTCACCAGTTCGTGCCCACAACCGTGATCGTATCGACGGGCGTCCACACGCTTACATGCGTGAATTTGGAATGTCACGTTTGAACTTCCGTCAGTTGGCACACAAGGGTCAAATCCCTGGTGTTAAGAAGGCTTCTTGGTAATCGGCAGATTACTTTAGGTCTTTAAAAAGAGCATCCACTTTTGTGGGTGCTCTTTTTATACATAGTCGTAGTTATAAAACGTTTTAAAGGAGGGTTGATGGATGAAATTATTACTTAAAAATCCGTGGATGACGATTTTAGTCGCCATTATTTTCGAAAGTGGCTGGGTTGTTGGGATTAAATACGCTCACACGCCCGTAGAGTGGCTCCTAACGATTATTTCGCTATTAACGTCGTTCGGGTTGTACTTGGTGGCAAGTCGTAGGCTGCCGGTTGGAACGACGTATGCGGTCTTTGTGGGATTGGGATCAGCCGCGACCGTTTTGATTGGTTGGCTGGTCTTTGGTGATGCACTTTCAGCGAGTCAATTAATGTTCTTGGTTATCCTTCTGGTTGGGGTTATCGGGTTGAAGCTAGTTGAGGAGGAGACAGACTAATGGCATGGATTATTTTATGTTTAGCCGGACTCATGGAGGTTGCCGGTGTGGTAACGTTGAACGAATATAATCGTCGCCGTCGTTCATACCTCATTTTCTTCATGGCAACTTTTATGATTCTCAGTGTGAGTCTTTTAGGATTTGCTTTGCGGACCATTCCAATGGGGACTGGTTATGCTATTTGGACAGGAATTGGAGCAGCTGGGGGTACAATTGTGGGCATGTTGTTTTATCACGAGTCACATGATTGGAAACGTATTTTATTTATCAGTTTAATTATTATTGGTGCCGTTGGTTTGAAATTCACAACTGGTGCTTAAGACATTCGTGAAGACGAATGTCTTTTTTATTAACGAGAATAAGCGTAAGCGGTGTGTTAAAATGGAAAAAGGGATTCGGATAAAAAGATGAAGGAGAACCCGCTGCCGGAGTTAAGTGAAAATAAAGGCAGGTTGGCTATACTAAAAGATGCGAAAAAGGGATGAAAAAAAGTTAATAGCACTTGAGCAAGCTGCTTTTGATTTAGTACAAGAAAATGGTATTAGTCAATTAAGCATTAGTAAACTTGCCAAACGCGCTGGTGTGTCTGTTGCGACGGCCTATATTTATTTTGAAAATAAATCGGACTTACTTGGGCATTTGTATCAATCTGTGCGTGAGCAATTAATTGATGATGTACCAACGCCAGCAGAAAATGTGGCAGTGACTGAACAGTTTGCGCAAGTCATGCGTGGTTATGCGCAAAACTTTGCACAAGCACCTAAGGAACTTAATTTCATGGCTGCTTTAGCAGCTAATCCTGAATATCTTCCAGAAGCGATGCAAACAGACACAACGCTTCTGGGGCCAGCAATGTTAACTGTTATCAAACGAGCCTACTTGCAAAAGCAATTGATGACTGATAATGTCGATTTGATTGTGGCACAAGCATTGGAACCATTACAATGGTTATATCAAGCACGAGCGCAACACCAAGTTAAGGTGCAGACAATCGAACTTGATGAACTCATTGCGATGGCAACTCGGGCGATTTTTAAATCATAGCACACACTATAGGGGGATTAATTATGCCAGAATTTGATTATGATGTTGTATATATTGGAAGCGGACACGGAACGTTTGATGGTGCAATGCCATTAGCCGCTAAAGGAAAGCGTGTTGCCGTCATTGAAGCGGATAAAGTTGGGGGAACTTGTCCAAACTGGGGATGTAATGCAAAAATCTTGTTAGATGGACCTGTTGCATTACAACACACATTGCGTGCCTCTGACGGAATTGTTAGTGGAGACGGTAAGATTGATTGGGCAAAGAACAAGGCCCATAAGCAAGCGGCGATTGATGTTATTCCAGATGCGCTTAAGGGTGGTATGGAAGCTTCAGGAATCAAAATGTACTTTGGTCACGGAACCATTATTGGTGAACACACCGTTGCCGTTGACGGAGAACCCATCACTGCTGAAAACATTGTGATTGCTACGGGATTGCGCCCACACCAGTTGGATGTTCCTGGAACTGAATTGGGGCACGATTCAAAGGAATTCATGGCCTTAGATGAAATGCCAAAGCACATGGTTATCATTGGTGGTGGTTACATCGGGGTTGAATTTGCCACAATGGCTAACGCAGCTGGTTCAGATGTTTCACTTGTTTTGCACGATGGCGAAGCCTTGCGTGGCTTCCACCAACCATATGTGAAGGAAGTACTAGCAGACCTTGAATCACGTGGTGTCACCATCGTTCGCAACCAAGAAGTCAAGTCATTTGAACAACAAGGACATCAAGTCGAAGTAGCGTTGTCAGATGAAACCATCACAACTGATTGGGTTTTGGATGCAACTGGCCGTGTTGCTAACGTTGAAAACCTTGGTCTTGAAGATTTGGAAATTGAACACAGCCCTAAGGGAATTGTGGTTAATGAATATCTTCAAACTACAGTACCAAGCATCTATGTTTCTGGTGACGTTATCGACAAGGAACAACCAAAGTTGACACCAACAGCACAATTTGAATCACAATACTTGATGCACCGCTTTGCAGGTGAATCAGATGCAGCCATTGATTACCCAGCCATCGCGACAAACGTCTTTACGACGCCACGTATCGCCCAAGCTGGTGTAACTGTTGCAGAAGCACAAGCTGATCCAGATAAGTACATCGTTCAAGAGAACGACCTTTCTGGTGATTGGTACCGTGCCGTTGATTATGAAAAGAATGCTAAGTTGACCCTTATCTTCAATAAGGATAAGCAACTAGTCGGAGCAACTGAAATTTCAGAACGCGCCGAAGATTCAATCAACGCCTTGTTGCCAGCTATCGAATTTGGCTACACGCCTGCACAACTTGAACGCTTGGTTTACATTTTCCCAGCCATTGCGTTTGATTCAATTAGCAAATTGTAATATAAAATAAAGCCTCGCCAGATTTCTGGTGGGGCTTTTTTAGTGTGTATCCATAATTTAGAGGCGAATGTCTTCATTGTATGTTGTAGGCTTTTAGAAATTTATCGTTACACATATAATCACATATCACTAAAAGTAACAAGACTGCTCTAGAGTAGTCTTGTTATAGTTCAATTTAATCGTATGTCTTATTTGCATGATGTATAGAGGGGGGATTTAATAACTAAAAAATGATGCCACATGGGACGTTTTTAACTGCTAGATATATGCTAAGATATTATTCATTACAAGATTGGGGGGAGATATATTATGAACAATACTGAAAACAGTGATGCAAAAAATTTACTCATTATTGGGAATGGTTTTGACCTAGCAACTGATTTGAAATCAAGTTATGCAGACTTTTTTATTTGGTGGGAAGATAACGGTAAGGAAACAAATCTTTGGGGTGCAGTGTTTGATTATTACAAGGATTTAGGTGAACTTGATACAAGTCAAGAAACTAATTGGAAAGATGTTGAATCAGTTATGGCGACTTTTCTAACTAATGATATTAGAGAAATTGCTACCATTCGAATGTATTGGGAAATAAAAAAATCGTTAAATGTAGCGACTATTTATAATAGTTATATAAATGCTACCGGAAATTTAGATTCTAAACGCTTCAAAGCATTAATACAGTTAAGGGATGTTAATGATAAATTAATTGCATTCAATGGTAATGAGAAAAGGGCCCTGAGGGACTTTTCTTTTTACAATTCTGATACTGATGATAGTCCTGGAGAGAATATGATTGCTGTTGGGGAAGCTCCGCACATTGAGTATCAGTTTACAAAGAAAATTCCAGACTCATTATTTGAACATTGGTATGATTTATTCTTTGACGATCTGCATAATTTAGAAAGTGATTTTACAGAATATTTGGATATGTGTGTTCAGGAGAAAAAATCAAATATGCTTTTCCAAAAACGAGTAGAAATGTTTGAGTACACTGGAAAAGCATCTGTCCTTGAGACAAAATTAATAGATAATGAACAAACAACAAATATACTAAATTTCAATTACACAAACCCTTTTAGAACTTGGGACAGGATTGCAAAATATCTGGATGCTGATGCGGGATTGAAAATTGGCGATATAAAAAATGTTCACGGATTAACGAAAGATTATGCCAAATGGGAAGACATCGATACAGCAGATGTGGTATTTGGTATTGATGACAAGTTTATGTATGTGGAAACTGAAACAGGTGAAGAAGTTATCAATGACAATTTGATGAAATTTACTAAAACTAACCGAATCATGCGGTTCACGCAAACTACGCCAAATATGAAATTGTTAGCCAATGTGAATCAGATATACTTTTATGGGCACTCTTTGGGGGCACAAGACTACGCTTATTTCCAAGCTACTTTTGATTCACTAGATATTTATAATTCAGATGTAGAACTTTGTTTTGAGTACAGTCAGTTTGGAGATGACGATCAATTTACTATTTTAAGTGACAGAGTCGAAAAGTTACTCAAAGAGTACGGGAATAGCATGGATAACGAATCTAAGGGTAGGAATCTCATGCAAAAGTTATTGATGGAAGGGCGCCTTACATTTAAAAAAATCGATGACAGTTGGAAAAACGAATATAACCAAATGATTTTTTGAGTAATATAGAAGAATAGGTTGTAATTCTATTCGTCATCTATTATGAATGAGCACCAATATTTGGTGCTTTTTTATTTTTGCCTTGCTATCTAATGTTGTTTGCTACGATAACGTTGTTAAACATATTAGATAGATAAGGTAAAAGATGAATAAACAGCTAAAGGTATCGCTAATCATTATAAAAACAGCTACACTTGGTTTTACGTTTTGAAATACGTAAACTAATGCAATGGGGGCTTTCATATATAGAGTATACAAATACTAATACATATTGAATGAGTATACCGATTGTATAATGAGTATTATATAAAGAACGTTTTCTAACATCTGAAATATGAGTCTTAGTTTGATTTTATAACGGATGAGACTTATACATCATAACCAAATAGAAGTTATTACTTTTATTTAATTTGTACCATTAATACTGGTTAGACAACTTTTGTCGTGGCTAATCTGTTACTTGGTGCTTTATCAGTGGTGATTAGTGTATGGGGAATCTTATTGTTTTACAAGGCGTGAAATCTGAAGTAGGAAAAGAAGATAAAAGCTAATTAGCAAGTATGAAAACCCCTTGTTTAATTATAAATAGAAAGGAATAGATAACAAACACACCTGGTGCTTGTTTTTCTTTGGGACTATTTCAATTGAGTAGTGAAAGTACCATTTTTCAAGCAGCAATTGTGAGATGGCAATGCCATTATATTTGGTTTAGTTTGTAGTAAAGTTGAAAAGAATAATTGCCACAAAAAAGATGAATGCCTGAATGGTATTTTTTTGTGAATGTTTATGTATATTTCTCAACTACTCAAGTAAAATGAATATAGGAATATGGATAGGAGATATCATTGATATGTTTGGGAAAAAGGTAGAAGAAGTTTTTGAGGTGTTGACTGTTGAGACGTTGGCTGAATACATTGAAACTGTGGAACGTGTCGGAAATGAAACGACTACATACAATGGTGACTTATTTTATCGTGGTGAAAGTCAATATTATGATTACATGACGCCGACAATTTATCGAGCATCGGCAGTGGCAAACCATAGTGATGAATATTATAAAAATTTAAAAATCGAGGCCATTAATGAATTACGTGATGATAGTACACCGTTTGAAGAATTAACTCATTTACAACACTATGGGGCATTGACAAGGTTATTAGATATATCAAGTAGTCCACTTGCTGCACTTTTTTTCGCTTTAGATGGTATTACAGAAACGGGGGATGCATATGTATATATTTTTCAAGAAAGAAGAAGACGGAGCGATCAGTGTGTAATTGAAGAAGCTCATATTAATCGTGCTGCACTTGACGGACCTCAAATGTTTGAATGGTTGCTACCAATGTTTGATAGGGGGAATTCATTTAGCGGTGATGAAACTGAGGCTAAAATTAAAACAGGCGCGAATTTTATAGATCAAGATTTGATTAGACAATTTATGGAATATATGGGATCAATCGAAAAATTTAGTCCACATATGATAATTGAAGACAGAATTGATTGTACAGAAGACTTCAATTATTTAGAATACAAAAATTTTGCTGACTGGCTTGCTTTAAGCGTTGAAAATGCAAAGCGGTATAGAATGATTAATTCTGACGAGAGGGAGTTTAATTTTGATGAATTTAAACAACGGTTCAACTATTTAGAGGATGATCATGGGCGAGCTCAATTGGGAAATGAATACACCACAACATTTGGAGATTACCTATACGAAAGGTGGGTAGAATATATTTCTAAAAAGCCTGAAATTGAACAGGAAAATACTGTCATTGAGACGGGGAAAGACGTTCAATGGGTAGTATATTATTGGGAAAAGCTAAAGGAAGCACTTGTAATGCGTGGCGATTTATCATCAACTGCTGATAATCCACTGGAAGTGTTCGAAATTCTAAATAGAGCAATTATTGTTAGGGCTAATAAGACCACACAGCGCATTATAAGTCAGAATGGTGCTTTTATTTTACCGGCGTATGAACATTCAGAAATTCAGGAAAAAGATACAAAGTCAGTTGAAAATATTGAGACGTCATTACGTCAAGTTATGCTGAACGATATAAATTCTACTAGCAATCGTCCTATTGTCATAAAGGTAAAGAATGATGGCACCGGCATGAAAGACATGAAATCACTCATGGGTATTATGGGCTTTAATGAGGGAGCGATGTATCCAAATATTGAATCTTATTCTAAATATCTAGTTCGAAAAATGTCTGATCACTATAATGAGAATTAGGGATAGGTAATTGGAATAAATAAGCGTGAGGTTAGAACTTTATCGTTTGTGTATGGCTATGTTTTATAGTTAGTTTTAATTTAAAGTGATGCCTTATCATGTCGTTTTCAACTGAAAACGAACCAGTTCGAAAAATAATGACAATAGGCAAAAAATCTTTTTAATCTATTTGGGAATCTGTTTTGATGGGACTGAATAAAAGCAGTGATAATCGTCATGAGCCAGGCAGAGAATACAAATAGTGGTGTTTAGTCCTAACTGTATTTCCAGTGATAAAAAGGTTTTAGGAATCGAACATGATGATAGTGCAACATCATATTTTTGTCATGATGCATATTGTTTTTAACGTTACCACTTGTTATTAATATTTTTGATAAACAAAAAGAGGAAATCAATTAAGTTAAGCTAATATAGTCTGGATTGGCATTTAAGTAATCCAACAATTTGCTAAAATAATTGCGATAGTATATATTAAAGATAATAAAGTTTAATATCGTTGTGTGATGATATTTGAACATAACAAGTTGAGAAGTATTAAAAGCTAAACTAAAGGAGCAATGACATGAAGTTACCAAAAACTTACACAAGTAAAAATGGGCACTTAACTGTGACAATGGAACGAACTACTAAGAAGGAAAAGATTCAAGCATTGATTGGATGGACAGTTGTTGCTGCGATTGTTTATGCTTTCGTCTTGCTTCTCAAGTAATTGATTTCAAATGGGGCCCATTAGTTAGAGTTAGTTAACTGGTGGGCTTTTAATATGGTTTAAAAGAGGAGAAAAAATATGAATTATTCAGAATTTATTATGGCTGCAACAGTAAGTGACTAAGGACGTTTTTCATCAGATTAAAAAATATCAGGAGAAAAAAATGAAAAACGTCCAGAAAAATAGTCCAGCAATCATTTTATTGATTGTACTTGTGGGGTTTCCACAAATTAGTGAAACCATCTTCACACCAGCTTTACCGGAAATCAGTCGGGATTTCCACGTCACTGCGCAAACGGCCCAACTTTTGATGGGAAGTTACTTCATGGCATTTGCCGTTGGGGTCTTAGTTTTGGGACAGTTATCAGACCGATGGGGTCGGCGACCAACGATGCTACTAGGTATCTTGGTCTATCTTATCGGTAACATCGGCTTATTTTCAGCACCGGAATTTGGTTGGTTACTACTTGCCCGACTCGTGCAGGCCTTTGGCGCCAGTGTCGGATCAGTTGTCACGCAAACAATTATGCGGGAAAGCTTTTCCGGAGTGAAAGGCGCCCAAGTATTCGCCAAAGTCGGCGGTGCCATGGCCTTAGCACCAGCACTGGGTCCATTTATTGGGGGAATCATCCAACAATATTTCGGATTCAAAAGTGTCTGTTCCGTGCTTATTGGCATGGCGATTATGATTTTGATATACAGTTATGGTAAGTTGCCGGAAACAATGGAACCAAAGGCGACTGAGCAGTCAGTCTCAATTTGGCGCGCTGCGAAAATTCTTGCGCAGGATAAGCGAGTTTGGGCTTATGCCGTTTTGATTGCGGGCATTAACGGAATTCTGTTTAGCTTTTATGCGGAGGCACCCTTTGTGCTGATGCAAATGTATGGCATGGACGCTATGCTTTATGGCATCGCGGGGATGGTGATTGCGTTATCTAGTATTGTTGGGGCGATGTGCGCGAATTATGCGGTGAAGTATTTGACTTCATACCGAATTATCATGTTGAGTCTGCTTGTGAGTGGGCTGGGTGTTGGCGTTGGTTGCCTGAGTGCGACGATGCACAGCAGTCTAGTGTTCCTAGTGGCTTTCTTTATCGTTTTTACCGGACTGAACACCATTTTGCCATTAGTTCTGAGTGATGCTTTAGTTGGATATGAAAATATTATTGGGACTGCCAGTGGTGTGTTTGGGTTTGCCTATTACGTGATGATTAGCTTGATGACTTATGGCATGAGTTTAATGCATAACGGCACGGCATTCACCTTGCCACTTTATGTTGGAGCGTTGATTGTATTAATGCTTATACTGACGGTTACGTGTTTAAGAAAAAGATAGTGGGAAAGCCTGTGCTTACAAGCACGGGCTTTTTTCGTATAAAAAATAATCGAAATATTCTGGAGTTTCCCAAAACATTTCGATTATGTTATTTTGCATTTATTCAATTATGAACGGGCTTTTAACTCATCTTGGGCAACCCACTTATGGTTCATCACAGACTTACCAGTTTTGGTATTTGTTCAGGATGTTTAAAATGCTATAAGTATTTATTTTGAATTGCACCATGTTTCGTCAAAGTACGTTAAGTGTTTTCTATGATTGGAATGAACAAAAATTTGTATGGTATAATGAAATGTAATTTGTATTTAAATAAAAGAATGGGTGATAAGGATGCTCAAAGAAATTAACTTGCCAGAATCAAGATTTTCAGATCCAAAAATTGAAGGTTTACGTAGGGTAAATTATATTTTTGGGAAAAACGGTACAGGAAAATCAACTATAACAAGAGATATTTACGAACAACAAAATGAAGAGTTCAATGTTCAAATATTTCAAGGATTTTCTAATATAATAGCAGAAAATAAGGAATTAAATGCGATTTCTTTAGGAGAACAGAATACAGATATTACTAAAAAAATTACAAAGTTAAAGGAAGAGATTAAATCATTAGCAGATGAAGCGATTCTAGCATCTGAAAAAGAAGCTAGAATGAAAAGAATTCTAGAACAGAAAAAAAGAGTTCGTGCTGAATTTTGTAGAGGTGAAGCAAAAAAAATAAATGGAAGGTGTTATGTTGACAAAACTTTAAATGGGAAACACATACTCGATTACGAAATTGATGATCAACATAAATTAAATGGAGATGAGTTGGATAAGGTAAAAAAGTCCATTTCATTGGAGAAAAAAGCCCCACTTTCAAAACCGTTTAGTAATACCTTTGATTTAGACGCTATCATTCAAAAATTAAAAGAAATATGTGAACGAGAAGTCGGTAGAGAAGTAAGTATTAGTATAAATAGAACCGCTGAAAATTGGGTTGAAACCGGTATAGAGTTACATAAAACAGTGCAGAGTGAAGAAGATGTGTGCTTATTTTGTGGTCAATTAATGCCAGCGGACAGATTAAGAGAACTCGGTAATTATTTTAATAAAGAAATTCTTCAAGTTGATTCTAATTTAAATGAGTTAAGAGATTTAGTTGAAAAAGTAAGAAAAATACTTGATGATTTTACGCCTTACGAAGCTGGAGATACGTATCCTGACTTTATTAAACCATTGAATGATTTAAATGAAATTTGTCTTCAATTTATAAACAATTTATGTACTGCTTTAAATTATATTGAAGAAAAAATTGAAGAAAAAAATCTTAATAAATTTGATAGAGTAGAATGTGATTTTAATTTTGAGCTAAATCCGAAAAAAGTTGATGATGCATTTAGAAGTTTAAATGATAGGATGGCTCATTATTCAGAAAATATTAAAATAAATGAGGATAAAGCAAGACGTAGTTATCAAAAGCATTTAATTCGTGAAGTTGTAACGTCAAAGCAGTTTATTGATCTCAATGCTGAATATAATAGTCAAAATACATTATTTGAAAATTGTGAGGGTGAAATTGAACATAAACGAGAAGCTAAGAAAACAAAGGAAGAAAAATTAGAAGAATTGATAAATGAATACAGTAATGAAGATATTGCGGTTCAGAATATCAATAAAGGGTTAAGTGGGTTAGGCATGGATGCGTTTAGGCTAAAGTATACTGACAATGACGCAGAAGGACAATATAGAATTGAAAGCAACAATGGTGAGATACGATCAGTTAATGAGTTGAGCACTGGTGAAAAAAATATTATTGCATTTCTGTGGTTCATTAATAAATTAAACGTTTATTCGGTAGATGAAAGGGGGAAAATAATAATTTTTGATGATGTCGTTGATAGTAATGATGCTGCTTCCCAATATCTGGTAATTTCACAACTCCAAAATCTTATTAAAAGTACGGAAACAGCTCAAATATTTATTTTAACCCATAATATTCATTTCTATATGCAATTAAAACCAACATCCCCTCAATATAAGGACAAACCCAATAAAACGGGTAATTTAAAGCTGTCTCGGGAGGCCTTTTTTAAATTTCAAAAAGCTGGTGATAAAACACAGGTTGTGAAAATTACAAGCTCAAAACAAGATGTATCAACTATATATGACGAATTGTGGAGTGATTTAATATTCGCAAAATCAAATCAGAGAATTAACTTAATGTTTAACACTATGAGAAGAATTTTGGAGTCGTATTCTAAATTTATATTTGGTGTAGGTAAATTGGCAGAGTTGAATGAAAAGATAGAAAAAAATACGGGTAGTATTGATGATAGTGTCATATATTCAGCTAAGTTAAAATTGCTACATGTTAACTCTCATGTTGGTTATGAAACGGATTCTGATCTTAATGATATTCAGCCAGAGAAACTATATGAGGCATTTAAACAAATTTTCTATGACCTTGGTGAAAGCTCAAAAGAACATTTTAATCATTATAGTTGTGAAGCTGAAAAAAATTATAATTAGTACCACTTCACTTTATTCATATTAATACAATATGGTATATTGAAATCACGTGGTTCGTAACCATCCCACGCAAAAAAACTAGGAGTCTTTTAAATATGGAAACAAAGAAAAATAAACGCGTCTATGATCTCACGATGATGGCCGTTGTGGCCGCACTTTATGTGGTGTTGACGTTATTGGTGGCGCCTTTCGCTTTTGGACCGGTCCAATTACGGTTGTCAGAAGGGCTAAACCATCTAGCTGTCTTTAACAAGCGCTATATCGTAGCGATTTCACTTGGGGTGTTCATTGCCAATACGCAATCATCCCTTGGTGCCGTTGATATGATTTTCGGAACACTTGGCACAGTGGTGATGTTGACGATGAGCTACTATGCCACACGTCATGTGAAGTCAATCGTGAAGCGTCTTATCATCAGTACGGTGATTGATACCTTCATGATGTGGGCCGTAGCACTTGAATTGCATGTCTTCTTGAAGGCACCATTCTGGATTACTTACGGTTCAGTCGCCATCGGTGAATTCGCTTCATTGGTTATCGGTGCGATTGTCATTTACTTCATCAGTAAGCGCATTAACTTGGCCGCCTAATGATTGATCAAAATTATACGGGCCAAACGCTCTTAATCACCGGTGCAGCTTCGGGGATTGGGCAAGCCCAAACGCTAGCTTATCTAGCTGTCGGTGCGACTGTGATTGCACTGGATCGACAACCTATTCAACTGGAACACGCCAATCTAACCAAGGTCGAACTTGATTTAGCGGACGCAACAGGGCTAAAAGTGTGGTTGTCACAAAATACCGCATTACTCGCGCAAGTCGATATTTTCTTGAGCACAGCTGGGGTCTTGGATGCATTCCAACCAGCTTTGGCAGAAGATGAAGCGTTGTTTATGCGGGTCATGCAAATTAATACCTATGCCCCAATTCAAATCACGATGGCTTTGTTACCAACGTTACTTGAAAAAGAGCATGGACAAATTTTATATATGGCATCAATTGCTGGCTTAATTGCTGGTGGTGGTGGCGCAGCTTATACAACGTCCAAGCATGCTTTGGTCGGATGGATGCGCCAGCTCGCCTTAGATTATGCCGACCAGGGATTGCGGGTGAACGCGATTGCACCTGGGGCGATTGAAACACCCATGAATGCAGCCGATTTTGCTGGGGATGCCGCTATGGCGAAATCTGTTGCGGCGGAAACGCCAACAAAGCGTTGGGCCCAGCCAGAAGAGGTCGCCGACCTGAGCCTTTACCTAACAAGCCCGCAAGCAGGGTACATTCAAGGCCAAGTAGTGCCAATCGACGGTGGTTGGACAATTAAATAGAACCAAATAAAAACGCCAGTTACGTGAAATCGTAGCTGGCGTTTATTTATTTAAAATTGGGTGAAATCCGGCAAGTCAACGAAATAACTGACAATATCGGTGACGTCGACATACTTATTGGCGTCCTTATAAAGGAGCAAGCGCCAATCGCTGACGTGATTATTGTTGCGCTCATCGATGAATTGGTTCAAAGTACCATCATGGTTGAGCAGGAGGTAACCGGCGAAATCCTCCAAAACATCAGGAAGCGCTGTGGTGAGACGTTCCATATCATGTGAATCTTCGCGGTTGAAGAGTGCTACGCCGAAAGTCCCAAGTTCTGGGCGGGTGTTGGCGAAATACCATTTCATGGCCATGAGATCAGTCATCGTCATTCCGATATTCATTAAATAATCAACACTCAAACGAAAATGGATTGGTTCCACCAAATCAGCTTGTGTTTGTGAGACATGATATTGGTCTGAGTAGAATTCAGCCAATGCTTGCCATTGCGTAATGGTGGGTTCTTGCGTACCTTGTTCAAAGGCATCCAAAGTTGCGGGATCAAGTTGCACTTGTGCGGCAACTGCATCACGACTTAATTGAAAAAGTGAACGTAGCGTTAGTAGATTATTCATAACAAAAATTCCTTTCGCAGATTAATGACGGCTCATATCCAAAATGGCATCAAAAACAGACTGTGGCAATTCGATTTGATTCTTTTGACCTTGACGACGCATTTGTTGTTGCTTCTTAGATGTTTTACCAGATGAAGCAGCCGCTTTACGAAGGGGTGGAATATTACCACGGCTAATGACACGGCCTTCAACAATCGCCTGGACCGGCATTTGTTGCAACTTACGTGGCACCAGTTCAGTCAATTTTTGGACGATTTCTTGGGCGAATTGGTCAACGCGCAAACGGTGCATCACAAAAGTTAGCGCATCAACTGGTGTGTAATCAATTTGAATGTCTAAACGAACCAAATCAGATTCGTCATAATCATCACGTTCTGTTGAAAGCGTGGCGAATCCATGAGACACGGACTTGAGTTCGTTAAAGAAATCATACGCGATTTCGGAAATTGGCATTTTATACGTGATTAACAGCATATCACCGATTGTTTCCAAATCTTGCAGTACCCCGCGACGACCTTCAGCAAGACGCATAATGTCGTTCAATTGAGAATCTGGCGCAGTGATTTTAGCACGAACGTAAGGTTCTTCAACCTTTGTGATCATATTGTAATCTGGGAATTGCGTTGGGTTTTCAATATAAAGGGGCTTATCTTGGTTTTTAACTGTGACACGGTAGGTTGAATTTGGCATGGTCGTCAACACATCAAGACCGAATTCAGCTTGTAAACGTTCACGAATGATTTGCAAATGAAAGATTCCCAAGAAGCCACCACGGAAGCCCATTCCCAAGGCTTCTGATTGTTCAGGCTCATATTGGAAGGCTGCGTCATTTAAGGCGAGTTTTTCAATTGCAATCTTTAATTCCTTATATTCACCTTCATGCGGATAAATTCCAGCATACACCATCGGCTCAATTTGTTGATACCCTGGGAACGGTACATCAGTTGGGTTTTGTTTAGAAGTCACGGTGTCACCAACTTGGATGGCACGTGGATCCTTAATTCCAGTAAGAATGTAACCAACATCCCCAGCTGATAATTCAGGAGTTTCAGTAGCAAGTGGGGTATAGAAGCCAATTTCCTTTGGTTGGGCACTAACGTCATTGGCCATGAAATTCAACGCCATATTTTTTGTTAAAATCCCATCGAAAATACGCGCTTGCACCATAACCCCTTGGTAGGGATCGAATTTTGTATCGAAAATCAGACCTTTAAGTGGGGCTTCAGGGTCGCCACTTGGTGCGGGTAGACGATCGCGGATGGCTAACAAAACATCGTCAATGCCAATTCCAGTCTTAGCAGAAATACGCAGTGTATTTTCAGGCGTGAAACGTTCATCAAGATCCATCAATTCAGCTTGGGTACTATCAACATCGGCCATTTTGTTATCAATTTTATTGATAATTGGAATGACAGTTAGGCCAGCATCTTGTGAAAGACGATAGTTGGCGACGGTTTGGGCTTGCACACCCTTGGTGGCATCGACCAAAAGGAGCACACCATCAGTGGCTGACAAGCTACGTGACACTTCATAATTGAAGTCGACGTGACCAGGCGTATCAATTAAGTTATATTCAAATTCTTGACCTTCTGGGTCAACATAGTAATTACGAACGGTACGCGACTTCACGGTCACACCGTGCATTTGTTCAACAGCCAGATCATCTAGTAATTGATCACTGGCTTCACGATTACTAACCGTATTCGTGGTTTCCATGATGCGGTCAGCAAGTGTCGACTTTCCATGATCAATGTGGGCAATAATAGCAAAATTTCGGATAAACTTTTGGTCTTTAGGCATGAGGTCCTTCTTCTTTTCATTTAATCGGTGTTAAACCGAAGAGTATGTTAATCTGTTCAAATTCTACCGTACTCACCGGCAAAGGTGAAGAGAATCATGTATAATTTAAGGATAGTCTTATAAATCAAAATGGAAACAGAAAAAGAGGGATCATATGATTACATTTGAACCGATTACTGATGAAGCGTACTGGCAAAAAATTTATTTAGAAGCATTTCCAGAGCGTGAGCGTAGCCCCTATGAAATGCTCGTGGAACTTTCTGAAACGAAGCCCGTTGTTGCGTTACATACGATTGCTGAAGATGGCAAGGCCATCGGCTTAGTTGTGTGGGTTGAATTAGGGGATGATAAAGCCTTTATCTTATACTTTGCCATTGACCAATCACTACGTGGTGGTGGTTATGGTGGAAAAGTACTGACGGCCTTGAAGGAACGCTTTACGAACGGGATTATCTTGGAAGCTGAATTCCAAGAACCTGACGCTGACAATTTAGAACAACGCGAACGTCGTCATCGTTTTTATGAAAAAAATGGTGTGGTTGATTCAACCTTTGCGTCAAAAGCTTTTGGTGGTATTTACCATTTGATGCGTTCAAACGTAAATGTAACTGTTGAGGATTACTTAAAAGGTGTTCAAATTTTGAGTGACTACCCAACCATGGTTGCCCCAGCATCACAGGCTTTACGAGCGTTTAATTAAAACAAAAAACAACTACAAAAGTCGTAGTTGTTTTTTTTTACACTTTTCCGCTTGTAGTATTATATGTCGTATGGTAATATCTTTTATGCAATAGATTTACGCGAATAGTATTATACAAAATTAAAAAGCGAGGCATTATAATGACACAACCAGCATTAGTAGCAAAAAATCTAGAAAAGACCTATCAAAAAGGTACCGAGGCGGAACAAACGGTTTTAAAGAATCTGTCTCTGACGGTTGATAATGGCGAATTTTTGGCAATCATGGGACCATCAGGATCAGGAAAATCAACGTTATTAAATATTTTGGCGACGTTAATGGCACCAACCAGTGGCGAAGTTGAAATTAACGGTAAAGATATTCTCCATATGCGCGATAACGAAATGGCGAAGTTCCGTGGCCATGATATGGGATTTATTTTTCAAAACTATAACTTGATTGAAAGTTTATCAGTGGCTGAAAACATTGGCTTACCGCTAAACCTACAAAAAGTTGCACCGAAACTTGTAAAAGAGCGCGTGCGTGGCGTTGCTGAATTATTAAACATTGCTGAATATCTTGAAAAATATCCGGCAGAACTATCAGGGGGACAACAACAACGTGTTGGTGCTGCGCGCGCCTTAGTGCACGAGCCAGCTTTAATTTTTGGAGATGAGCCGACCGGAGCGTTGGATTCAGAAAATGCCCGCGAAATGATGGCGTACCTTTCTAAGATTAATCAAGCTGAGGCGATTTCAATTTTAATGGTGACTCACGATGCCTTTTCAGCTAGCTTCGCTTCACGGATTCTCTTCTTGAGTGATGGACAATTTGTTGCCGAATTAAAGCGTGGTACACAAAGTCGGGAAGCCTTCTACCAACAAATCTTACACCAACTCGGAAATTTTGAAGAATAGACGAAAGGAGAAACCATGTTAAATAAAATTGCATTAAAATCACTACGTCAAAAATGGCGCGATTATAGTGTCTTGGTGATTGGATCGTTGATTGCGGTGGCCATCTTTTATATGTTTAGCGCCATTGCGACGAATGAACCACTATTGAAAAGTATGTCAACGATGACCAAACAGGTGATTGTGATTGTGTTTGTTTTTGGTGAAATTTTCCTGGGGATCATTACTTTTGTCTATCTTAATTTCGCTAATAATTTCTTATTGCGTCTACGTCAAAAAGACTATGGACTCCTAGCGATGTTGGGGGCTTCTAAGCGCCAAGTTGGTGGCTTATTGATGCGAGAGACGTTGTTTATTGGTTCCATTGCAACCACATTGGGGATTCTAGTTGGAGCTGGTCTGACTAAGTTGAGTGGTCAAACTTTGATGGATTTGATTGGTATTAAAGTCAAGCATTGGGCTGTATTGACGCCCAAAGCGATTTTGATTACGATTGTTTTCTTTCTTATTGTTTTCTTCCTAAATGGGATGTATAACCGTTGGCGACTAAAGCGTGTTGATACTTTGACGCTATTACATGCTGATGAGACAGTAAAAGCCAAGACAGAAAAAACCGGACGACAAGTTGTTCTAGGGTTGCTCGGATTACTGATTCTAGGTGGCAGCTATGCGCTGATGCCTCAAATTCCTAAGTTACAAATGACTGGAATGGTCATTGCCCTGATTTTAAATGGGGTCGGAACTTACCTATTTGTTGGTCAAACATTGGGGTTGATCACAAATTGGCTGCGCCATGCTGATTTTGGTCAGCGCGGGCTACGTTTATTCTTGAACGGACAGTTACGTTTTCGTTTGAACGAGTATAAGCGGATTTTAACGATGATTTCTGTGCTATTTGGTCTAGCGCTGGGGGCAATTAGTGTTGGCCAAGGATATTATGTGTCTTTGCCAAAACAGGCTCAAGAAACAAATGCAGTGACGCTAATGATGCGTAATCCGAATGCAGAGACGAGTACCTTAAAAGAGGTGACTTACCAGGCTGAAATTAAGTATCGTTTGCATAATGGTCAGGTAGACTTTGAAAAGCAAAATCTAGCAGATGCTAAAGTTCCTACTTTGAAATATACGCAACCAGACGATGCAAATGCTAAGCCAAAAAAGGAACAATTAAATGTTAATGCGGCCCATGCTGATGAAGACTATACGCTGACGACGTGGGCTGCTTATCTTGCTGGTGTACCATTTGGCGCTAAGGTGAATTTGGTGGAACAATTGCCGAAGAATGATGTTAAAACATTTAAGGCTGTTTCAGTACGTGACATGCAAGCAAACCAAAAGCCATTGGAGAAGCTATATGCTGGTGAATTACGTTATACAGACCATGGTAATTTAATGGTGCCGGGTGCATATGGTAACTTTGTGATGCTCAAGTCAATTTTTGGTGGACTAGAATTTATGAGCGTCTTCTTGGGAATTGCATTCTTAGTCATGTTGGCCTCAACGTTAATGTTTAAGGTGCTTTCGAATGTTAGTCAAGATCGACAACGCTATCAGATTCTAAAGATGATTGGGACAACGCCATCAGCGGCGCGTGTTTCGACCATAAAAGACGTGGGCATTCTATTTTTTATTCCGATGGTAATCGGAATCTTAGATACGGTATTTGGTCTACAGAGTTTTAAACCAATCATGGTTGATCCTTATATTGGGTTGGGGAATGGCTTGATGATTGTTGGTGGTGTTTACTTACTTTATTTTGTGATTACGGTCTTTATCTATCAACGTCTCGTCTTAAAAAAATAAAGACAGGCAAGGCGTGGACATGACTTGTGATTTTAATTGATACTTAACCATTGGAACTATGAGAATGTGGTATACTATGGAATATTGTAGAAATTAAACTTAATTGTAATATTCAAAAGAAATGTAAAAATTAAACGGACTAATGTTAACCATTCGTCGACACGTTTAAAAGTTGCTAGGAGTAAGTTATGTCTAAACTATCAATCATTGTTCCTGTCTTCAATGAAGAAGAGACTGTTCCAATTTTTTATGATGCTTTGGAAAAAGTACACACCCAAGTACCCGAGTATGACTTTGAGTACTGGTTCATTGACGACGGATCAACAGATAAAACCATCGCATCCATCAAAGCGTTACAATCTAAAACTGATTCAGTGCATTACGTTGAATTTTCACGTAATTTTGGAAAAGAGGCTGGATTATACGCAGGGTTACAGCATGCGACAGGTGAGTATGTGGCTGTAATGGATGTCGATTTACAGGATCCACCAGAGATGCTACCAGAAATGTTGTCTGGTGTTGCTTCAGGCGAATGGGATATGGTTGGTGCTCGTCGTACGACCCGAGCTGGTGAACCACCAATCCGTACATTCTTTTCTGACATGTTTTATAAGGTGATTAATAAGATTTCTGATACACACTTGGTTAATGGTGCTCGCGATTATCGTGTCATGAGCCGACAAGTAGTAGATGCAATTTTGAGTATGACGGAATATAATCGTTTCTCAAAAGGAATCTTTTCTTGGGTTGGGTTTAAGCAAAAGTATTTACCTTATGAAAATGTGGAACGTGTGGCTGGGTCGACGTCTTGGTCATTCTGGTCATTGTTCCGCTACTCAATTGAAGGCATTGTTGCCTTTTCACAAGCACCACTTACGGCCATTGCGATTTTGGGAGTTGTGTCATTCTTGGCTTCAATTCTAGGTGCGATTGCTATCTTTGTTCGTGCCCTTGTGGTTCCTGCTTCTGCTATTGGTGGGTGGCCTTCATTAGTGGTCATTATGCTCTTTATGGGTGGTATTCAATTGCTCAGCTTAGGGATTGTTGGTCGCTATATTGCGGCAATTTATCTTGAAAGTAAGCGACGTCCAATTTATATTGCCCGTGATGTTAAATAAGAAAATAAACCGCACTAGCTTTGGCTAGTGCGGTTTTATTTGTTTACATTTCGCTAAGAATGCGGCGAGCGATTGATTCTGTCGTCACCATGTCTGTTAGGAATTTTCCACGTAGTGCCCCTAGGGCAGCGCTTGTTTTAAACTTACTTTTAACGATACCAAAACGGCGGGGTGTTTCCATGATTTCTTCAACTGATAATCCGAAGACTTTGTCGTGATCTGGATTCAAAAAGTTACCATTCACATCAAATGGTCGACCATAAAGCATCCCAGCCACATCACCATGATTGATATCACCCAAAATCATGTCCAGATTCTCATTCCAAGTTGGAATGCTTTCAAGAGAAGCCATTGTTCCTAGGGTTGTAAATAATAGGTCCATCTGTTTTGATGCAGCAAAAGCTGGTTGTACAGCAATTTCTTGAGCCATTTTTTCACGTGTTGCATCATCAATGATGTAAAGTGGCCCCGTCATGGTTAGATACTCAGCTGAGAAACGTGCTGCAGCTAACTCAACCATGCGCATTGATCCGGCTGCAGATTTGTACTTCATGTTTTCGCCAATGAACTGCGTAAACGTCACATGTTCTAGTACTGAAACGGGGAAGTAATTAATGATGTTAAAGATTGTACCACCCCAAGTTAGACCGACCACTTTACTTTGAGCAATCATGGGGGCTAACTGATGAGCAGAATAGTTTAGGATGTTTTCGGTCGTTTCTGTGGGACTGATATTGTCCTTTAGAATATAGATGTGGGGAATGTCAAAAGTCTTTTGGAAAACTTTTTCAAGTTCAAGGTTACGTGGGTTAGGAGCCGCAATATTAATTGTGACGATTCCTTCGCGTCGTGCATCATCGAGATACTTATTAACTAGATATCGACTTAAGTGATATTTTTCTGCTAATTCAGCCAAAGACAATTGTGAAAGGTAATAGTCTTGTGCTAAATTTGCGAGTAATTCATGCTGATCCATTTCTTCTGACATCAGTAGGCCTCCTTAAAAAAAGCTTTCATTTTGTTTAGCTTACCATATATTTTAAATATTTTGAATGGTTTTCATATTTTTTAATTTTATCAAGGATGCATTTTGTGTTTGCAAACACTTTTTAAATTTTTAAAATATCGCCGAATTGATTTTAAAAATGTCGAATTTTTTCTTTACATTTTTAAAAATGTAAACTAAAATGAGACATGTTAGCAAAGGTAAGTAACCTTTGAGCGTTAAAAATTATGTGAGAGGTGTAACAAACATGGTTGACATGGATAAAGTGTTAGCACTTCACGAAGCGCATACTGGTGTGCTCGATATTAAAGGAGACTTTGATGTCACAACCCGTAATGATTTAAGTGAAGCCTATACACCAGGTGTCGCTGGCCTAGCAAAGTTGATTGAATCAGATCCATCGGCTAAGGCAAAGTACACGATGAGTGGAAAGTTAGTTAGCATCGTTAGTGATGGGACTGCAGTATTGGGACTAGGAAATGTTGGTCCAGCTGCAAGTCTACCTATTATTGAAGGAAAAGCACTTCTATATAAAGATTTTTCAGGCGTTAATGCCGTACCGATGGCATTAGAACAAACTTCAGTTGATGAATTTGTGCAAACAGTTGTGAACATGTCTACATCATTTGCCGGTATTCATTTGGAAGATATTGCCGCACCACGTTGCTTTGAAATCGAAGAAAAATTAAAAGAGAAATTAGATATTCCGGTTTATCATGATGACCAAGAGGGAACAGCAATTGTTGTCTTAGCTGGATTAATTAATGCGGCCAAGGTGGTTAATAAGCCATTGAAGGATTTGAAGATTGTTTTGAACGGTGTTGGTGCTTCAGGATATGCAACTGGTAAGTTGTTGGCTGAAGCAGGAATTAAGCATATTACTTTGGTAGACCGCCACGGTGTGATTCGCGAAGACGATACACGCTACAACGCCTATCAACGCAAACTTGCCGGCATGGTGAACCAAGCTGATGGTCAAACATTAGATGATGTTATTGCTCATCAGGATGCCTGCATCGGTTTGTCAGATGAAAAGGTGCTTTCAGCCAATCAAGTCAAGCGCATGAATGATGCCCCAATTATTTTCGCGTTGGCAAATCCTGTTCCAGAAATTGACCCTGATGAAGCAAATGCTGCCGGAGCAAAGGTTGTCGCAACGGGATCTTCACAATGGCCTAACCAGGTTAATAATATTTTGGCATTCCCTGGTCTATTCAAGGGATTGCTAGAAACGGGTGTTAAGAGTGTTGATTCACAACTTCAGTCAGAGGTTGCGCATGCTTTGGCGGATATGATTCAAAATCCTAATCCGACAAATATTGTTCCAGGGGTTTTTGATGATGGTGTCGTTGATGCTGTTTCAGGAGCAGTTGAAACATTTGCTAAGAAATAAGTTATGACACAAGGAGGTCTGTAAAATGAGTGATCACATACAAGATCTGCATTTGAGAAGTAAGCCGCAACGTAGAATGTGGCAAAACTTTTTAACTGAACGCGGCATTGATGTTTTTAATGATACAGAGATTGATGTCATTGATGAGACCATTGGCCTCCTTGATGATCATGACCAGTTAGTCGGAACAGGTTCAATTGCGGGTGATGTGATTAAGTACATTGCCGTTCAGAATGAGGATGGTGCTTCTGGATCGCGCTTCAATATGGTTGTTTCTGAACTTGTGAGTCGCTTAGCACAACGGGGCGTGTTCCACATTTTAGTCTTTACGAAGCCAAAATATACAGAT
The DNA here is from genome assembly GCF_014789145.1 of Weissella viridescens. GTDB lineage: Bacteria > Bacillota > Bacilli > Lactobacillales > Lactobacillaceae > Weissella > Weissella viridescens. Next base: position 1,004,424 of record NZ_CP061835.1, on the reverse strand, counting down.
AGTTTTGAACATGTTGGATTTACGAAGTTAGCAGACTCTGATCAAGGTGTCTTGCTTGAAAAAGGTGAGCCTAATATTCAAACATATTTAGCTGAGATTCCAAAGGTTCCAGCCGGTAAGGAAATTGCAGGCATTGTCATGAATGCAAATCCGTTTACATTAGGTCATCGTTACCTTGTTGAGACAGCGGCTCGAGAAAATGATTTTGTTTACGTCTTTGTTGTCAATCAAGATGCCTCACTTTTTAAAACTAGCGAACGGGTTGAACTCGTTAAGGCGGGCACGCAAGACTTAGAAAATGTCATTGTTGTCAATGGTGGCAGTTACATGGTCAGTTATGCAACTTTTCCAGCGTACTTTATTTCAAGTCCTGATGCTGTTGTTGATTACCAAACCACGCTTGATGCGCGATTGTTCAAGAATTGGATTGCCAAGGATCTGCACATACAGACCCGTTACCTAGGTAGTGAACCATATTCGCACACCACTGATTTGTATAATCAAGCACTACAACGTGAGTTGCCACCTGAGGTTCAGGTGAAAATCATCCCACGTAAAGAACTTGGTTCAGGCGATGCCATCTCGGCAACGTCAGTTCGTAAGGCGATTGAAGAGGACCGAATTTCCGAAATAGAAAATCGGGTTCCCGAAACCACCTACCAATTTATTGTTAGCCACAAGTCTGAATTACAAGACCGGATTAAGAAAGGAAAGAAAGATGGAGATTAAGAAAACGGCGATTGCCGGAACATTAGAATCATCTGATGTACAAATTATGCTTAGTCAAGGAACAGATGGGATCCAATTTGATTTGGAATCAGATGTTGAAAAACAATATGGAAAGGCAATTAAGGCAACTGTTGCAGATGTTTTGAAAGCTTATGGTGTTGAGAATGCCAATGCCAAGATTGTTGATAAAGGGGCATTAGACATGGTGATTAAGGCACGCGCAATTGCAGCAACGCAACGTGCTTTAGACATCGTTGATGAACCAATGTGGGAGGTGCTCTAATAATGGCTACAGAAGAACGTTTACGCCGAACAATGATGTTCGTACCTGGAAATAACCCAGCCATGGTTAAGGATGCTGGTATTTTCGGAGCTGACTCAATTATGTTTGATTTGGAAGATGCTGTTTCACTTCCAGAAAAAGATGCCGCGCGCTATTTGGTCTATGAAGCCTTGCAAACAGTTGATTACGGGGATGCTGAATTAGTGGTACGTATCAATGGTTTGGATACACCATTCTATCAAAACGACATTCGTGCAATGGTTAAGGCTGGAATCGATGTTATCCGGTTGCCTAAGGTTGAAACGGCTGAAATGATGACTGAATTGGTAAACTTGGTTGAAGAAGCTGAGAAGGAATTTGGTCGTGAAGTTGGTTCAACACGTGTCATGGCTGCCATTGAGTCTGCTTTGGGTGTTGTGAATGCCTATGCAATTGCTTCATCAACAGATCGTATGATGGGAATTGCCTTGTCTGCCGAGGATTATACGACCGATATGAAGACACACCGTTACCCAGATGGCGCTGAACTACAATATGCACGTAATGCTATTTTGCATGCCGCTCGTGCTGCAGGTGTTTCAGCCTTCGATACTGTGTTTACAAATATGGATGATCCAGATGGATTCTATCGTGAAACTGAGTACATTCACCAACTTGGATTTGACGGTAAGTCATTGGTTAACCCACGTCAAATCGAAATGGTTAACTCAGTCTTTGAACCTACTGAAAAAGAAATTGTAAATGCCCAAAACGTGATTGCTGCGATTGAAGAAGCCCGCGCTAAGGGTTCAGGTGTAATTTCAATGAATGGTCAAATGGTTGACCGTCCAGTCGTATTGCGTGCTGAACGTGTGATGCGTCTTGCAAAGGCATCACACTTAGTTGATGAGGAGGGAAATTACATTGGAAAATAGTGTAAAGCGTGAATTACCGGATGAACTTATGAATAAGTTGGACTACAAGCCTTTTGAAACTGTTGATTTTGGAAACCCTGAAATCCAACGTGTTGCACCAAAGGTTCGTGCCACTACTGGTAAGGATAAGTTAGTTGATTCATTGGAAAAAGCGGTTACTGATAATGTTAAAGATGGTATGACAATTTCATTCCACCACCACTTCCGTGAGGGTGACTATGTCTTTAATATGGTTATGCGTATTATCATTGATCATGGTTATAAGGATTTGACTTTGGCCCCATCATCATTGACGAATACGATGAACGATATCACCATTGAAGCCATTGAAAAGGGTGTTGTTACCAACATCACATCATCAGGTATGCGTGGAACTTTGGGTGACGCCGTATCTCACGGTGCGCTTGAAAACCCAGTGATCTTCCGTTCACACGGTGGTCGTGCCCGTGCCATTGAAGAAGGGAATATCAAGATTGATGTTGCCTTCCTAGGTGTTCCTAACTCAGATGAAATGGGAAACGCAAACGGCATGGATGGTGAGACCGCATTTGGTTCACTTGGTTATGCCTTAATGGATGCCAAGTATGCCGATAAGGTTGTCTTGATTACTGATAACATTGTTGACTACCCGAACACACCTGCTTCGATTGAACAAACGCAGGTTGATTACGTTGTGAAGGTTGATAAGGTAGGTGATCCTGATAAAATTGGCTCTGGTGCAACACGTTTCACTAAGGATCCGAAGGAACTTAAGATTGCGCAAACGGTTAACAACGTGATTGTACATTCACCATATTTCAAGGATGGCTTCTCATTCCAAACCGGATCTGGTGGTGCTGCATTAGCCGTCACTCGTTTCTTGCGTCAATCAATGATTGATAATGGTATCACTGCTTCTTTTGCGTTAGGTGGGATTACCAAGCCAACCATTGATTTGTTGGAAGAAGGTTTGGTCAAGAAGGTTATGGATGTGCAAGACTTCGATAAGGGTGCTGCCCAATCAATGAAGTCAAACCGTGACCAACAAGAAATCAGTGCAACTTGGTATGCCGACCCTGCTAATAAGGGTGCGATGGTTGATAAGTTGGATGTTGTTATCTTATCAGCGCTTGAAATCGATACTGACTATAACGTTAATGTCATGTCAGGATCCGATGGTGTCATCCGTGGTGCCGTTGGTGGTCACCAAGATGCGGCGACAGCGAAGTTGACGATTATTTCAGCTCCGCTAGTTCGTGGACGTATTGCGACTGTTGTTCCTGAAGTGACGACAAACGTTACACCAGGTGACTCTGTTGATGTTCTTGTGACTGAAGTTGGAATTGCCATTAATCCTAAGCGTCAAGATTTGATTGATGCATTGCAGGATATGCCTGGTGTACCTGTGTACACTATTGAAGAATTGCAACAAATGGCTGAAGCTAAGGTTGGAAAGCCAGAACCACTTGAGTATACCGATCGTACGGTTGCGATGGTTGAATATCGTGATGGTACAATTATCGATACAATTAAAGAAATTAAAGATTAATAAAAAAGCACTTAATCAAATTGGATTAAGTGCTTTTTTCGTATTTATAAAATTATAAAATCAAGGAATGAACTCTAAATTTATATAAAGTAAATTAAAAAAGAAAGACACATGTATGAATCTACGATAAGTTTATAGTTATTACAGCTTATGCCAGTGCAAAGTGTCTAGATTGTTCTTGTTTTGCAATAATTACGGCATATGTTTGTGATTTTTAGTTGTTAATATAGACATATTGAGACGACCAATTGTAATGGTATTGAAAACTAGAATTATTGACCTGGGTTTTCTTCTGAGTTACATATTGATTATGTTAAGAAATTATAAAGAAATTTAAAAAAAGTAAATGAATGCTTAATGCATTCATTTTAAAGTATTTTGGCGATTTAACGTCATTGTTCTAAGGGAGTAATATAGATGAGTCACATTAAAATGTATAAAAGCGGTAAGTTTTGGGTGAGTTCCGCTGTTGCCACACTTGGTGCAGCAGCAGCCCTAGTTGGCGGTGCTGGTACAACAGCTCAAGCCGATGCAACCGATGCGAATGCGCAAAAAACAGTTGATGGTGCTACGACCGTAAACGAACCTCAAACTGATGAAACAGGCCGTGTGCAAGTGCAAATTAATGCTGCAATGGCACAAAATCCAACGAATGCGATGTCTACAACCGATGAGACACAAACGCAAGCTGAAACAGTTACACCAGAAGTCAATTCTGAAGTAGAAACCACTACAAAAGAAGCAGAAGTTCAAGAGACACAGGTTGAATCTAGTACAGATACACAAAGTGCCACAAAAGAGGAAACTGCTGATGTGAACTCAGATGCGCAAAGTGTTGCCACAGATACACCGGCCAAAGCTGACGATGTAAAATCAAATGATCAAAGTATTGAAACTGAAACGCAAGATGTACAAGCAGATGATCATGAAGTGAAGAGCGATTCAGACGATACCGCCACTGATTCAGAAGCTGTGAAGTCAGATGATCAAGGTACAAAGACTGGTTCAGATAATGCTACTGACGATGTGAAGTTAGATGATCAAGGCACAAAGACTGGTTCAGATAATGCTACTGACGATGTGAAGTCAGATGATCAAGGCACAAAGACTGATTCAGATAATGCTACTGACGATGTGAAGTCAGATGATCAAGAGAACATTACTGAAGATCAAAAGCCAACAACAGAGGTTAACACACCTGAGGCGTCAAATAAAACAGCGGAACCTAAATCAGTTACACCGGCCCCAGTTGTTAAGAAAAAGACTGTTGCTAAGCCTAAAGTGGCCACACCAGCCAAGGCTACGACAGCAAAGGCAAAGCCTGTCTTAGCTGCACAAACATACAACTATTCAGCTACACAAAAAGCCAATGCTATCTATATTTACAAGTTCTTTTCAGCACGTGGTTGGTCACGTAACGCCATTGCTGGAATGCTTGGAAATATGGCTGTTGAAAGTTATATTTTGCCAGATATCACTGAAATTGGTGGTGGTGGTGGCTATGGTCTAGTGCAATGGACGCCAGCAAGTAAGCTAATTAATTGGTGTCGTGCGAATGGCTTAGATTACCGAACGTTGTACGGACAATGTATGCGAATTCAATATGAATTTACTAATGGTATTCAATACTATCCAATCTGGTCAAGTTTAACAGCTAGTCAATATATGAAGAGTAAAATGTCGGCATTTGACTTAGCAATGGTGTTCATGAATAACTATGAACGTCCATATGATACGTACCAACCAAATCGTGGGAATATCGCTAATTACTGGTACAATTTCTTAGCTAGTCAAGAAAAGAAGACCGGCTACCACAATGAAAATGGTAAAACTTATTACTACGATAATAATGGAAATAAGATTAGTGGATTCCGTAAGTTTGGAAACAACCAGATTGAATATTACAATCCAACAACTAAGGTGCGTCTTCAAAATGGATATGTAACAACAAATGGAAACACATACTTCTTTGGGTCAAATGGTGCTGCTATAACTGGATTCCGTTGGGGTGCTCCAAATCCAAAGACTGGTTATCGTGCGTTGCAATACTACGATACAAAGACTCACATCCAATACAAGAATAAGTGGCATACGCAGAACGGGAAGACTTACTTCTTTGATGGTAAGGGTTGGGCTCAAGATGGTTTCCGTACTGGAGGAGCCAATCCAAAGACCGGATATCGTGCGTTGCAATACTTTGATCCAACAACCCGTGTTCAATTTAAGAATAAGTGGCTAACAACTGGTGGTAAAACTTATTTCTTTGACAACAGAGGCTGGGCAACTGAAGGCTTCCGTTGGGGTGCTCCAAATCCGAAGACGGGATACCGTGCACTACAATACTTCGATCCAACAACGCGTGTTCAATACAAGAACAAGTGGGTAACATCAAATGGGAAGACTTACTTCTTTAATGGTAAGGGTTGGGCCCAAGATGGTTTCCGCTGGGGTGGTGCAAATCCAAAGACGGGATACCGTGCTTTCCAGTACTTTGATCCAACGACGCGTATTCAATACAAGAATAAGTGGTTAACAGTTGGTGGAAAGACTTACTTATTCGATAATCGAGGTTGGGCCGTTGAAGGCTTCCGTGATGCTGAAGTTAATCCTAAAACTGGTGTTCGCGGCTTGCAATACTTTGACCCAACAACTCACGTACTATATAAGAATAAGTGGTTAACAACTGGCGGAAAGACCTACTTCTTTAATGAGAAGGGACTTGCCACTGAAGGATTACGTTGGGGTGGTGCCAATGAAAAGACCGGATATCGTGCGTTGCAATACTTTGATCCAACAACCCGTGTTCAATTTAAGAATAAGTGGCTAACAACTGGTGGTAAAACTTATTTCTTTGACAACAGAGGCTGGGCAACTGAAGGCTTCCGTTGGGGTGCTCCAAATCCGAAGACGGGATACCGTGCACTACAATACTTCGATCCAACAACGCGTGTTCAATACAAGAACAAGTGGGTAACATCAAATGGGAAGACTTACTTCTTTAATGGTAAGGGTTGGGCCCAAGATGGTTTCCGCTGGGGTGGTGCAAATCCAAAGACGGGATACCGTGCTTTCCAGTACTTTGATCCAACGACGCGTATTCAATACAAGAATAAGTGGTTAACAGTTGGTGGAAAGACTTACTTATTCGATAATCGAGGTTGGGCCGTTGAAGGCTTCCGTGATGCTGAAGTTAATCCTAAAACTGGTGTTCGCGGCTTGCAATACTTTGACCCAACAACTCACGTACTATATAAGAATAAGTGGTTAACAACTGGCGGAAAGACCTACTTCTTTAATGAGAAGGGACTTGCCACTGAAGGATTACGTTGGGGTGGTGCCAATGAAAAGACCGGATATCGTGCGTTGCAATACTTTGATCCAACAACCCGTGTTCAATTTAAGAATAAGTGGCTAACAACTGGTGGTAAAACTTATTTCTTTGACAACAGAGGCTGGGCAACTGAAGGCTTCCGTTGGGGTGCTCCAAATCCGAAGACGGGATACCGTGCACTACAATACTTCGATCCAACAACGCGTGTTCAATACAAGAACAAGTGGGTAACATCAAATGGGAAGACTTACTTCTTTAATGGTAAGGGTTGGGCCCAAGATGGTTTCCGCTGGGGTGGTGCAAATCCAAAGACGGGATACCGTGCTTTCCAGTACTTTGATCCAACGACGCGTATTCAATACAAGAATAAGTGGTTAACAGTTGGTGGAAAGACTTACTTATTCGATAATCGAGGTTGGGCCGTTGAAGGCTTCCGTGATGCTGAAGTTAATCCTAAAACTGGTGTTCGCGGCTTGCAATACTTTGACCCAACAACTCACGTACTATATAAGAATAAGTGGTTAACAACTGGCGGAAAGACCTACTTCTTTAATGAGAAGGGACTTGCCACTGAAGGATTACGTTGGGGTGGTGCCAATGAAAAGACCGGATATCGTGCCTTGCAATACTTCGATCCTAAAACCAAAGTTCAATATAAGAACAAGTGGTTGACAATTAATGGTAATACCTATTTCTTTAATAATAAGGGCTGGGCTACTGAAGGATTACGTTGGGGTGGCGCAAATGAAAAGACTGGATACCGTGCTTTGCAGTACTTTGACCCAACAACGCGTGCACAAGTTAAAAATCGTGAGATGAAGCTTGATGGAAAGACCTACTACTTTGACAATAAGGGTTGGGCTTTGGATGGCTTAATTATTGGCGCTGCAAATCCGACAACGGGTGCACGTACAATCAAGTATTATGATCCAAAGACTCGCGCACAAGTCTTTAACCAACATGTGAAGGTTAGTGGTGTTGTTTACTACATGAACGCAAATGGTGTGGCGGCTAATGGTTTGATTACCATGCCAGATGGTAGCTTTGAATACTATCAAGACTACAAGCAAGTAACAAACCGTACTTTGACTATTAATGGAAAGCGTTATACTTTCGATGCCAATGGACGTGGAAAACTAGCTTAATTAAAAAACAGTTAACAGCGATGTTGACTGTTTTTTTATAGGTTCTAAAATTATAGGGTATAATAGGTAAATAAATAATTTTTGCTTTTTGGGGGAAATGATATTGAAGCATGTTTTTGAAAATGGATCTGAGGTCACACTCGAACAAATTTTATCCAACAAAGAATGGCGCGTAAATAAACAAAATGACTTAATGAATCGCTTTCCGGAAGCAAGTCTGATAAGCATTAAAATGAACATTCCGGGGGCTATGAAACAAAGTCCAGCCATATTGGCGATGTTTCAACGCGGGTTAAAGACGCTCGAAAGTATGTATGCGCAAAATAAAGTTGAAGAAGTGGTTTATTTTGATCGAGTGACTGGTCCAGAAGCGTTCATAGTCGTTAATCAGTCGCTCCATGATGCTAAGATTAGCGGAATTCGCTTCGAACAAACAGATTCATTAGGACGTATTTTTGATGTAGACGTGATGGCAGCTGTTGATGATGGTCAACAACTATCACGCACGGAATTAGGCTTTGATGTGCGCAAGTGTTTTGTTTGTGGTGAAGATGCTAAGATTTGTGCTCGAACCCAGCAACACAGTAAAACTGAAATGACAGCTGCGTTAGATAATATCTATCAAACCTTTTTAGTAAATCAAGGAGCAGTTATTGATGAAAATGCAGACGATTGATTTTGTTCAGGCTGCTGAGCGGGCCTTACTTTATGAAGTCACGGTTAATCCCAAACCGGGGTTGGTTGACCCAAGTAGTAATGGAGCCCACTCCGATATGGATGTTTATACCTTTATTGATAGTGCAGTGAGCTTACAACCTTATTTGAGTACAGCAGTTACCTTAGCGCAACAATTCAATGGTAACCGTAGTTTGACGGCACTTTTTGAAGAATTAAGGCAAGCTGGTATTGATGCTGAAAAGGATATGTTTAATGCAACTAAAGGTGTGAATACCCATAAGGGGGCGGTCTTTTCTTTGGGCATTTTAGTATGCGCCACTGCTTATTTAACAGCACAGGCCCAACCCATTACCAGTGAAAATGTTAGTCAGACGGTTCAAGCAATGTTACAGGGGTTGAGCGAGCACGATTTTGCTCGGCTGACTCAAAAACCAGAAAAAGCGTTAACAGCTGGTGAACGTCAATTTCTAAAATATGGTGCAACGGGAATCCGGGGCCAGGCTGAAGCTGGCTTCCCAGTCGTCATGGGAGTTGCTTTACCGTATCTTGCGTCAACGACGGGTGACATGAATGGACGCTTATTAGATACACTTATGATGATTTCACGGGAAACGGAAGATTCCAATTTGATTAAGCGAGCGGGCACGATGGATATTTTACCCTGGTGGCAAGGACAGGTAGACGCTTACTTTACGATGGGCGGGAGTAAGACCGAAGAAGGTTTGAATTACGCCAAAACCTTAGATAATATTTGTATTGAAAAAAATCTTAGTTTGGGTGGTTCAGCTGATCTACTCATTCTGACAGTTTATATGGCTATCGTAACCGATGTGCTTTAATTAAAAAAACACGCCCATTAGGGACGTGTTTTTTTTAATTATTTGCTGCATCAACTGCTTCAATGATGGCTGACCGGAAAGCGTTCTTTTCAAGGCTCACCACGCCACGAATGGTTGATCCACCAGGCGTCGTCACCTGATCTTTTAGAGCGTCGGGGGTAAGCCCACTTTCTTGTAGTAGGCTGGCACTACCTTTAGCCATGCTGGCAGCAGCTTCATAGGCTAAAGCACGTGGCAGACCATTTTTGACGGCAGCGTCGCCAAGAGCGGACAAGAAAACATCAAGAAAGGCGGGACCGCAACCTGTAATGGTCCCAAAAATATTGAATTCACTTTCAGGGACGGTATAAACATCGCCTAATAAGCCTAAAAATGATTCAATGTTGTTTGATTCGGTTACGTGTGGGCCCATTGCGACACCTAAGGTACCATGATTAACAGAGACGGGTGTGTTCGGTACGACTAGGGCGCTGGGGTTTTCCGGGAACTTAGTTTGAATATCAGCAAGACTAACACCACTAGCAACTGATAAAACCGTCACATCTGAATCAATACCTTTAAATTGGTCCATAATTTCAGGTGTTTTAGCAGCCGGGGTGGTAAAAATCAGAAATTCAGGATTTGCATCCATGATGTCTGAATAATCATCAGTAATGGTAATTTTATTTTTTTCATGGTAACTTTGCATCGCAGCATTAATACGATGTGACCCTAAAATTATCTCGGCGGGTGAAACTTGATTTAAAAGACCATTCGTAATGGCTTGACCCATGTGGCCAATACCGATAATTCCAACTTTCATAGGTAAGCTCCCTCATCATGTTTTGATTTATGTTGGCTTTATTGTAGCATATTGTTTTGCTGTGTTGCATGCGGTAATTTAACATAAAATATATGAAAAATATCTTATTTTGTAATATTAGAAAGAATGTAACAAACATAAAACACGGTGTCATAGATGCTTAATCTAAGTGTTATCACATCAAATTATATGAGAACCGGTACGTGCTATTATAATAGTACAAATAAAAAATAAACGCGATAAAAGCAATGTAGTTTAAATCAAGACATACAAAAGGAGGGCCTTTGATGTATTTTACAACGATTTTCGGAATCATTACGGTTTCGATTTCATTAATCGGGATGGCTTTGGTGAATATCTATTCTCGTAAACAAGGTCAATCAAACATAGAAATTGCGCATGTTGGGATGACATTAAAGCAATTTTTTGCGAAGTATCCCGCGTCAATGCAACTGGATCTTGCAACAATGCAAAAGATGGTTGCGGATATTGATGATAATGAATTTAACGGCATTTTGGGTGATTTACGAGATCAAGCTGTTAACATTTTAGCCATGGACGACGGTGATGCACAAAGTCAAGCATACGCAAAGTTCAATGCTTCATATGAAAAGCAACGAAAGCAGTTTGCCCATGCGTTAGATACTGGTGGTTCATATGTTGATCAAATTAAAATTATTTTTATGATTGGATTACTTTTTGGGATTATGTTTGTTGGTATGCAAATGATGCCAGCCTATGGCTTTACCATGATGCATTCATTTCAATGGGCCATCGACACGATTGGTGTCTTGGCGGCAAGTGTGATGGGGCTAGTTCTTATTGGTACCGTGGGGTATTCAATCGCCAATCGCTTATAGCATTTAAACACGGGAAACCGTGTTTTTTTTTATACCTGGTTTAAGCGGCATTTGGTGTACAATGGATGCATAGCAAAAAAGATGGAGGCAAGCAGCATGACATATTTTTATACAAATGATCATACGCGCTTATATTATGAAGATTCACAAAATAAGCAGGGTCAACCGATGATTTTGATTCATGGATATGGCGGCAGTCATGCTGAATTTTTAAATCAACAGAGGGCATTTGAAGCGCTGGGATTTCGAGTGATTGTACTGGATCTTCGTAACCATGGTGCCTCAGCACGTACAGGTAAAGGGGCACGAATTTCACGTTTAGGTGCGGATTTAGCTGATGTCATTCGCGAATTGAACTTGGATCACGTTATTTTGGTGGGACATTCAATGGGGGCTGCAGTTATTTGGGCGTATCTTTCACTTTATGGTGAGGCGCGCGTTGCACAAGTTGTGACAATTGACCAGTCACCGAAGGCTTTGAATACAGATGACTGGCCTTATGGTCTATTGGATGATAGCTGGGACAATTTGAGTTTAACAGCGCGTAATGTTGAGCATGTTAAAATGACGGTTAAGCACTTGCCTGATAATGTCTATTATGCGATTCGTACGGTGCAAGCCGAGCATCCATTCAATTATGAACAAAATGAACCATTGCTTTTGAATCATCTAGTCCAGGATTGGCGTGATGTTATTCGAACGTATCGTGATTTACCACAGCTTTTCGTGGCTGGTGGGGAATCGCCATTATGGTCGAGTGATTATGCGGTAACTTGCCAACATATTACAGATGATCAAGCCGAAGTTGCTATCGTGCCTCATACAGGACACCTGCCACATGTGGAAGATTCAGAAACATTCAATACTATTTTAACGTCATTCGTTAATACCCATTAAAGGAGCGTACAATGCTTAAGACTATCGAAGAAAATGCAACTGGTTTACAACACGTTGGAATTCCAACTCGTGATATGGATGCAACGATTAAATTTTGAGAGCTGCTCGGTTTTAAAGTAACTGGTGAGTTTCAGAATTTGACGTCGAAGGTAAAATTCCTTGAATTTAAAGGCCTTGTTATCGAAACGTGGGAAGCTCGTGCTAAACAAGCCAACGGAGTTGTTGGTGCGATTAATCACATTTCATTGAATGTTGAACATATCGAAGACATTTTTGCTGAGTGTCAAATGAGCGCTTTGAATGTCGTGAATGACTCAATTCAAGAACGTCCTTTCTGGGATAAAGGGATTAAGTTCTTCAATGTTGAAGGACCAAATCATGAAATTGTTGAATTTTGTCAAATTAATCAATAATCAAGGAGGACATTGCGTGGCAATGTCCTTTTTAATTTGTAATCATTCTAACTTAGCGTTAAAATAGAGTTACAAAAAAGCAGGAGGACCATGATGACACTTAGTGTAAAAGATTTGAAAATGCAATTTGATGGCACGACTATATTTGACCATGTTACGTTCACCGTCCAAAATGATGATTGGTTGACCATAACGGGCGAATCAGGTAGTGGGAAAAGTACGCTACTTAGGATTATTGCCGGATTAGTTGACGCGACGAGCGGCACAATTACGCTGGATAGTAAGAATCAGTGGGACTATGATATTAGCACTTACCGTCAGGATGTCTCTTATGCGGTGCAATCAGCCCAACTTTTTGGTAAAACCGTTCGGGATAATTTAGATTTACCATTTCAGGTGCGCAATCAAACACCTGATGTGGATCGCGAGTTAACGCTATTACGCGCAATGGATTTACCAGAAAGCTTCTTGGATAAGGATGTTCATGAATTATCTGGTGGACAACGTCAACGAGTAGGTGTTGCTAGAAATCTACTATTTCCGCCTAAGGTTTTGCTACTTGATGAAATTTCAACTGGACTTGATGCCGAAACGAAAAAAACAATTTGGGCTTTGATTCAACAAATGCAAGATAAATATCATTTTGCCATTCTTTCTGTAACGCATGATGGCGAAGAAATTAAACACGCAAACGCAATTATGACACTTGAAGATGGGGAGGCGACGATTAATGAACGCACAAATTAATGTTAGTAATTGGTCTTTGATTTTATCATTCAGTTTAGTGTTAATCTCATTGGCTATTAGTTATCAACAAAAGCTACATTTGGAAAAAGATACAATCATTTCTGTTGCACGGGCAATTATTCAATTAATCATTGTCGGTTATTTATTGAAATTTGTCTTCCAAGTTAATAATACCTGGTTAACACTGGTGATGGCGGTGCTGATTGTTTTCAATGCGGCCAGAAATGCGGCCTATCGAAGTCAAGGGATTCCGGGTGCGTTTAAAATTGCTGGGGTAGGCTTAACTATCTCGACATTAATTACTGTGGGAATCTTGGTACTGACTCGCGTGATTAAATTTGAACCCTATCAGTTGATTCCAGTGACTGGGATGGTTGCAGGAAATTCAATGACAGCAATGGGCTTGGTCTTCCGAAATCTCAACCAACAGTTTACTGATCAACAAGAAGTCGTCCAAGAACGGCTGGCACTGGGCGCTAGTCCTAAATTGGCGACTGGAGATATTGCTAAAGAAGCTATTCGAACAGGAATGCAGCCAACAATTGATTCAGTTCGGACCTACGGTTTAGTTTCATTACCAGGAATGATGACCGGGCTGATTATGGCGGGGGTTGATCCAATTCACGCGATTAAGTACCAAATTGTCGTTGTCTTTATGTTGCTTTCAGCAACTGGAATTGCCTCGGTTTATGGTAGCTACTTAGCAACACGTAAGTTCTACAATGCGCATTGGCAGTTACAGTTACCAAAGCCAAAACAATAAAAACAGATTAGGGGGAGGCATATTGTCTGAAGAATTTGAAAACGCTTTGCAAGCAATGCGTGATGCTGGCTACAAATTGACGCCACAACGAAAAGAAATTTTAGCGTATTTGATGACTCATGAGACACATCCAACGGCAGAAATGATTTATCAGGATTTGAAAAATCAAGATAAGTCAATTAGTCTGGCGACTGTTTATAATACTTTGGAGTTGTTATTGAAAACGCAGTTAGTTTTAGCGATTGATAGTGATATGGATGGTAAGCGACACTATGATTATTTTGGACATCCACACTATCATGCGATTTGTACGAATTGCGGACGCATCGTTGATGGTCGGAATTTTGATTTGAGTCAGTTACCTAATATTGCAGCCAATGAGACCGGATTTTTGATTAAAGGCTATGAGGTCACGGTTGAAGGGCTCTGCCCAATCTGCCAAGAGAAACTTGGAATTAATAACTAATAAAAGCGCGTCTCGTTTCTGAGCTGCGCTTTTTGTATAAATTGTTGCGATATGTATATATAATGAATTGGGTGTAATTAAAATGACGGATAAATTTTTTTAAAAGATACACAATTATATTATTTTTTTAATTTAGTTTCATTCTAAATTGTGATAAAATGAATTTGTAGAAAGATAAAGATGAGACGAAAAATCAATTCGTAATCTCATATACACAAGAGGAGGCGCAACATGGTTGAAATTAACCCAGCAAAGGCACAGGATGTTTGGAAGGATATTGGCGAACACGTGTCCTTTGAAGTTTTGGAATTGACACGCGAGGACCAAGCAGCTGCACAGGCTGGTATTCAAGAATTTGCGGATCGTTCACAAGCAATTATTCGTTCAATGCGTATTCGTTCAGCACAAGATAGTTTGAAGGTTTCAATTGGTTTTAGTAATGAAGCATGGGAATACCTTTTCCCAAATGCGGATAAGCCAAAAGAGTTGGAAACATTTACGGGGGTTAGTGGACCAGAGTATAGTATGCCTGCTACCAAAGGGGATATTTTCTTACATGTTCGTGCTAAGACTGAAGCAACTGTTTACGAAGTAGTGACACAATATCGTCGCTTTTTGAAGGATTTCACAACTGTATTAGATGAAACCAAGGGGTTCCGCTACTTTGAAGGTCGTGCGATTATCGGTTTTATTGATGGAACAGAAGCACCTGAAGTACAAGATGCAGCTGAATATGCCATTATTGGGGATGAAGATCCGGAGTTTATTAATGGGTCTTATGCATTTGCGCAAAAGTGGATTCATGATATGGATTTCTGGAATAACCAGGCGACTGAAACGCAAGAAAAAGCTGTAGGGCGTGAAAAGTTTACCGACCTTGAACTTGAAGATGATGATAAATTTAAGAATGCGCACAATGTGGCATCTAAGTACGAACCAGATGGGGAAGAACAAAAAATTGTGCGGATGAATGTGCCATTTTCTGATCCAGCACAAGATAAGACCGGAACTTACTTCATTGGCTATTCACGTCATTGGGAAGTTACGAAGCACATGTTGGAAAACATGGTTGACCAAAGCGACTACCTCTTGACCTTCTCAACGTTGTTGACTGGACAAGTTTACTTTGTACCATCACGTGATATGTTGGCTGACATTGCCGACGGTAAATTAAATGCATAAATCGTTAAAAGAACGCCGTTGATATGACGTTCTTTTTTATTGCATTTTATAATGAAAGCGTTTACAATTAAAAATGTTAGAGATGTTCATTTTAGATAGCAGCATATTGAAACGATATCTCAGTCGAGAAACTGGCAGGTCCCTCGACTGGGATTTTTTTTATGGTTAAATCAAAGTTAACGCGGTATAATTACCACTTGTATATGATTACGTTGAATGAAGATAAAAATAAAAAATCGAAAGATTGGAGCTGGAATTGATGTCAAAAGTTTATATTGTCGGTGCGAAGCGTACTGCAGTTGGTAAATTTGGAGGAAAGCTGGCAACTGTTTCAGCACCAGAACTAGGTGCTCGCGCAATTAAAGGCGCAGTTGAACAAGCCCAGGGTGAACAAAGTCTGAAAGTTGATCAAGTCATCATGGGAAATGTCCTCCAAGCAGGATTAGGACAGAATCCTGCCCGTCAAGCCAGTCAGTTAGCTGGGTTAGGCAACCAAACACCTGCCATCACGTTAAATGATGTCTGTGGTTCAGGACTTTCAAGTGTGAATACTGCGGCGGCATTGATTCAAGCAGGTCAAGCACAAGTGATTGTAGCCGGTGGCATGGAAAATATGTCCCAAGCACCCTATGTTTTGGACAAAGCGCGGTTTGGTTATCGTATGGGTGATGGTACTTTAAAGGATACGTTGTTATCAGATGCCCTTACCGATGCTGAAGGTGGTTATCACATGGGGATAACAGCAGAAAATATTGCCGATGAATATCATGTGAGCCGTGAAGCGATGGACCAATTTGCTTACGAAAGTCATCAACGTGCATTACAGGCGATGGCGTCGGGCGCATTTGATGATGAAATCGTTGAAGTGCCAGTTAAAATGAAGAAGTCTGAATTAATCGTTGATACTGATGAAGGACCACGCGCCGATACCTCAATTGAAAAGTTAAACAGTTTACGGCCTTCATTTGAAGAAGACGGAATGGTTACACCCGGAAATGCCTCAGGTATTAACGATGGTGCAGCAGCAGTCGTTTTGGCGAGTGAAGCAGCGGTTAAGGCATTTGATTTGCAGCCGCTAGCAGAGTGGGTTGATGCTAGTTTAGTCGGACTTGATCCAGCTATGATGGGCATTGGACCATATTATGCGATTAAAGATTTAATGAGCAGGCATCCGGAACTCGCGTTATCAGACATCAATACGTTTGAGTTGAATGAGGCGTTCGCCGCCCAAGCAGTGGCAACCAATGATTTGCTAGATTTGGATCCAGCACATGTAAATCCAAATGGGGGTGCCCTTGCTCTTGGACATCCAGTTGGTGCGTCTGGGGCGCGTGTCTTGGTGACATTGATTAATGAATTGCCAGATGATGCTTATGGTGTTGCTGCACTATGTATTGGTGGTGGCATGGGCGTTTCAGCTTTAATCAAGAAAGTTTAGTGAATCAGCATAATGGAAATTAAAAAATCGCTTGATGAAAATGATGTACCAGCTTTAGCGAACATGATTCAGGAAGCTTTCACTGGGACTGATCACGGTTACTCAGGTGAAAGTGAACTTGTCACAGCGCTCCGAAAAAGTAACAAGACCAGCACCTATGATTTTGTTGCTTGGGATGCGGGGATGTTAGTGGGGTATGCGCTACTTTCAGATGCTTTAATTATTGATGATGAGCAACCGCAAGCCTCAGGGCTAGTCTTAGCGCCTTTGGCTGTGGCACCAATTGCACAAAAGCACGGCGTGGGGAAAGCGTTAATGTCTGAAATTGAGACAGTAGCGAAAAAACATGGCTACAGTTTTATTAGTATTTTGGGTGGCGACTATTATCGTCAATTTGGGTATCAGGCAGCTAGCCAATTTGGTATTGAAGCGCCTATGGAAGTACCGGACGAGTATTTTCAAATTAAACCCATGCGTGAAGAGGGGCTAACTGATGTGCATGGGACGTTGAAATATGTGCCAGAATTTGGGGTATAGGGTCTAAGAGACTCATTAAAATAATAAAAAATATTCGGGCTTGTGAGCTTGAATGTTTTTCTAAACCACACTGTACTTTTTGTTAGAGAATAAATCCTAAGGAAAGTATTAAAAAAATAAAAAGCACTTACCACAATGTGGAAGTGCTTTTTTAAATATCATAAAGGTTACCTCATGGAATGGTGTTCATCGAGAGAAAATAACGTTGAACATTTGCAAGTCATACCATGGATAACATAATTGCTTATATATCAATTCTTCTTGGGCCTTACAGTAATTAATAAGATAATTGATATAATGTAAACTGCAATAGAAGTAAAGATAAGGGCATTGTCTCCAAGACTAAAGTTGAATGGATTTTCAAAAAATGTTTTGAAAACTAGTTTGAAAAAGGTAACAACGCCATCTGTATCCCCATAAGCTAGGTAACTCATGCCAAATAATGCCACCCACATTAAAGTATTCAAAATAATTGCAATCCATGAAAAGATGCGCACCAATTTAAGAAGAATATTCATTATTTGTCCTCCTTAAGTTTGGCAGTTAAAGTATTGTACTCTTGCATAATATCAATCGACTTATTAGAAAGTTGTGTTTGTTGTGAGAGACTCAAATCGTCAATCATATCAACTTGTTTAGCGGTGACGGTGTTTTGTAGTTGCATGATGTCGATGGCAGCGTTCTGCTTTTCAACGTCAGACATTGAGTCAATCTTTCCGTTTAATTTTTTAACTTCGTCCCCAAGATGATCGTATTCACCGAGTAGTGAATCAAATTCTGATTTAGAAATCCCTTTATTTGAGGTAGCTTCACTACTTGATGATGGTGTCGAAACAGAAGAGCTTTGATTCTTAGAACCCTTAGGATACGTATCATGGTCAGCATAGCCAACATAAAGCGTAGACCCTTTCTTGGCATATAGACCATAGTTATCACCATATTCATCAGAATCAAAGTATTTTTCATTTTCTTGATCGTTGATTTTACCACAGTTATCTTTATATACAATCTGATCGTTAGCATCTGCCAGATTTGATAGGTCTTCAACATTAAATTTGGCGGTTAAACCAACTTGGTTGAATTCATCAGTAACTTGTTCTTTAGTTTTGAACGCAGTTGATGGAAGCTTAACATAGCCTTCAGGAATTGGTTTTGTCTTTACACTTGAACTTTCCTTTGAAGAATTATGCTTACTGCCACCTAAATTCCCAACCACTGTAATCACTGCGATAAGTGCTGCGATTCCCAATAATACCTTCTTCCACCTACTCATAAAAATGTCTCCCATCAGCTTTTAACGTGATTCAGGTATTCCAGTATTGCACGTATTATGATGTCTGCACCAAAACGGCGTAGGTAAATGCTTAAAAAATTAATTTAATTGCTCATTTAATTTTTCATAACTTTGCATGACGTCAATTGATTTATTGGATACCTTAGTTGCCTGCGTCATCGTTAAATCATCCATGATTTCATTTTGTAAGGCCATCACTTCATTTTGTTCCTGCAATAAGTCAATTGAAGCATTTTGCTTTTCCATGTCGGACATTGAAGGTGCTTTTGCAGTGGTATCTTTAATGCTTTGGTTAAAGTCATCATATGCAGTCATGAGGTTATTAAATTCACCACTAGATGTTGCTCCCTCTGATGATTTTGATTCAGAGCTTAGCGCAGACTCAGTGTTTGATGTTTCAGAAGTTGAATTAGTTGCTTCCGAAGAAATAGTAGTATTAGCTGTTTTATATATATAATACCCACCAACACTAATTGATGCCAAAATAAAGAAAATGATACTCAGTAGGATGATTAGCACCCAGATCCAAGCTTTTTTATACCAAGGCTGCTTAACAACATAGACGTTTCCATCTTTATCTATTATTTCCCGTGTCATCCACGATTCTCCCGTCAGCTTTTAACGTGGTTCAGGTATTTCAGTTTTACACGTATTTTTTAATCTGATTTGAATCATATCATCATGCTTAAGGTAGGGGGACATTGGACCATTAGTGGCAACCAAATTGCCCAATATATCCCATTTTGAAACACTTTTACTATCATATTATTCAATTCTAAAATGGTCAATACTTCAATTATATAAAAGTATAATTATGAAATCGATAATATAGTCTCTTTCAATATAGGAATGATTTAATAAAGATTAATCGAGCAATGAACAATCGTGTGATGATCTGGTGCTATTTGTTGAAGAAGCAGTTAATAATACGATAATATTGTCCTTATTGAACAAAAAGTATGACGCAATTTTTAGCGACCACCTTATTACGTAATAAATAATTTTTTAATGAGTAGCTGTGGTTTTCCAGCAATACACATCATGATATAGTCAGAAGTGTATGAAGAACGTTATCATGATAAAATAACAGTAACTATAAATATAGAGGAGCAATTGCGCCTATGACTGAATGGATCAAAATTGAACATGCCGTTCAAAATAATTTGAAAGATATCTCTGTTAATATTCCAAAACATGAATTTGTGGTGGTTACCGGATTATCTGGGTCTGGTAAATCATCACTAGTGTTTGATACTTTAGCAGCGGCTTCACGCCGTCAATTAAATGATACTTTTGCAACATTTGTTCAACAATACTTGCCTAAGTATGACCGACCAGCTGTGCAAAAAATCGAAAACTTACCAGTTGCGATTGTCGTTGATCAAAAGAAGTTGTCCTCAAATGCTCGTTCCACGGTAGGGACGTATACGGATATTTATACGTATTTACGTTTGCTGTTTTCACGTGTCGGGAAGCCGTTTGTCGGCTACTCAGATACGTTTTCATTTAACAACCCAGAAGGTAAATGTCCTGAATGTGATGGATTAGGGACGGTTACGGATATTGATGTGCATAAATTGATCGATTTCAATAAATCATTGAATGAGGATGCCATTGATTTTCCGACTTTTCGACATGGATGGCGCTGGAAGCGCTACGCTTACAGTGGCTTATTCGATTTAGATAAGCCAATTAAAGACTATTCAGAAAAAGAGTTGTATGAGTTGCTCTATCAACCGCAGACAAAGCTGGATAACCCACCTAAAGAATGGCCAAAAACTGCCTTGTATGAAGGGGTTGTGCCACGAATGCAACGAAGCATTTTGCATAAAGATGAGGGTAAACGACACCAGAAAGATGTCGACCGTTTTGTAACTGTTCAAACATGTCCGGTCTGTCATGGAACGCGTGTCAATGAACGGGTGCTTTCATGTAAAATCAATGGGTTAAACATTGGTGACGTTGTGGACATGCCTGTAGATACAATCATCGACTCATTCTTAGATCAAATTCATGATCCAGTCGCCAATGATATGTGTCATGCAATTCGAGATCGGGTCCAGGCACTGGTTGATTTGGGACTTGGATATCTAACGCTAAGCCGTAACACTGGTACGTTATCTGGTGGGGAAGCACAGCGCGTTAAAA
This sequence comes from Weissella viridescens, assembly GCF_014789145.1. Taxonomy (GTDB): domain Bacteria; phylum Bacillota; class Bacilli; order Lactobacillales; family Lactobacillaceae; genus Weissella; species Weissella viridescens. The sequence continues at coordinate 983,430 of NZ_CP061835.1, read as the reverse complement.
TTTCGAAATACATGAATAGTGAATTGACCGATATGATGTATATCTTAGATGAGCCAAGTGCTGGATTACATCCTAAAGATGTGACCCGTTTCAAGGCGGCCTTGTTGAGTCTTCGTGATAAGGGGAACACGGTCATTGTGGTTGAACATAATCCAATTATTATTAATTCTGCTGATTATGTGGTTGAGATTGGACCTGGCTCTGGTTCTGCTGGTGGTGAACTTGTGTTTGCCGGGACTCAGGCTGACTTTAAGCAAGCTGATACATTAACAAGTCGCTTAATTAAACAAAAATATCCATTGAATACGACTCCTAAAACTGCCACGACATGGGTGCCAATTGAACACGTAACCTCCAACAATGTGCATGATTTAAGTCTAGATGTTCCAATGGGCATCATGACCGTCATTTGTGGTGTTGCTGGTTCAGGGAAAAGTACGTTATCACAGGCGATTTACCAGCAACTTCAAACGCGTGATGAGTCACAAGAAATAATCAGTATTTCTCAAAAGACCATTGGGATTAACTTACGTTCAACGCCATTAACCTACCTCAATATTTTTGATAAAATACGAAAATTATTTGCTAATGCAACAGGTCTAAGCGCATCAGAATTCAGTTACAATGCTGATGGTGCATGTCCGGCATGTCACGGTAAGGGTGTCATCAAAACAGAGATGGCGTTTATGGATGACGTAACAATGGAATGTGATGTTTGTCATGGTACGCGATATAAGCCAGAGATGGCTAATTATAAATATAATGGGAAATCAATCATTGATGTGCTAGCGATGACCATCGATGAAGGGGCTGCTTTTTTTGCTGATCAACCTTTTGCTGGTGCACTAAAGTCATTAGTTGATGTTGGGTTAGGTTATCTGCATTTAAACCAAAGTCTTTCAACGTTATCAGGTGGCGAGCTACAACGTTTGAAATTGGCGCGTTATTTGCACCAAGACCCAGCCATTTATATTTTGGATGAGCCAACCGATGGATTACATTTAGCGGATATTAGCCATATTATCAATCTCTTTAAACGGATGGTTGATGAGGGGAGTACCTTGTTCATCATGGACCATCATCCAGATGTCATGAAGGCGGCCGATTGGTTGATTGAAATGGGACCAGAAGGTGGTATTAACGGTGGTCAATTAATGTTTGACGGAACGCCGGAACAAATGGTGCAGTCGAATGATACCATTACAGCACCGTACTTACGTTAAACAGGTACTGTACGTTACATGCAAACCGTAAACATAAAGGAGGAAACAAGCAATGCCAAATGAACGCGTAATGATTAAACAAGAAGCACGTGACTACTTAAACAAAAACTATGGTTACAATTTTAAATTATTTCTAATTACGATTTTGACGTATGTCTTACTAAGTGTCGCTACTGATGAACCATCTGGTTGGGTGGCTTTTGCCCTGGTGCTCATTACGATTGTGAACTTTTTTGTTACAATTAGTACGAGCTACGTGTCACTAGATGGGCTCCGAGCAGAAGAACCCACTGGAAATCCAATCACGCAACAAACAGAGTCTTTGAAATCGAAATATGTTTGGGGTGTCATTGTCATTTCACTATTAATGTCAATTTATACGACCTTGTGGACGTTGCTTTTGATTGTTCCAGGAATTGTGAAGTCATATTCATATTCACAAGCGCTAAATATTTATAAGGATTCTGTCGATGCGGGTCAGCCATTAGGCTACAATGAAGCTATTACAAAAAGCAGAGAATTAATGGATGGACACAAAGCGGACTTATTCATCATGCATTTGAGTTTCATTTTGTGGGGACTTTTGGTCATTGTGACCTTTGGAATTGCATTATTTTATGTATATCCATATTTCACATTAGCTGGTCAAAATTTTTATAAGCATTTAGTGCCAGGACGGTTAGGACTTTATGATCTTCCTGAAACTGTACGTGATGCTGTACTACAAGAAAATGATGAAGACGAATTATCATAAAACGTATCTTTTAAAAGCAAACCACATGGTGTGGTTTGCTTTTTTGCTTGTCGCGCTTAGACATTGTCGGTAATAAAATTGATGTAGTGTCATTTTTTTAGCCGCCAAAAGTCAGCAAATCTATTACAAAAGGAAGATGATAACATAATGCAAAAAAATGTGATTAAGGCCCCCTAAATCACAATGTACAAAACGCGTTTAAAAGGTATGCTTATGCGGACGCATGCAACTTTTTAAAATGGTATTCACGAAAATTAAACGGGGGTTAAAATAGCTTTTCGGAAATACAAAATAAATACTTATGAAAATGAATTGGATTTGAATAATATTTTATTTTGACGCTTTAATTTGAATTGGTTGGTTCTTTTTGTTAAAATAGATAGCTATACGGATAAGGAAATCACTAAACGCTGTTTTAAGCGTGTCATTTCGATACAATTCGAAGGGAGTTTTATTTCGTCATGGAAAAGAAAAAAATGGGTCTCTTTCAGATCGTCATGCTTAGTCTTGGCGCTTTGATCGGATCGGGTTGGCTATTCGGTTCTTGGGAAGCAACCAAGGTTGCCGGACCAGCTGCCATCATTTCATGGGTGATTGGTGCCGTTGTCATTGGTGCTATTGCTTATAATTATGTTGAATTGGGAACAATGTTTCCACAATCTGGGGGGATGAGTAAGTATGCTCAGATTACCCATGGATCATTACTTGGTTTCGTCGCAGCTTGGGCAAACTGGGTGTCACTAATTGCTTTGATTCCGATTGAATCAATTGCGGCTGTTCAATACATGAGCTCATGGCCTTGGAGTTGGGCAACTTGGACACACAGCTTTTTCTCAAATGGTCAGTTGTCATTAACTGGATATGTTGCTGTCGGTTTCTTCATTCTTGTGTTTACCTTGTTGAATTACTGGTCAGTTGATTTGTTAACACGTTTCACTAGTTTTATTTCAATCTTCAAGATTGGAATTCCAGCATTGGTTATCGTGATGTTTACATTGAGTGCCTTCCATCCTGGAAATTATGGTCATTCAATTCATGAATTCATGCCATATGGAACTGCGCCAATTTTTGCCGCAACAACGGTTGCCGGAATTATCTTTTCATTTAATGCCTTTCAAACGGTGATTAACATGGGAAGTGAAATTAAGAAGCCTGAACGTAATATTGGATTAGGGATTGCCATTTCATTGGGAATTGCTACAGTTATTTACTTGCTTTTGCAAAGCACGTACATTACGTCAATTGATCCATCTGTGATTGCAAAGTATGGTTGGCACGGAATTAACTTCCAATCACCATTTGCTGATTTAGCGATGATGCTTGGTTTGTACTGGTTGTCAGTTTTGCTATATATGGATGCCTTTGTTTCACCATTTGGAACTGGCGTTTCATTCGCAGCGACAGCAAGTCGTACATTGGCTGCAATGGTTTCAAATAACCATATGCCAAAGTTCTTAGGTAAGTTAGATAACCACTATGGGACACCACGGATGGCTATGGTCGTAAATGCGGTCTTGAGTATGCTCTTGGTTGTCATTTTCCCTTCATGGACGGCACTAGCTAGTGTGATTTCGACATCAACATTGATTGCTTACTTGACTGGACCTGTTTCAGTTATGAGTTTGCGTAAAATGGGGCCTGATTTGAAGCGTCCATTTAAGGGTAAGTTAATGCCATTTATGGCACCAGTTGCCTTTGTCTTGGCTTCATTAGCGACTTACTGGGCAATGTTCCCAACAACGCTTGAAGTTATTGTCGTGATCGCATTGGGATTGCCATTCTACTTCTTCTACGAAAAGCGCCTTGGTTTCCCAAATACTAAGAATGCATTCCGCAGTAGTCGTTGGATGTTGGTATATCTTGTGTTTATCTCAGTTATTTCATTCCTTGGTTCTAAGGAGTTTAACGGGTTGAACTGGTTCCATTATCCATGGGACTTTGTTGTGGTGATTGTTGGTTCATTGTTGTTCTATGTTTGGGGTGTTCGCACGTCATTCAAAGGACGTTACTTCAATGAAGCCGTTACATTAAACGACACAGTTGTAACTGACGATTCAGAAAATTAAAATTAAACGCAAACACCCCCTGTTCCGTTTGGAACAGGGGGTGTTTTTCTTTTTTAGATAATGACCTGTAACTGAGTTGATTTATGACTCTTGGTCATGAATCCAAATACTTAATTGGCGTAATGATTGCAAAATATCATCAGCATGGTCGGGAAAGGCGAAACGTTCTTGAATCAAGGAATGCGTACTAATCATCGCTAACCAATTGCGAACTGTTTGGTCGGTTGCTGTTGGTTCTAAAGTGGGAATCGCTTGCCGCGGAGAAAGTTCTGGTGCGTGTGTCCGAAGCAGCGTTTCATTAATTTGGAAATACTTATCTAGAAAATCATAATAGGGGTTATGCGGCAAATTTTCGATGAATGCAATGGTCCCTGCAAGCGGGTCAGCATTGCGGAAGTGGTGTACATTTTGTAGAATCTCAGTAAGCGTCCAATGGTAGGCATCGTAAAGATTCGAGAAATAAGTATAAAATGATCCACGCGAAATACCAGCCTTTTTGACAATTCGGGCAACTTGCGCTTGATCGAGGGTATAATTTGAAAATTCTTCAATGAGAACCCGCTTTAAGCGATCCTTCTTTTCTGGTTTTAGTTTTTCAAATGTTGGTGATACCATAAGACACACTCCTTATGTAATTGATGTGACAAACTGTCAGTAAGTTAAGTTTGCACCAAAAGTGACGTAGTGTCAACAACGGGGGGTTCATAATTTAAAAGGATAGCTATGAAAAAAGCTGGTTCAATGCTGAACCAGCTTTTTTTATTTGACTTGCGTTAATTCACCATCTACTAGTTCATAAATATGATCAGCAAATTCTTTCAATCGAATATCATGCGTAACTGTCACCACGGATTTATTTTGTTGGTGGGCAATACTCTGTAATAGTTGACCAACTTGAATGACTCGCTCGCTGTCCAATGCTGCAGTTGGTTCATCAGCTAAAATAATGCTGGGATTGGCGTATAGTGCGCGAGCAATTGCGACACGCTGGGCTTGGCCACCAGATAATTCGCTCGGATATTGGTGTAGTAATTTTTCAATACCGAGTTGTTTGATAACTTGTTCAAAATCCGCCTCATCTAAGTTGTCTTGTTTTTTAACATGATCTACCAATGTGAATTGATCCGAAACGGTTAAATAGGGAACTAAATTATATGATTGTAAAACGAAACCAATTTCATTTAGTCGGAAGGTTTCGCGCTGGTGTTGCGTGAGGTTTTTAATATTCTGATTGTTTACGACCATGTCACCGGTCGTGGGTGTTTGTAACCCACCTAAAATAGTGAGCAGGGTACTTTTTCCAGAACCGGATGGTCCTAAAATTAAAGTGAGGTCGCCAGGGGCTGTCTCAAATGAAACGTCTTTTAAAGCATATACTTTGTTTTGTCCAGAGCCAAAGGTCTTATTAATGTGTTTAAGCGCTAATGTTGTCATGATTACCCTCCAATTACTGTGACAGGATCAATTTTTGTGATGACCCACATCGGAATGAATGAGCCTAATAAACCAGTTCCAAGAATGCCACCGGCAACACCTAGCATTAACGGAAGGTCAAAGTATACTGGGACACTGTTGGGCATGAAAAACGCCGACACGGCTGTTAGCACAGCACCAAAGCCAATGGCTAATATCATAATCAATAATGTTTCATTAAATGTATTTTGAACGAGATATCGGTTTGGAATGCCTTGTGCGCGTAAGACGGCTAAGTTCGGTAACTTTTGAATCGTTAAGATATACAAGAAAATTGTGACCACGATGAGTGAAATTAAAATCAAAAAGACAATCATGAAAATAAAGGTTATTTTTTGTGCGGTATAACCAGGCAGATTGTCTAGGTAACTTTGACGGTCATAAACCTTTAATCGTTTATCATTTGTCTTAAGCGATGCTGATGATTTTGAAATTAAGCCACTGGCTTTGAAAGTTGGATTGATTCCTTTAATTGGTGACCAGTTTTTAAGATTGCCATAGACAACGGGTGCCATATTATATAGCGCATCCGGTGTAACGCCGCTCACCGTATATTCTGTGTTATCAAGGCCAATTCGAATCTTATCATTCACTTTGTATTGCGAAAGCTTATCAGAAATAATCACTTCGTTTTGATGTTTTGGTTGATGACCTTTTGAAAGTTTGAGATTTTGAGCAATATATTCATCTGAATTGATACCGATAAATTGGACCGCATCGCGATCGGATTTATGGGTTTTACTGATATTTGTTGGTGTAATGCCGACAATTGCTGTCTGTTTATTTTGTGTTTGTGCTGCTAATTCGGATTCAGTCATCACAGACTGACCCATGTTACCGTTAGCATCTTTATTCATTAAGGCGCTTTTGGTATGCCAACTATCAATAGCGGCGGTGTTTTGGTGCGCCAAGCCTAAGGCAAGGGCGCTAATAATAAAAATTAAAAAGGCAATTAAGCCAATGACGGTAATGATGAGTCCGTAGCGTAATTTTTCATATTTCATTTCATGCCAAGCTAAAAACATAAATATACCTCGATTTTTTTGATATTAAACGATTTATCGGCCATTAGTACGACAAAGGTTTAGTTGTGAGTTGTATGCACATCAGATATACGAGTTAGTAATGACGATGTGTCATTAACAGTATTTTGCCTGATAGTTGACATGGTGTCAATGTTGAATTTTGGCATGCCCGTAAAATTAAGTTATAATGTAGCCATAATTTATAGAAATTAGGTGAGCATCATGGAGCATGAAGCTGCGCAAGAAAAGCCAATCATACAATTTAATCAAATCACAAAAAAATTTGGTTCGACAAATGCGGTTCAAAAATTGACTTTATCGATTGAAAGAGGTGCTTTTTTTGTTCTAGTTGGGGCAAGTGGCAGTGGCAAAACAACAACTTTAAAGATGATTAACCGGCTTATTTTACCCACAACGGGCAGCCTTGTTTTTAATGGTGAAAATATTGCCAATCTACCTTTGAATACGTACCGGCACCGCATTGGATACGTTCTCCAGAATAGCGCGCTCTTTCCAAATATGACGGTACTTGAAAATGCAGCGGTGACAATGAATGCTCAGGGAATCAAAACAAAACTTGCCCGACCAAAGATTGAGCAACTATTGCGCGAAGTCGGACTGAATCCTGACAAATATGCGAAACGAATGCCACATGAGTTATCTGGTGGGGAGCAACAACGTGTTGGTATTGTTCGGGCACTGGCGGCTGAACCCGAAGTTATTTTGATGGATGAACCCTTTAGTGCGCTCGATCCAATTTCACGCAAGCAACTACAAGAATTGGTATTGGATTTACATAAAAATAGGCAGACAACGATTGTTTTTGTAACTCATGATATGGATGAAGCGATTCGGTTGGGAACTCGTATTGGCGTGATGCAAGATGGACGCCTGCTTCAAGTTGATTCACCCAAAAACATCATGCAACACCCAAAAAATGCACAAGTAGCGGAGTTGTTTAAGACACAACAAACAAAAACGGTTGCCGATATGGTTGCCTTAGGATTTTATCATGTTAACGCGCAACAATTGGGACCGTTTGTATCAGAAGAAGCGGCGTTATCAGAATTGGCAAAAGCGTTATTAAATGCACCAACCCAGATAGTGCAAATTAATCAACAGATTAGCATCTCCCAAACTGATTATTTACGATATATGGCGCAATTATAGAAAGGGTTGGCTATGCAAAAAATAATACAAATGATGCAAACCAATGGTCAGTCTGTTCTGAGTGCGTTGGGAACGCATATCTGGATATCTCTCATTTCAGTAATAATCGCAGCATGTCTGGCCATTCCGTTAGCGATTATGCTGATGAATCATCGTAAATTAGGTGAGGGGATGTTACAGCTTACAGGGATAGTTCAAACGATTCCGAGCCTGGCAATTTTAGGATTATTAATTCCGATTGTCGGAATTGGAACAGTGCCGGCGATAATTGCATTGGTCTTGTATGCGCTCATGCCGATCTTTCAAAATACGTATGCTGGATTAACGCATCTGGACGCAGAACTATTAGAAGCCGCTGAGGCATTTGGTTTATCGTGGTGGTATAAATTATGGCGAATCAGATTACCATTGGCATTACCGCTTATTTTTACAGGATTACGGATTGCGACAGTGATGGTAATTGGAACGGCAACACTGGCAGCTTTAATTGGTGGTGGTGGATTAGGAACCTTCATTATGCAGGGAATCCAGAACAATGATAATACTGAGTTATTAATTGGGGCTGGTTTATCGGCCGTGTTGGCCGTTGTTTTTTCGATCGGCCTACAATTTTTAAGTCGATTTTCAATAAAATATCTCGTAATGCTTACAAGTTGCCTTGTCATAGCTGGTCTAGGGTATGGCAGTTATCATTATTATCAAACACAACAGCATCAAAAAATTATCATAGCTGGGAAACTGGGTAGTGAACCGGAAATTCTAATGAATATGTATAAGGAACTGATCGAAGCTGACAATCCGAAATTAGAAGTTGAACTAAAGCCGAACTTTGGGAATACAACATTTTTATATCGAGCACTTAAAAATGACCAAATTGATATATATCCTGAATTTACAGGGACCGTATTGCAAAGTATCCACCCACAAAAACTCGTCAGTCATCAACCTAAACAGGTCTATCAACAAGCTCGGAAGGTCTTAAAAAACGAAGATCAATTGGATTATTTACAACCTATGGCTTATGAAAATAGCTATGCTTTGGCTGTTGATCAAGCGACGGCCCAGCGATATCAACTCAAAACAGTTTCGGATTTAGCGCACGTCAGTCCCCAGCTTGCGGCAGCTTTTGAAAGTGATTTTTATAATCAATCTGATGGTTATCCAGGCATTAAGAAGGCGTATAACTTGCAGTTTAAAAATGTTAAAAGTGTACAACCTAGTCTGCGGTATGAAGCTTTAAAAAATAAGCAGGTGCAAGTTGTCGATGCCTATACAACTGATCCGCAAGTAAAAGCGCAAAACTTAGTTGTCTTAAAAGACGACCGACATTTTTTTCCACCATACCAAGGCGCGCCACTTGTTCGACCGGCGGTTTTACGTGACTATCCCGAAATTCAAGCAAGTTTAAATCAATTAAAAGGGCATATTTCTGAGTCAGATATGATTAAAATGAATTATCAAGTAGCAATTGAACATCAGCAAGCAAGTACCGTCGCACAGAATTTCTTACAGAAAAATGGATTTATAAAATAAATGTGCATTAGACGTTAATTAGAATTGAAATGATTTATGAAATCATGTATCATGTTTGGCAGGAGGTGATGTTGTGAAAAGAAGTAAGAAGTTAGGCTATTTATTGTTTTACCTAATCTTGATGTTGCTCTTTGGAACATTGATTTTTACGTACTATAAGGTTGCACCAGCAAACTTTAATTTTACTGGCAAGACGTATGAAGAAATTCATCGCTTCATTATGACCAATGAATATTGGCGTCTCTTTAGTTTTTGGGCGGCAGTTGTCTTGGGCGTAATCTCAGTTCTTGGGTTTATTATTGTTTTGTTCTACCCACGTCAAGTGGATGCGTATGTTTTTAAAGATAAAAACAGTCAATTACGTATTAGTCGTAAGGCACTTTTGGGATTTGTCACGGCTAGTTTAGAAGATCAAACATTTGTAAATAATCCAAAGATCAAGATTAACATTCGTCGTAAGAAGATTAAGGTTCAGGTGCGAGGCGAATTAAATAATTCAGCGTCAAACGTTGCTGAAATTGAGCAAATGTGGGCAGATCAATTAACACAGGATTTGACTAATTTGATTGGTTTGAAGCAAAAGAAGACTGTTCGTGTTAATCTTGCTACAAGTAAGAAGAGTAAAAAATCAGATGTTGCCGTAGATGGATCAAAGAAATCTAGAGTAATATAAGATAAGAGGAGTCAGACAATGGATACATTAAAAGATATTTGGGCAGCTTATAAGTGGCCAATTCTTGGTGGAGCCGCTGGATTAGTTCTAGCAGTTCTTTTCCTTGAATTTGGTTTCTGGAAGACCCTATTGGTCGTTATTTTGACTGGAGTTGGAATCGGTGGTGGGTTATACCTACAAGATTCTGGATTCTTTAGCAAAGATACTAAGTAAACACGATTTATCTGGAGGATAAAAATATGACAGACACAAAGACAAACACACCCGCAAAGACAAACGAAATTTCAGGAAAGTTAACTTTTGATGACAAGGTTATCCAAAAGATTATTGGTATTTCATTGGATAAGGTTGATGGTTTGCTAAATGTTGATGGCGGATTCTTCTCAAACATCGCAGATAAGCTTGTTAACACTGATAAGACAACAGCTGGTATCAACACTGAAGTTGGTGAAAAGCAAGTTGCAGCCGACATGCAAATCGTTGTTGAATACGGTAAGGATGTTCGTGGTATCTACAACGAAATGAAGGACTTGGTTGCCAAGAACTTGAAGGAAATGACTGGTTTGGATTTGGTTGAATTCAACGTTGAAGTCATTGATATTAAGTCAAAGGCGCAATACGAAGCTGACAGCCAATCATTGCAAGATAAGGTAACTAGTGCAACTAAGAAGTCTGATGATGATAAGTCAAAGGATTCTAAGGACGCCAAGGATGCAAAGGATGCAGAACCTCGCGTGCAATAGTTAAAAAAAGACTGACTCCGGTCAGTCTTTTTTTTATGCTAAACTTAATTTAAGTCAGTTTTGGTAGAATTAATGCATTGAATAGAAAGAGAAGGACACTTTAAATGGCATTTGATTATGATGTTTTGTATATCGGAAGTGGGCAAGCCACATGGAATGGAGCAGTACCATTGGCCAAACAAGGGCTAAAATTAGCTGTGGCTGAAGAAGCTTTATTTGGAGGTGTGTGTTCTAATTATGGCTGTAACGCCAAAATTGTGCTAGATCACCCCGTTGAATGCCCGTCAAGTTGAAGCCATGCAAGATCGTGGCGTCGAAGGTTCAATTTTCATTAATTGGTCAGATTTAATGGCCCACAAACATGAATTAATTGATCCTCAATCACATCATAATGAAGTACGTTTAACTAAGGAAGGGATTACTGTATTTAAAGGTCATGCTGACTTTGTTGATGCCCATACTGTGTCAATTAATGGCAAGATGGTGACTGCTGACAAAATTGTGATTGCAACTGGTCAACGACCTCATCGCTTAGATATGCCAGGCTCAGAATTTGTACATGATTCAACTGATTTCTTATCTATTGCTGATATGCCAGAACATGTGACGATTTTTGGTGGTGGATATATTGCAATGGAATTTGCGACAATTGCCAATGCGGCAGGAGCCAAGGTTGATATTATCACGCACTCAGATAAATACCTACGTTCATTTCCACAACAATACGTAACACGAGTTGTTGCTGACTTAAAGCGCCGTGGTGTACGCTTTATTCCAAATCAAACCATTGAATCAGTTGAAGAAACGGTGGATGGGTTCCAAGTTAAGGGACAAAATGATTTGTTGTTGGAGACGGATTACATTATTGATGCAACAGGACGCCAACCTAATCATGACTATTTGAATTTGGAAGCGGCAGGTGTGGAGTCTACTGATCGTGGTATTCCAGTTAATGATCATTTACAAACAAATGTTGCCAATATTTATGCCGCTGGAGATGTGGTTGATCATGCATTACCAAAGACAACACCAGTTGCTGCTTTCGATTCTCGTTATCTCGCATCACAATTCTCTGGTGAATCAACTGAACCAATTGATTATCCTGCCATTTCGACAGTAGTCTTTACTTCACCACGCATCACGCAAGTGGGTGTTTCAGTGGCAGAAGCCGAAGCTAATCCGGAAAAGTATCAAATCACAAATGTTGACTACCAAAGTGATTGGTTCCGCCAAGTAGGAAACGAAACGGAAGCGTACTTGACTTTGATTTTCAATCAAGAGCATGTGTTAGTCGGTGCTGCAGAAATGAGTCATGAAGCGGTAAACAGTATGAATACATTTGTTCCAATGATTGAAATGGGCTTGACTCAAAAGCAATTGCAACGCTTTATCTATTTATTCCCATCAATTGAATATACTGGTCAACGTCGACTATAATCGATGCGTGTACATCCTGATTGATGTACACGTTTTTATTTTGGTTATGATGCTGATAGAATATGTCGCAAATGTTAACAATTGTTAAATTTGTGACATATTCTAAAATAATTGTTGCGTTTTGTTTCATTCTCGTAATATAATTGACACATAGATAAGCGTTAAACAAAAAAAGAAAACGGGGTTAGAAGTTAAGTCAAAGAAGTTTAAAGTCATCGTAAGTCTTGCTGTGGCATTCCTAGTTGTTGTTGGTAGTGTGGCTGTAATCGGCGCAAATTCAAATCATAAAGAAACAATGGCACAATCTTCTAGCTCCGCACGTCCAGTTGCAAAGCAACGGACACACAAGAAGGTTGTCACAAAGCCTGCTGTTAAAACAACTGCAACTAGGACATCAGTGGATGCTGTTACACCAGCTGAAACCCAAACGGCTGAAGTAACTGAGGTTGCGACAACACAAAACACAAATGAACAAAATCAAACCGAGCCAGTGACATCACAAACTGTGGCACCTGCAGGCCAAGCACAAGCAACATCTGTAAGTACTGCGGCAACTACTCCGGTAACACCACAACCAGCAGTACCGTTTGAAAAGGATGCACAAGGAAACGCATCACAAGCCGTTGTTGATTACGCACAACAGAATGGACTTGATTTAAACGGACTTCAAGTCGGAACGATTGCTTCAGAATCTGGATCAGGTTACGATGTTATGATTCGAGACAAGAAGCTCGCCGAACAAGGTCAAGGCGATGGTGTTTTGAACGAGTATCATGTTGACAAGAATGGTGTTGTGACACCAAAATAAATAGATTCTGTAACTATGGATTCGATGAATCCATAGTTTTTTTATTGGAGATTTAGGATAATGGAAAAAACGATAAAATATTCCCTTGAAATCAGTACACCAGCCACTGTTGGTGAACAGGAAGACCTCATTAGACAGCTTCAAACATTACCAAGTGACGAAATTGAATTTATTGCAATTACACTTGGGGCAGGTGGTAGCATTGAACTGGCCACACCCGTTTTGTCATTCATTCAGTTATTACTAGAGTGCATCAAGGTGCCGATTGTTCCCCATATTACAGGAAGTCACCAAACCCAGGCGCAAGTTCAAGAACTGCTACGAAAGCTTTCAGGTATGGGAATTCAAACCGTCCTTGCAGTTCGGGGTGACGGGGAACCAAACGCTTTTGGGCATGGGGATGACTTGATTCGCTTTATCGAAAAGACGGGGGAATTTGAGGTGCTGGGAGCAGCTTATCCGGAAGGACATCCTGAAGATGATAATTTACAGCAAACCATTCAGACGGTGGAAAGAAAACGCCTGGCGGGGGCCAAGACCTTAATGACGCAGGTGGTAATGGACAACCATCGACTATATCAATTTCAGCAAGCACTGAGAACGGCTCAAGTTTCGATGCCCTTAATCATTGGTATCATGCCTTACGTGCAACGCGAACGTGTCATAAAGATGATTCAGTTAACACAAGTGACACCAAGTCCAGTGGTTCAGGGACTCCTCACGCAAACAGATGTAAATGCGTTTAGATCGGAAGGGTTAGCGCTAACGATTAAGCAAATTGTTGATTTACGAAAACATGGATATTCACATATTCATTTGTTTTGTCAAAATGACATTGCTGTGGTTAGTGAACTTTTTCAGGGGTTGTAAAACCATCTGATACTAAAAAAGCTGAGTATGTTGCATTGGCAACGTACTCAGCTTTTGTTTAGTTATGATCGTTTTTAGCAAATTTTGTAAAGTAAACACCAGCCATAATGGCTAAGAAGACTAATCCAACGGTTAACGAAACACGCGTTTCAGGATTAAAGAACATGAAAGCTAACGTGATTGCTAAGAAAACAATCGTTATATAATTTGACCACGGTGATAATGGCATTTTAAAAGGATGATCCTTTAGTAATTCAGGATGCGCCTTACGAAAACGTAACTGACTCACTAGAATTACAAACCACGGAATCATTCCCGGCAAGGTACTGGAACTATAGACAATCACAAAGGCATTGCCCGAATTTTTGAAGAAAAGGGGTGCAATCGCATTTAAAATCACGCCAATCAAGATGCCTAATGAAATAGCAATGACTGAATAAGCTGGAACACCGTGACGGTTCAATTTCTTATATGCCTTTGGCAATTCGTGTTCATCTGCAAGACGATAAGCCATACGACTAGCACTATAAATACCAGAATTTGTTCCGGATAAGGCTGCTGTCAAAACAACGAAGTTAATAATTGAAGCTGCTGAGGTAATCCCAATTTTGGCAAAAGTTTGCACAAACGGTGAGCCGACACTGCTCAACTGATTCCATGGATAGATACAAAGAATCACGAAAATGGCCCCGACGTAGAAAATCAGAATGCGATAGAGTGTTGAGTGAATCGCTTTCACCAGCGTGTGCTGTGGATCTTCAGCTTCACCGGCAGTGACCCCAATTAACTCAATTCCTTGGTAGGATGTTAAGACGATTGAAAGGGCAAAGATGAACCCTGTGACACCTCCGGTAAAGAAACCATACTTCCACAGATTTGAAAATCCGATGGGCTGACCGTGATTACCGAAACCAAATATAATTACCCCCAAGCCCAAAATAATAAAGAGGACAATGGTTAATACCTTAATCAAAGCAAACCAAAATTCTAATTCCCCAAACATTTTAACTGAGGCAACATTTGCCAGACACAAGAATAGGACGGCGACAACTCCAGGTAACCAACCAGGAAGATGTGGCCACCAGAATTGCATGTATCCACCAATCGCAATCATTTCACTGACACCTACGACGACGTATTGGAAAATATTACTCCAAGCGGTTAGATAGCCCCAAACAGGGTGAATATATTCAGTGGCATATTTAGCAAAAGAACCTGTGTCAGGGTCAACATAGAGCATTTCCCCAAGTGCCCGCATGATTAAGTATAAAAAGGCACCTGCCACAATATAGGCAATTAAGACAGAAGGTCCGGTCCATTTGATTGTCGAAGTAGATCCCATAAAGAGACCGACACCGATGGTACCACCCAAGGCAATCATTTGGACTTGGCGGGCCGATAATTTTCGTTCCATAAAAGACTCCTAGTTGTCCTTGCTGCATTGTTTATTTAACGCAACACATATTTATAATAACCCTGATTATAGCAGACTTTTTGGTGAAAGACATGGCGGAGCAACTAGGCTAGTACAGTATTTTGCGTCAATTTATGTTATAACTATAGTAGAGATTGAAATAGTTTGGAGAAAATAAAATGATTACAATTAAGTCACAACGTGAAATTGATGGGATGGCACGTTCAGGTAAGTTATTAGCTGATATGCATATTGCCCTCCGTAGTTATATCAAGGCCGGTCTTTCAACAATGGATGTTGAAAATTTCTGTCGCAAGTTTATTGAAGATCGTGGTGGTCGTCCAGCCGAATTAGGTTTTGAAGGTTACAAGTATGCAACTTGTGTGGCGGTCGACGAAGAAGTTGCGCATGCCATTCCAAGTAAAAAGCGTATTTTAAAGAATGGTGACCTTGTTAAGGTTGATACGGTCGTTGATTTGGATGGTTACTACTCAGATTCAGCGTGGGCCTATGCCATTGGTGAAGTTTCACCAGAAGTTCAGAACTTAATGGATGTCACGCACAAGGCACTTTACCTTGGCATTGACCAAGCGCAAGTTGGCAATCGTATTGGTGATATTGGTAATGCAATTCAGAGCTATATCGATACAACGGGTTATGGAAATGTGCGCGATTATATTGGACACGGTATCCAACCCACCATGCACGAAGATCCTGCAGTACCGCACTATGGCGTTGCTGGACATGGAACACGTTTGAAGGAAGGGATGACACTGACCATTGAGCCAATGATTAATATGGGTTCATGGGAAGTTAAGCCGCCGCGTGCCGATGATGGTTGGACAGTTGAAACTGCAGATGGTTCATGGTCATGTCAATATGAGCATACATTGGTTGTGACTAAGGATGGTCCTAAGATTTTAACGAGTCAAGACCCTGAATTCGATGCTAAATACCTATTAAATAACTAAACCGATGATCGCCTTGGGGCGGTCTTTTTGGTATCAGGAGGTTGAACGCTTATGCTAAAACGTATTGAAACCGACCAACATGGCCAATTTGTACGTATCCCTGAAGACTATGCACCTAAATCAGGAACAGTGTTAGACGTATCGCAACGCGCTGATGGGGCAATTGTTTTAAAGCCAGTTGACGAAGAGGTAGTTGTGAATGCAGTTCGTTTGGCGGAGTTATTTGAAGATTGGGAAGGTATTTATCAACCTAGTGATGACGAATGGCAAGCAGATGAGGGGGAGGATTAATGAGCGAACGGACTTACCCGAAGCAAGGGCAAATCATTTACATTAATTTTTCACCGGCCGCGGGGCACGAAATTGTTAAGCGACGGCCGGCAGTCGTTGTCAGCAACGATATCCTGATGCAAACATCACATTTTGTTTGGATTGTCCCTATTTCGCATGGTAGTTATGATGGGCCTGAATACCCATTGCATGTTGCGCTAGACGAGCGTACGAAAATATCTGGGACTGTATACACAGAGCAACTTAAGTCTTTTGATTTTATTGCACGTAAATGGCAGTATATTGAAGACATGCCACATAATATATTGACGCAAGTCATCCAGAAACTGCAATTAGCAGTTACGCTACCGCTTGAGCATGATCTGATGAATTCTGAAAAATAAAACATAATCTTGAAAAGCCTATCCAACGCAGTGAAGGGCTTTTTTTGTACTAAATGCACAAATCATTTGTATTATATAGCAAATTGGTTTACCATTGTTTTCTAATTATACTTTCATAATTATTTAATTGTAAACGAATTGGGAGCTGATGGTATGAATGTACACATGGGAAGAAGGATATTTGGAAAACTTAAATATGGAAGCACGATGATTGCGAGTTTTATCTTTAACTTGCTGGATTCACTCCTATATTCTTACGCAACCGCTTATGTTGTGAGTCAAGACATCCCAAATAATTTAATTGTTTTGATGATTGGTGGCGTGGCAGCAATCATCGTATTTATGGCTACGCAGTATCAACTGAAATTTTTACGATTGCCGTTCATAGCGTGGATGATTGCTTTATTCATGGCCATCTTCTATTTTATGATTGTGGATTATAGAGGCATCGCGTCTATCTTGTTTGTAATTTTTATTCAAAAAATTGTTAGTAGTGCCATTAGCACATTGTTAAGCAGTCAGATTCTTGTCGAAGCAAAAGATGTCCAACAAGGATTCATGAATACGGCTACTCTAAATGTATTTACTGTTCTAGTTGGCTTTGCACTTGGCAGTGGGTTGTATGCTTGGCCACCTCAAAAATTTGGCATATTACTAGAGGCGGTTTTAGGCTTGGCTTTCTTATTTATTTTGTGCATGAAGCCTAAATTATTGAATTTAAAATTGGTTACATCACGTGATCGGCATCAATCACATAAAAATCAAAAGCCAATTCGTGAAAAAAAGTATTTTGTTATTCTAGGCATCATGAGCTCTGTCTCAGTCATTTGGATTCCGCAACTTTTAGCGTCCTTTACACAGCAAAGATTGGGGCTATTGTGGTTTCCGTTTGTGATACCTGGGATTGTCACTTTATTATTTTTGACAGTTTTTAAACGATTGCAATTAACCGAACAGTCTGACGGTAGTATTTATTTGCTATATATAGCTGTTATTTTTGTCTTTTTGCTAGCCGATTGGTTGAATATTAGTGCAGTTTTGCTAACAATCGCATTTTCAATTGTTCAGGGATTTAGTCAATTAACGCAAATTTCGATACGCCGTAGTTATATTGAAGAAAATTCCGATATTCCGACAAAAGTGTTGTTACAAACTTTATCCATCAATAATCAGATTTTTTTGGTTTTAATTAGCTTACTTAACTATGCTCATATAAATGTTGGTATATTGACATTAATGATTAATGTTTTAAGTGTTACGTATTTATTTATGAAAAAACAGAAATATCAAGTTAAATAATATGAATTGGAAACTATATTGTTTTAAAGTTCGTCTTTACGGTATGTTTGAAATGAATAATGGGATTTTTTTCGTTGAATCGTTTGCTTAAGCGAACATTTTTCAGAAATAACCTTTTAATTAACTGGTATTTGTTTTATAGTATTTAACAATAGCCAAGTTGATATCTGAAAGGGAAAACCATGTTGCACATTACGAATGCACAAATTTTAAATGTATTTACAGAAGAATTTGAAAAAACCGAACTTTGGATTGAACAAAATGAAATTGTCTTACGTGGGCCAAGTACCCACTTAGTTGCAGATGAAGTCTATGATGCACAGAACCAGTACATTGTTCCGGGGATGATTGATGCCCATATGCATATTGAGAGTAGTTTACTAAGACCGGCCGAGTTGGGACGCCTTTTGGCACAACATGGTGTTACTAGCGCGATAGCTGACCCACATGAGTTAGCTAGTGTTGCTGGAACGGATGGATTGAACTATATGCTGAATGATGCGCGAAAGACGTCGGTGAGATTTTTCTTTATGTTGCCTTCATCAGTACCTGCAACCCCTTTTGAAAGAACGGGTGCAGTATTAGATGCTGCTAGTTTAGCGCCGTTTTACCAAGAGCCAGAAGTGAATGGATTAGCTGAGGTCATGGATTTTCCTGCAGTTGCACAACAACAACCGGATATGCTTCAAAAAATAGCCGATGCTAATGCGCATGGTAGGCACGCAGATGGGCATGCTTCAGGCTTATCACGTGAACAATTGGCGGTGTATCGACAATATGGTATTAAAACCGATCACGAAGCGACAAATGTGCAAGAGGCGCAAGAACGTTTAGACGCAGGGATGGCAGTATTAATTCGTCAAGGAACAGTAGAAGCTGATGAATTGGCACTATTACCGGCGGTTACAACGCTTAATCAACGGGCCTTTAGTTTTGCCACTGATGATAAAAGTGTGCATGATCTTGTGCAAGAAGGTTCTATCGATGAGAATGTTAGAATGGCGATTAAGGCGGGGATGCGACCTGAACAAGCCTTTACGATGGCAAGTTACCACGCTGCTTTAGCGGAAGAATTGCCTCAACTTGGTGCTTTAACCGACGGTTATTTAGCCGATCTTGTGATCTTACCAGATAAAGTAAATGCTGAACCAGCACGGGTAATGATTAATGGGCAATGGGTAGATGGTGGCGCTGTGGCTGCTTCAGTTGATTTCAAAGTACCAGTGCATGTTACTTTAAACACTGACGATTTGGCGCTGCCACTCAAAGCTGACCAGCCGGCACATGTCATCAAAATTATGCCGCACCATATTACCACCGAGCATATCGAGGTACCGGTATCAGTTGAAAATGGGTTCTTTGCAGCTGATGCAACATTTAATAAAATTGCAGTTGCTGAACGTTATCACGATTTAGGCCACGGTGTGGGTGTGATTGAAGGATTAGGGATTAAGCAAGGTGCAATTGGCGCAACAGTTGCACATGATTCTCATAATATGATCCTAGCTGGACATGACGATGCAGCCATGGTGCTCGCTGCAGACACTTTGCGTGAGATGGGTGGCGGACAAGTCGTGGTAATTGATGCCAATCATATCGTGACACTGCCATTACCGATTGGTGGATTGATGTCCGATCAACCATATGAAGTCGTGTATGCCGAGAATCAAAAGTTACAAACAGCTTTTCAACAAATCAGTGATATCATATTTGATCCATTTTTGACCCTATCATTTATGGCTTTACCTGTGATTCCGAGTTTGAAAATAACCGATCAAGGTCTTTTTGATTTTGATCAATTTAAGTTCATTAATATTCAAGATTAAAGGAGGAAAAGGCGATGTCAGAATTTATGATCGGTAGCTCGGTTCAAGTACAAGAGCCAACCAAGTTGCAGACACCAGCTTTGGTTATGGGCTATGATCCAACGAGCGAGCAATACTTAGTTCGCTTCGAAGGGGGCGAACAAGCCCACTATTCAGCCAGCCAATTAAAGAATTGGTGTACGTGTGAGATTTAAAGTAAAAGGGACCCAAGCTTTGGGTCCCTTTTTTTAATAAAAAAAGCCACCCAACATGATATTGGATGGTTTCAAGTTTATTTTTGAATTTTATAAACAAGTGAAGCGTGTGGGTTTGCCTTGTCATTAATCACAAGTGGGTAAGGGGCAAGCTTGTAGTTTTTAGTTGAAACAACATCGGCAAGCTGATCCTTATTTTGATGATTGATGAATGATAGTTGGTAATCACCAGCTGGCAAATGACCTTCATAAATATAGTTAGCTGCAGTTTGTTTCAAAACGTAGCGTTGCTTGGTTTTGAGATTTATAATCTCACCTTCAAACGTTGAACCTTCATGAATTTGAACTGAAACCCGTTTAGCTGGCCCGTTAAGCGTTACTTTCTGGGTCACAACTGAACGTTTAGGTAAGCTGGCTGCACGAGCACCATATTGCGTAGACAGTTGACTACGTTGTGCCGCTACAATTTGTTTCTTAGGATAATAATCACTTAGGAAAGCCGCAGAGGTAAACAAAGCGATGGCTGCAATCGCAGGCATCACATAGCGCCAACGCTTTCCAAATGATTTCTCAGCGAAATGTGGTGCAGGCAGGGCAGCAAGGACAAACATAACCAAAGGTAAGATAATTTGCCCATAGCGTGGCTCTGTTTCCCAAACTAAGCTGTGGAAAGCCATGTATCCAAGTGTTGTAACGATCGCAATTAAGGTGGTCATTTCGGCCTGGCTATTTAGTTTTGGACGCCAAGCCCAGGCACGGACCATGACGTTGGCAAATAACAAGATTGTGCCAACTTGGTAGATGATGCTAACTAAGTAATTTAGGAATTCACTATGCTTAGCTTTCCAAGCCGGTGCCGCTTGTAACCCACCATTGTAGAAGGTATGCGGATTGGCACCGTTTAGGAAAATGCCTAATTTAATAGTCCACTGTTCTAATAAACCAAATGGACCGAGCTCTTGAATACGTTCTTTTGCCACCTTTGTTTCAAAAGTTGCACGTTCTGATTTGGTTGGAATTTGAATTTCGGTCCCGATATCATCACCACTATAAGTTCCGCGAGAATCTTTATTCAGTCCCATTGCAATCCAAGAAACGGTTGGAAGTTCAAACGCTTCATCTTTGGTATAGTTTGTTTCAGAGAAGATGGCTTGTTTAGCAGGAACACTCAATCCAAAACCAACAACGATGAGAACCGTTGGAATCAGAATTTTAACGAGTGATAATGTCTTTTTATAGAAAAGAACAGCGCAAACCATTAAAATTGCAGGAATCAAAACAATAATATTTGGCTTTAATAATTGCCCTAACATCACGGCTAAGACAAGGGTAATACCAGCGGCCCATTGGCGCCATCCGGTGTATTCAGGCCAAAAATAAATAATGCTAAAAATAATTAACAGTAATAGAAGTGACGGTAAGTCTGAATAGAAGACTTGTAAAAAGTAGGTATATGCGAATGGTGTAAAAACCATAAAGGCTAAACCACCGAATAAGATGTGGCGATTTTTATGACTAATTTGATACATGGTCTTAAGCATCAACATAATAAATGTGTCGAGCGTTAAGATTGAGAGAATGTGCAATGACATGTTGGTTGTCAATCCAAATAAATTGGTGAACTTTAACCATACTGATAGCAGGTATGCGATGGTCACGTTATTAGGATAACGCCAGAAATAGGTGCTTTGCCATACTGGATTACCGTGGCTGATTTGATCAGCCTGTGAAAGGACACGATACGGATCGTGATAGACGGTAACAGGTAGATAGTGTAAGACCAAAATTTGGCCAACTAACATGAGTCCCAAAGCGCCGATGATAATCCATTTAACTTGGTGTTTAGTAAGTCGGTCAATTAAGGGTAAAACTGCCTTAATGGCGAACCAAACCAAAACGGTTACGACCAAGATGAATACCGCCTCCAATGGTTGCGGTATCATCGGGTTAATCATGTTGCTAATAATCCCGATTGCTAATGCAATTGAGAGAAAACGGGCAAGTAAAGAATGCTTAAGCGTTTGCATGAGGTGCTCCTTATGGTGAATTATTTTTAGTAAATCAATGTCTAGCATAATGGCGTAAGCTTTTTTACGCACAACTTTGTATTTTATCAATAAATGAAAGTAGGTGTAAAGATTGTCAAAAGCGTCCTGATGCTTGATATAGAGCGAATATTGATATTGAAATAGCTTAAAATAAGTATACGAAAGATATAACTTAAGAACGTATGAGAATTCTAATGAATGGCTGATTATTGTTGAAATTAAAAAAAGGATGCTGAACCCAAGTTCAACATCCTTTTTTATTACGATTAAATTTCTTCACTAACGTCAGGTGTTGTGGCATGACTATTTTTTTGCTTGATAGCATAAAGGATTGACATTACTGCCATAAGGACCATTAAGACCATACCATCTGAAATGATACTACGTGGATCCGTGGCACCTACTAGCTTACCAAGGGTGTTCCAAAATGTGGGCGCAATGAAGGTAGCCACATTGACACCAAGCAAAACGACGGCAGATGCAAGATTAGCTGATCCAATGGGGGCAACATCAGCTGCGAGCGTCAAAAGATAAGGTGCAGCCATTGAAACAAAGAATCCAAAGGCAAGTGCACCGGCAATGACCATTGGTAATTGGTTAGCGGTATAGATGATTAAGATACCTAGGCTACCCCCAATAAAAGCGAGTGGTAAAATCCAAGCCTTTAAGAAACGTTCAATGAATCCATATAAACCACTACCAAACATTTGAGCTAAGCCCATCCCGGCTAAACCTAGCGTTGCCGTGGCCGCGGTACCAAGATTTTCTTCGGTTACCATTGATGGAAGCTTCATACCGATTAAGTTTGGTAAGAGCATTAGAAAGAGAACGGTTCCAGCAATGAAAATAACTTTGATATTGATGGATTCTTTTTGTTTGGGTTGATCATCAGTGATTGGTTCGACAGCTTGACGGTTGTCATTCGGTACAATCAGGAAGAAGAGTGGGATAACAAGGAGAATCAAGCCGTACATCATAAACACGGCATGCCAAGATACAGTGACCAAGGCACCTGCCATTAAACGCATCACTAGGTTACCAATACCAGTCATGGCACTTTGGAGACCCATCATAGTTGATCGTTCCGTACCGGTATAGTAGTAACTGATAATACTGTAAGCTAATGAGTTGTAGATTCCCAATCCAATTCCCAGTCCGATTCTTGAGATGAGAATGAGGTAAAAATTGTTGGTAAAGACTGGGACAATTCCCATGAAACCACTGATACCTAAACCAAGCAAAATCGTTGTTTTAATACCTAACTTGTTCGCGATAAAGGGGCTAATGAGCAGCATAATTAAAACAGATAGGCTTGGTATAGTCATCAAATTTTCAATCCAACCAAGTGACACATTGTTCATGCCTTGGTGCATGACAGGGATGGCACCAGACATGGCACTGGCTGAACCTAGGAAAAGTGAAATCGATAGAATGGTAAATTTAAATAGGGGGCTATGTTTTGAAATTGTCATAAGAGCATCCTCGTATATATTTTTGTAAGCGTTTTCACACTGTCTAATATATCTTATATCAATATAATGTCAAGGATTAAAATTGTGTTTAAAATCTGATACAATAACAATGTAAGCGCTTTAACGTAATTTATTTATTGGAGATGAAAATATGCAAATTGATGAAATTATGAAGGCTTTAACCAATCAACAAAAAGTAAAACTTGTTTCAGGTGTGGATAATTGGTATACAGCCAAGTTTTCGGATCCACAAGTGCCCGAAATTATGATGGCTGACGGACCGGCCGGTTTACGTAAGCAGTCGCGTGATACGGATTATCAATCAGTTAACCAAAGTCAAACTGCCACATCATTTCCAGCTGCGGCGATGGTGGCGGCTACATTTAACCGTGAACTGGCACATCAACTCGGGGTAGCCTTGGGTAAGGCAGCGCATGATAACGATGTGAACATGGTCTTAGGGCCTGGCGTGAATATAAAACGATCTCCGTTAGGGGGGCGCAACTTTGAATATTATTCTGAAGACCCATTATTGGCTGGGCAACTCGGTTGTGCCTATGTGAAAGGGGTTCAAAGCCAAGGTATAGGTGCGACCGTCAAGCATTTTGTTGCAAATAATCGAGAAAATCAACGGATGACGAATTCTTCTGATTTAGATAGTCGGACGCTACATGAGATTTATCTTAAGCCGTTCGAGCACATTATTAAACATGCGCACCCAGCTGGTGTGATGGCCTCTTACAATAAATTAAATGGGACCCAGGTTGTCGAAAATAAAGCCCTGTTATCAACATTGTTGCGTGATGAATGGGGCTATGCTGGGGTGGTTATGTCTGACTGGTATGCTGTGGGTGACCCGGTCAAATCACTCAAAGCAGGGATTGATTTGGAAATGCCAGGTAACTCAGCATCTTCACATCAAAAAGTGTTGCAAGCGGTTGAATCTGGTGATATCACTCAAAGTGAATTGGATCAAGCTGTTCGGCATGTGCTACGAATGGTAGAACAGTTAACGATTACTAATCATGCGCCACGTACGAGTGAACGTGAGAACCATCAAATAGCCTTAGATATTGCTCGAGAGGGTGTGGTCTTACTTAAAAATGATAAAAATACGTTACCACTGAAATCAGCTGACTCGGTGCTCGTTGTGGGACCCTTTGCAAAAGAACCGCGCTACCAGGGTGGTGGTAGTTCCCACGTGACAAGTACGCATGTAACTTCTATGCTTGAAGCCTTTCAGATGAGTGATTTTACAGTTGATTATTTACCCGGCTTTTCAGAAAATACAGTTGAGGTTGACCGTACAAAAGAACAAACGGTTTTGGATGTGCTACCGCATTATGACCATGTCATTTTAGCCTTGGGCTATCGGGATGAAGATGAGTCGGAAGGATTCGACAAAACAGACATTGACTTGCCTGATAATCAAGTCCACTTACTGCAGGCCATTGCCAATCAGCAGCTAGAAAGTAAGTTAACGATTGTTTTGTCGAACGGATCCGTAGTTGATGTCAGTTGGGCTGACCAAGTTTCGGCGATCATTGAAGGGTATTTAGGTGGTGAAGCTGGTGGTCAAGCACTTGTAGACGTTTTAACAGGCGTTGTAAATCCAAGTGGTAAGTTAGCTGAAACATTTCCGAAACGCTTAGCGGATACACCAATGTATGAGACCTTTGATCGTGATTTAAATCATGAAGTTTATCATGAAGGTATTTTTGTGGGTTATCGCTACTATGATACAAGAAAGATGGCAGTGGCCTATCCCTTTGGTCATGGCCTATCATATACGCAATTTAGTTATCGAAACTTAGTTGTTGAAGAAGACGTGACTAAGAAACGGTTAGTTGTTAAAGTGGATGTTAAAAATATTGGTTCGCGTGCAGGTAAAGAAGTTATCCAATTATATATTGGGAACCGCACAAGCGATGTACCAATGCCGACACATGAACTTCGTGGATTTGAAAAAATTGCTTTGGCCATCGGCGAAGAGCGGACAGTGACGTTTGTGTTATCAAGTCACGACTTTAGTTGGTTTAATCCTGACAAAAATGTTTGGCAAGCTGATAATGGCCTTTATGAGATTGAAGTGGGGGCTTCTGCGCGCAATATTCGTTTAACGCAGTCAATTGAAATGAACATGTTAACGCCAAAACACATTCATTTTTCACGTGAGACTTCAATCGCCGATATTATTGCGCTACCTAAGGCTTTCCAACTTTTTAAAGATTATTTTGGTCGGGTAATGGGCGGATTTACACAAACCATTAGTGCCGATGAAAAAACGGCAAATGCTGAACAAAAAACGATGTTGAAAATGGCAACAAATTTCCCTTTAAAGGGATTAGTGGCGTTAGGTGTGCCGGATGATTTAGTTGATCAGTTTATTCAAGCAGCCAATACGGCTTTTGAAGCATAGATGGTTTAGGTGGATGCTAAAACATCCACTTTTTTGATTTTGAAGCAGGCATGTATGTTCATTTACTCAAAATAAGTATATACTACAAATTACAATATAATGAAGAATACATTAGTGTTCAGTGCCCGAGGAGGACAAACAAGCATGACATTTATGAGTTTACGGGATATTAAAAAATCCTATTATCTCGGAAACGATGAATTCCCTGTTTTAAAAGGGATTAATCTAGACTTTGAACTAGGTGAATTTGTTTCCATTTTAGGTGAATCAGGTGGTGGTAAATCTACCTTGATGAATATCATTGGTGGATTAGACCGCAATTTCGATGGAACAGTGACAATTGACGGACAAATTCTCGACCACAAACAAGAAAAAGAGTTGGATGCTTATCGCCGGGGAACGATTGGTTATATTTACCAATCATACAATCTCATTAGTCATTTATCCGTTCTTGATAATGTATTAGTTTCATTGGACATGACAGACCTTTCGAAGGCTGATCGGGAAAAGCGAGCAACCGAGCTACTACACGATGTTGGCTTAGAGGATCAAATTAAAAAATTTCCCAACCAATTATCGGGTGGGCAAAAGCAGCGTGTTGCGATAGCACGAGCCCTAGCTAAGGACCCCAAGGTGATTATTGCCGATGAACCAACCGGTGCATTGGATTCTCAAAATACGCAAGAAGTTTTGGATATTTTGAATGACATTGCGGCACAAGGTAAGTTAGTCATTACGGTGACGCATTCACAAATCGTGGCTGACGCCGGAACACGGATTGTGCACCTTGCAGACGGACGAATTGATGATGATCAGCAACTTCGTGATCGTTATGCAGTGCCTGAAGATGCTTCACACATTGGATCACGACCACTTTCAGCTTTTGCTAGTTACGGTAATGCCTTTAAACATTTCAAGCATAGTTTTGGACGTAATTCATTAATTATTCTCGGTACCGCAATCGGGTTGTTTGCTGTTCTGTTGTTTGGTGGATTGGGAAATGGGGTTAAAGCCTATATCAACGATCAGGTGAATTCTCTGGTTAACCCACGTTCAGTTAATGTTATGCGTCGTGGTGATGATACAGCTGATTCGAGCCAACAATGGACGAATCCGCAGTATATCACTGATGAACAAGTTCAACAGTTGCGTGACGTAAAGAATGGTGGAACGATTCAACCAGGTATCCAAGTGTCAAACGTTAAGACCGATGGCGTCGTGCCTAATAAGCAAATAACACTGTCACAATTGCAAACGTGGACCAGCGCCATTAAGTCAGATAGCATCAAAGCCGGTAAGCAGGCGGGGATGAATGAAATCGTCGTTGATAAAAAGACGTTGGCGCAAAATTATGACAAGCAGAACTGGAAGTCAATTATTGGGAAAGACATCAC